>DATHJZ010000141.1:0-4879 GCA_035286365.1 Steroidobacteraceae bacterium | reverse complement strand
TCGGCCGAGATGTGTTCGGCCGCATAGTCGTGGTAGCTCACGATGAAACCAAGCGTGTCCAGCTTCGCCACGGCCTTGAGCGTGGCGCTGAGATTCAGATACCTGTCTTTGATGCCGTTTGGCGGTGTGCCGGTGAACTTGTCGGCCCAGCCCTGGAACTTGTGCAGCGAAGCCAGCGGCGTGGTGAAGCCTTTGACGCCGTTTCCTTCCAGCACCTCGATGCCCGCACCCGCGCCGAACTGCCGGAACGTCACATTCCCTTCGAGGTTCCAGTAGGCAAGGTCGAAGTCGAGCGGATTGTCCGCATAGTCGGTCTGCTTTGCGTACGAGCCGATGTAGCCGAGCTTGACCTTGTTCACCGGCTGCTCGCCCGCGAAACGCAGGCCGTACGTCGAGGTCGAGTCGCGCGCGGCGGCCGGCACCCCCGCGATGTTCTCGAAGTCGAGTAGATAGCTGAAGCCGGTGATCTTGCCGGCCTTGGTCTGGTACGACGCGTTGAGCAGGCCGCTATCGCCTTTGTACACGCCCTGCGGCGAATCCGGCCCGTTCACACGATTCACGCGGTTCAGGTAGGCCGCATCGAGCGTTAGATTGGCGACCGACTTGTTCACCACACGCAACGCATCGTACGTTTGTTCGTTCTGCCGCCAGCCGGAATTGCCGATGAAGCGCTGGTCGTCGAGCTGGATGCGCTGGCGACCGAGCGTGATCGTCGTGCCAGGCAGGCTCGTATTGGTGAACTGGAAACGGTTGATCTCGTACGCTTCGGCGTCCGCCACCACCGGATAAGTCGTCATCGTCGGGACCAGCGGATCGGGGCGGTAGTCGTTGCGCAGCGGAACGAGACCCTCACCCTCCACCAGCAATGCCGTGTTCCACGCCTTGCCGGTTTCGAAGGCCAGTCGCGCCCGCAGCGTGATCGCGTTCGCGTCGTTGGCGAGCGGTTCCTGATCGACGTCTTCCATGCGCAGGCGCGCATCCACCAGCGGCTTGGTCGCGCCAAAGGCGCTCCACACCGCGTCCAGTCCCTCCGCTCGCGCAGTGCCGGCCGCAACAAATCCCACAGCCAGGCAGGCCAATACTTTCTTCACGCTGATCCCCCAGACATTCTTATTAGTTGGCGCGGTCGTCCGGGCCGTGCGCGTACTGTTCCAGAAAGCTCAATAGCTCTCTTCTATGGGGTGGTATCTTCCGGCGCGATGCCGGACCTGAACTTCACAGGCAAGCGAATTGCGGTGCCCGAGGCACGCGAAATCGAGGTTTTCAGCGCTCTCCTCGAACGTCGCGGTGCCGAAGTCCTGCGCTGCCCGCTGGTCAACATTTACGACTCGCCGCAGTTTCAGACGGTGCTCTCGTTCTGCGCGCAGCTTGCCGACGATGGCTTCGACGACCTGATCCTGCTCACGGGCGAAGGCCTCAGGCGGATGTTGGGATGCATCGATAAACACGACCCTGCTTTGCGGCCGCGTTTCGTCGCAGCGCTGGCGAAGCTGCGCACCGTGACGCGCGGCCCCAAGCCCGCGCGGGCACTGCGCGAGGTTGGACTCAAACCCTCCATCGAAGCCCGAGAGCCCACGACCGCTGGCGTGATCGCGGCGCTTTCAACACACGAGCTCGGCGGCCGTCGCGTCGCCGTGCAGCTGTACGGTACGGATCCGAATCTCGCCCTGATGGACTTCCTGCGCGAGCGCGGCGCGGAGGTCACTACCGTCGCACCGTACGTGTACGGCAACGCCGCGGACGATGCGACTGTGCAGGCGCTGCTCGAACGCATGGCGGCCGGCGAAGTCGATGCGATCGCGTTCACGAGCAAAGTGCAGGTCGAGCGATTGATGACTCAGTATCCCGCCGCGCTCGCGCGCCGCGCGCTGTCGCGCACCCTGATCGCCGCGGTGGGCCCGATCGTGGCCGAATCGATCCGGTCGCATGGATTCGAAGTCGCTTCGAGTCCCGAGCATTCGTGGTTCATGAAGCCGCTGGTCGTGGCGCTCAGCGAAGCGCTGCACGCGAAGAACGGCGGCGACCAGGCCGGCACGGGCTGACGGGCGAATGGCCGCCAGGACCATTCACGAAGCGATCGGGCTTCATCAACGCGGCAGGCTCGCCGAAGCGGAATCCATCTACCTCGAGTTGTTGCGCGCCCAACCCGCCGATGCCGACGCCCTGCACTACCTCGGCGTGCTGCGCATGGCGCTCGGTCACCGCGATCACGCGATCGAACTGCTCAGACGCTCGCTCAAGGCGGCGCCACGCAACGCCGATGCCTGGAACAATTTCGGCAACATCCTGCTCGCGAATCAGGACCTGGCGGGCGCCGAGTTTGCGTACGAAAGCGCCACGCAATTCAAGCCGGATTTCGTTGCCGCCTGGTACAACCTCGCCAACCTGCTGCGGCGCCAGCAGCGGCGCGACGATGCCATCCGCTGTTATCGCCGGGTGCTCGAGCTGAATCCGCGCTTCCCCGGTGCGTACGAAAAAATTGCGTTGCTGCTGCAGCGGCTGGGGCGCGCCGATCTCGCCGGCGATGCGTTTCGTCGCTGGTTCGAGGTGGAGCCCGGCAATCCCATCGCGCGCCACATGGCAGCGGCGTATTCGCGCGCAGACGCGCCCGCGCGCGCCGACGACGCGTTCGTCGTGACGATGTTCGACCGCTTCGCCGATACTTTCGATCAGGCGCTCACCGCGTTGAACTACGCGGCGCCGGGCACCCTCGCCGCCGCATTGTCGGAGGCGATCGCATTCGGCGAACAAAAGCTCATGGTGCTCGATGCGGGCTGCGGCACCGGCTGGTCCGGTCCCTTGTTGCGCTCGAGCGCGCGCCGGCTCGTCGGCGTCGATCTTTCCGCCGGTATGCTCGCCAAGGCAAAACAGCGCCAGGTCTACGATGAATTGCACGAAGCCGAACTCGTCGCCTTCATGCGTGCACACCCGGGTGAGTACGACGTGATCTTCGCGGCGGACACGCTCAACTATTTCGGCGCGCTCGACGAGGCCATCGCGACCGCCGCAACTGCACTCAGACCCGACGGCGTGCTCGCGTTGACACTCGAAGCCGAGCCTGCGGATTCAGCGCACCGGTTTCAGCTACATAGTCACGGGCGCTATTCGCACAGCGCCGCCTATCTACGCGAAGTCGTCAACGCCGCGGTGCTCGAACTGCTGCAACTCGAGCCCGGCGTGCTTCGCAAGGAAGCCGGCGCCGACGTGCCGGGGCACTTCGTGCTCGCGCGGAAGCGGACCTGATTCGCGCTCCGGCTCAGCGCGTAATTCGCACCGCCGCGCCACCGGAAGGCGCCACGTTCAACTCCAGGGTATCGACCGACGTCACGGCTCGCTCACCCTCGATCAGCGTCGTGGGGGTTGAGCCATCGGCCCAGACCTTGGCGTTGAACTTGCCTGACCCCAGGAAGCTCAGCGGCACCGAGATCGAATGCGGCTTCTCGTTGCCCATGACTCCGACGTACCAGTCCTTGCCGTTGCGGCGGGCGACCACGATGTAATCGTCGATCTCGCCCTGCAGGAAGCGCGTTTCGTCCCACGTGGTGGGCACAGCCTTGATGAAATCGAAGCCCGCGGCGTTTTCATACGCGTCCGGGCTGTCGGCCACCATCTGGAACGGACTTTCATACACCACGAACATCCCAAGACCATGGCCGCGCGTGGTCTGCACTTGCGGCGGGCTGTTGATCACCTGGAAAGTTTCGGGCGTCGCGTTGCGGAACCCGCCCGGCGTGTAGTCCAGCGGGCCTAGCAGCATGCGCGTGAAGGCCAGGCTCACGTTGTGCGTGGCCGTGACGCGCCGGCTCCACTTGTTGTACTCCGCACCCATGATGCCTTCCTGGGTGATGTAGTTGGGATATGTGCGATTCAGGCCTGCCGGCGGATATGCGCCGTGCATGTCGACCAGCAGTTTGTGCCCGGCCGCCTTGGCCATGAGCTTGTGGTAGTAGTCGACCATCTGCTGGTCGTTGCGGTCCATGAAGTCGACCTTGATGCCCGCGATGCCCCACTTCTGGTATTGCGCGATCGCGGCGTCCATCTGGCGATCGAGCAGCGACCATTGCACCCACAACCACAGCCGCACTTTCTTCTTCGCCGCGTAGGCCACGAGTTCCGGCATGTCGATGTCGGGTTTGGACTTCGTGACATCGGCATTGTCAGGGGCGCGGCCGCCGGTGCCTGAATTCAGGCACCAGCCCTCGTCGATCATCATGTACTCGAAGCCCGCCTGCGCCGCGAAATCGACATAGCGCTTGATGGTCGGCATGTCGGTGCCGCCCTTGTCCGGCGGCGGTAGATAGGGACCGGACCACCAGTCCCAGGCCGTCTTGCCCGGCTTGATCCAGGAGGTATCGAACGCGGCCGGCGGATTCAGATTGCCGATGAGATTGGAATCGATCAGGTTCCCGAGCTTGTCGCCCAGCATGATGACGCGCCACGGCGAGCCCGCGCCGTTTGGGCCGACCTCCGCGCGCGCGATCAGATCCTTGTCGTCGAGCCGGCGCGAAATGCGCGCCTGCACGCCCGGCTTGCCGTCGCCACGGCCGCCGAGATACATCCCGCCGTAGTCGATGAGGTTCGCTTCGCCGATGGAGAACGCATTGCTGGCCGTGCGGCACACCAGAGGCAGGTCGTAGTTGTTGTGCTCCCGAATGTAGGTCGCCTTGATGGGATCGAATTCGCCCTCGTGGCTCGAGTCCACGCGGCCGACATTGAAGCCATGGCAGTTGTAGTCGCCGCCGAAGGTGAATTCGGTTTCTTCCGCGCGAACACTGAGCGTCTTGAGTCCGGCATCGCCGGGCACTAGATAGCGAAATGCCACGCCGTCGTCGTACACCCGGAAGATCCACTGCAGCGAGCGCGCGGCGCGCGAGCGCGG
>DATHJZ010000140.1:0-5740 GCA_035286365.1 Steroidobacteraceae bacterium | reverse complement strand
CTCGATCGGCACTTGAACATCCTGCTCGAGAGCCGAAAGGAAATGCCCCGGAAGAACCCATTCCGGGGCATTTGTTAGCCAAATGCCTGCATCTCCATCTGTCCTCAGCCCCAGGGAGAATCCCATGAAAAAATCAGCAACCTTGATCGCCGCCGTTCTGGTGGTGGTCATGTCGAGCCTTTCGCCGCTGCGCGCCGAAGCCACCCAGCCGCGCGCGAATACTGAAGTCATCGTCGAATGGAACGCGCTGCTGCAGCAGTACTTCAGCGGACAGCCGTTCCCGTTGGTGCGTGGCTACGCGATGGTGCACGTCGCCATGGCGGACGCCATCGTCGCGATCGACGGCAGGTATGAGTCGTTCCAGACCCGCGTGCGCGCATCGTCATACGCCTCCGCGGAAGCAGCCGCGGCGCAGGCGGGGCATGACGTCTTCCATGCCTTGATCGCGACGCCCGAAGGACGGGCTGCTGCCGACGCTGCGCTGCAGGCGCGGCTCGCGAGGATTGCGCCGGGGCCGCGCCTGGCCGGAGTGCGCGTGGGCAAGAAGGTGGCGGCGGACGTCATCGCGGCGCGTCAGAACGACGGGTACGCGATCGCCAATCCTCAGCCACCGCTGTTGGGTCCATCGACGCTGGCAGGCATCTGGCGGCCCACCGCGAGCGGCCCGTTCCAGTTCTCCGGCCTCGGAGAAGCGCAGCCTTTCGGACTGCTGACGGCCACGCAGTTCCTGCCGGCGCCGGCGCCCCAGCTCGAAAGCACTACGTATGCCGAGGACGTGAACGAGGTCAAGCGCGCGGGCCGCGCCGCCGGCGGTGCCATCGCGCCCGAACGCACGGCAGCACAGACGCGGTTCGCGCAGCTGTTCGCGGCCGCGCCCGGGACTATCTACTTCAACACGACGAATCCGATCAGGTTGTGGTCCAACGTCACCCGCGACATGGCGCGTCGACACCGCCTGACGCTTTCCGGGACGGCGCGGGCTTTTGCGCTGACGATGGTCTCGCTCCACGACAGCCTGCTCACCGCTCACACCAGCAAGATGGTCTATCGGCTGTGGCGGCCGGAAAGCGCCATCGCGCATGCCGACATCGACAACAACCCGGCGACGGACGCCGAACCCGGCTGGACGCCGCTCGTGACCACCCCGCCCTATCCGGCGTACTCGAGCAACATGACCTGTCTCGGCGCGGGCGGCGCGCGGATGCTCGCGAACCTCCTCGGCGGCGACGATCAGGCTTTTACAGCGGTCTGGTACGCAGCCGACAACTCGGTCGTGTGGTCGGAGCCGTATACGAGCCTGTGGAAGCTCGGTGACGACGAGGCGAACAGCCGCATCTGGGGCGGCATCCATTACCGCTTCGACATCGACGCGAGCCAGGTGAGCTGCACGCAGGTCGCCGACTACATCTTCGACAACTACATGCGGCGCACCCGCTGACGTGCACCAGGCCCCGGTGGTCTGCCACCGGGGCCTCTATCTACCAACGGCGTGGCGGCGGCTCAGCGAAACGCGCCGCTGCCATAGAGTCCGATCAGTCCCATGACGATGAGGTAGATCGGGACGATGTAGTTGAGCAGCCGCGGCACGATGAGGATCAGGATGCCCGCAATGAGTGACAAAAGCGGGCCCATCACGACTTGAAGATTCATGGATGTCTCCGGGGGTGGGAGTCAATGGTCCCATCCGGCCTGACACTGCTCTGTACGCTGTGGCACGTAGTCGGAGGCTCCGGCCTGGCTGCATTTCCCCTCAGCGCATACCTACGCGATTGATGGGGTTGCGCGATATCAGCGGCGCACGAACCGGCCAGAAGCTCCAAGAAAAACAAGTCGCGTGCAGCGCCTCCTCGAAGCGGGTAGATAGCGACGGATTCGCGAACGGGTTTCGCCGCCTGGTGAATGGCGTCCGCAGCGACTGCTCGACGCGTCTATGACGCTGCGCCATACTGCGGCGGCACAGGTGTCGTACATACAATAAAAAGGACGATTTTTCGTCATGCTTCAGGGATTTGCCCGTCTCGGAGCGCTCACCGCACTGCTGTCGCTCGTCCTCACGCTGCCTGCCCGCGCCGAGGAGTGGCAGCCCATTTCGCCCGAGGATCTGCAGATGAAGGGCGAGGCGAAAGCGCCCAAGGCGGCGGCGATCTTTCTCTATCGCCAGGTCGATCGCGACGATGCGAACTCCACCGAATCCATCTACTCGCGCATCAAGGTCCTGACAGACGAAGGGCGCAAGTACGCGAACGTCGAGATTCCGTACCTTAAGGGCGCCAACACCATTCGTGGGTTGCAAGCGCGCGTCATTCGTCCGGATGGCAGCATCGCCGAATTCGACGGAACGGTGTACGAAAAGCCGCTCGTCAAGGCGCGCGGCGTCAAGATGATGGCGAAATCCTTCTCGCTGCCGGGCGTGGAAGTCGGCAGCATCATCGAATACCGCTACCGCCGCTCGATGCCGTACGGATGGGCTTTCAATTCGCGCTGGCTGCTCAGCGATGAATTGTTCACGCGGCGCGCCGTGTTTTCCTTGCGGCAGGCGGACGGATTGCTGCTGCGGTGGAGCTGGCCGCTCGGCCTGCCGCCCGACACGAAGCCCCCGGCGAAGGAGCGCGGTCTCATCCGCCTCGAAACGCACGACGTTCCGGCCTTCGTCACCGAGGAGTACATGCCGCCCGAGGATGCGATGAAATATCGAGTCCAGTTCATTTACGAAGGCGACGACAGCGATCAAAAGGACCAGGAGGCCTATTGGAAAGCGTTCGGCAAGCGCTCCAATAGCCTGATCCAGCGCTTCATCAAGAATCGTGCGCTCGAGCAGGAAGTCGCGCGGCTCGTGCAGCCCGGAGATTCCGTCGAAACCAAAGCGCGCAAGCTCTACGCGCGCGCTCAACAGATTCGCAACCTCTCGTTCGAGCGCCAGGCCACCGAGCAGGAGACAGAGCGCGAAAAGCTCGCGGACATTCACGACGCTGAAGACGTGCTGAAACACGGGTACGGCGACGCGGACGAAGTCACGTGGTTCTTCTTCGGCCTGGTGCGCGCCGCGAAGCTCGATGCCTCCCTCGTGCTCATCTCGACGCGCGACGATACCTTCTTCGATCCGCGCTTGATGAATGCGCGCGAGCTCAACACCTGCGTCGTGCTCGTCAACCTCGGCGACAGCGCGGTGTTCCTCGATCCCGGCATGCCATTCATGCCGTTCGCCTATCTCCCGTGGAACGAAACAGCCGTCAAGGGCTTGCGCCTCGATGGCGACGGCGGGCAATGGGTGAACACAACGCTGCCGAGCGCGGCCGAGTCGCGCGTCGAGCGCAAAATGGTCGGTAAGCTCGCACCGTCTGGAACGCTCGAGGGCAAGGTCACCGTGACCTACAGCGGCCTCGAAGCGAGCCGGCGTCGCATCAGCGAGCGCAACGAAGATGCCACCGAGCGTCGAAAGTCCCTCGAGCAGGACCTCGAGGCCGACGTGCCCGTCGGGGTTGACGTGAAGCTGACCAACACGCCGGATTGGACCGGCTCGGAGACGCCACTCGTCGCCGAATTCGACTTCCGCGTGCCCGGTTGGGCGGCCGCAGCGGGCAACCGCTCGCTCATGCCTGTCGGGCTGTTCGGCGGATCGGAAAAGCACACGTTCGAGCACAGCGCCCGCGTGCATCCGCTGTATTTCATGTTTCCCCATCAGAACACCGATGAGGTCGCCATCGAGCTGCCGCCGGGCTGGCAAGCCAGCAGCGTGCCGAAAGCGCGCACCGCCGACATCAAGGTCGCGACATACAACTCGAGCGCCCAAGTTACGGGCGGGATGCTGAGCATTAAGCGCGAGCTCGTGCTCAATACGATCATCATCCAGCAAAAACATTACGCGCAGGTGCGGGATTTCTATCAGACGGTCCGCGCGGGCGACGAGGATCAAATCGTCATCACGCCGGGTGCGCACCCGGGCGCGGCTAACAAACATTGAGGCGCCTCCATATGCGACTCGCGAAACTGCTGTGTGGAGGGCTGGCGGCGTGCGCATGCATGCACGCCCCGGCGGCGAGGGCCGCGGGCGCGCCTGAGTGGATGCGCGCGCAGTTGAGCGCACCGGTGCCGGCCCACGACGACGAGACGGACGCCGTCGTTCTGTATTCGGAAACAGAGCTCACGGTGCAACCGCCCGGCAAGATGAAGCGGCTCGAGCGCCGCGTCTACAAGATCCTGCGCAGCGACGGCGAGCGGTACGGTGCGGTCCTGGCGGATTTCACTCCGCAAAGCCGGGTCACGTCCATGCGCGGCTGGAGCATTCCGGCGCAGGGCAAGGATTTCGAGGTAAAGGAACGGGACCTCATCGAGACCGCCATCACGAACGTCGATGGCGGCGAATTGATCAGCGACCTGCGACGCAAAGTCATGCGGATTCCGGCGTCCGTGCCAGGCAGCATCATCGGCTACGAGATCGAGCGGGAAATGCAGCCGTATGCGATGACGGACGAGTGGGATATCCAGGACAGCGTGCCCGTGCGTGAGGCGCGTTATACGGTGCGACTGCCGCCGAATTGGTCGTACAAGGTGTTCTGGCTCAATCACGGCGAATCCGCGCCGACGGAAGTCGCGCCGGGACAGTGGCGTTGGGTGGCCACGGATCTGAAGCCGGTGAAGCTGGAGCAGCAGATGCCGCCGTGGCAAGGCATCGCCGCGCGCATGGTGCTTTCGCTGCAGCCACCCGGCGGAATGGGCGGCGGGTTTCAAAGCTGGCAGGAGGTCGGCACGTGGTACCTCGGGCTTACAAACGGCCGGCGCGATCCCTCGCCGCAGCTTCGTCAAAAGGCGCAGCAACTCACGGCGTCCGCGATCGATCCGTTAGCCAAGATGCGGGCGCTCGCCGCCTTCGTTCAGAAGGACATTCGCTACGTTGCCATCGAGCTGGGCGTCGGCGGTGTGCAACCTCACCCGGCGAGCGAAGTTCTGACTCACGGCTTTGGCGATTGCAAAGACAAAGTGACCTTGCTCTCCTCGATGCTGAAGGAGATCGGCGTCGAGTCGCACTACGTGCTCATCAACACCGCGCGCGGCTCCGTGGCGGCGGGCACACCGCCCAACTTGGGGTTCAATCACGCGATCCTCGCGATCCAGCTTCCGGCCGGTGTCGACAAGGCGCAGTTGCCGGCGTTGATCCAGCACAAGACGCTCGGCCCGGTTTTATTCTTTGACCCAACGCATCCACTCATTCCACTGGGCTATCTACCGGGCGCGCTGCAGGCCAACTACGGAGTGCTGGTGACGCCCGCCGGCGGCGAGCTGATTGCGCTCCCGCAAACCTCGAGCGCGCTGAACGGCGTGGAGCGTACGGCGAAATTGACGCTCGACGAGAATGGCACCTTGAGCGGGGACGTGCGCGAGACCTGGTCAGGCGACGGCGCGGCCGGGCAGCGCTATAGCCTGCGCGCCGCGCAGCAGGACGTGGATCAGATCAAGCCGATCGAATCGATGCTGACCCACTCGCTGTCGACGTTCGAGATTCTGCATGCGAGCGTGGTCAACCTGAGAGTCGTGGAACAGCCGTTCATCTGGAACTACACCCTTGAGATCCCGCGTTATCCGCGGACCGCGGGCGAACTGCTGATCATCCGGCCGCGTGTGCTGGGGTCCATGTCGAGCGGGTTGCTGGAAACCAAGGAGCCCCGCCAGCATCCGATCGAGTTCGATGCACCCGTTCGCAATACCGATGTCTTCGAGATCACGGTGCCCACCGGCTATGTGG
>DATHJZ010000139.1:0-11520 GCA_035286365.1 Steroidobacteraceae bacterium | reverse complement strand
AATTCGCTCGAGAGCGACAGGCGCTCGGCCCACTCCCGGCCGGCGAATGCGCCGGCGATCGGCGCGGCCAGCGCGTGCGCAAGGCCAGTTGCTCCGAAGGCAAGTCCCAGCATGATCATGAGGTCCGCGAGCGCCGGAACGCGCTCATGCTCCAGGCGCAGGCGCTCCATCCGTTCGCCGAGGGCGGTGATCGCCGTGGTGTCCGCGTTCAGCTTGCGATCGAGACGCTCGTGATTCGCGGCCATCCACAGCAGCACCGCCATCCACAGGTAGGAGAACAGGATATCGACCGCGACCATCACGCCGAAGATGTTGGGCTCGATCTGGAACATCTCCTTCATGGCGGCCTGGTTGGCGGCCCCGCCGATCCAGCTTCCGGCGATCGCGGTCATGCCGCGCCACAGCTCGCCGTCCACCGTCGCGGGGGCGATCCCTTTCCAGATGAGGAGCGCAACGGGACCCCCGATCACAACGCTCAAGGACGCGGCGAAAAACATGATGAGCGCCTTCGGACCCAGGCGCAGGGTTGCGGGCAGATCGATGGCGAGGGTGAGGAGCACCAATGTTGCGGGAAGCAGGTACCTCGAGGCGATGAAGTAAAGTTTGGAGTGCTCGCTATCGACGAGTCCGAACGAGTTGTAGAGCGCCGGCAGGAAATAGCACAGCATGATCGCCGGGACATAGCGATAGAAACGTTGCCAGAACGGCAGCGGGGAACGCGTGGTCCAGAAGACGGCGCCGAGGGTCGCTGCCAGCAGCCCAAAAAGGACGGCGTCGTTTTGAATCACGGGCGGCTGGCTGCGGGCAGGAAGAGCTGCGCGATGGCGAGCGCGATGGAATAGGGCTCGGGGTCGTTGCGATTGGTGAGCACGATGACAGTCAGCTTCCGTTCCGGATATCGGATGATCACGTTTCGAAAGCCCCGTGTCTCACCAGAATGCCAGAGCGTTTCCCCGCTGATGCGCCAGCCAAAGCCGTAGTCGACGCTCGGGTTGTCGGTGTGCGTGGCCGGTGTGAAGGCGAGCTCACGGGATTCTTTGCGCAACAATCTGTCGTCATACAGCGCAGCGTCCCACTTCGCGAGATCGTTCGTCGACGAATATATCCCGCCATCGCCGAGCACGGCACTCGTGGTGCTCTGGTCGGTGCGCGCCCAGGCGTCACTGCCGGCGCTATAACCATAGGCACGGGAGGGGACGGTCGAAACGCCGTCCTCGAATGCGACGGTGGCTTGCATGCCGAGCGGCGCGAAGATGCGATCGTGCAGGAACTGCGAGAAGCGTTGACCGGAAGCCCGCTCAACGATCAGCGCGAGCAACGCATAGCCACTATTGCTGTAGCGGTAGCTGGAGCCCGGCGCGAAGTACGTGCGATTGGGCGTTGCCAGCAAACGCAGCACATCCGCGTCGTGCACCTGGGGGCCCTCGTCGGGAACGAAGTCCTCGTAGTCGATCAGGCCTCCCGTGTGCGTCAGCAGGTGCCGGATCGTCACCGGCTGCGCCGCCTCCGGGAGCTCCGGCAGCCACTTCCGTACCGGGTCGTCGAGTTGCAACTTGCCCGCTTCGGTGAGCAGCAGGATGGCGGCGGCGGTGAATTGCTTGGTCACCGACGCGAGCCGGTAGTTAGTGGCGGATGAGGCGGGTGCGTGTAGTTCGAGATCGGCGAGCCCGTACGAGCGCCGGACCACGGGCACACCGTTGCGCAGGACGAGCACGGATGCGCCGGGCCCGGTGCCCGAATAGCTGCGCATCAGGTCGTCGACCCGCTGGTTGGCGTCGGCGTCGCTCATCGGCACCGCCTTGGGTGAGGGTCTGCAGGCGCCGACGCGCGTGAAGGACAGGTCCTCGTAGTCCGAGCTGAAGTCGCCTTCGGGATCGACTTTGGCGAGCGTCAGCGTGGCGGGTTGTCCTTTCGCAAAGGTGAGCCACGGCTCCTCATCCACGTTGTCGTCCCAGTCGACCAGCAGGCGTTCCCCGACGCGCATGACGTAGCCTGCCATCATGGGCGACTTCGCCGAATTGAACCTCACGTGGCGGTCATGTTCGCAAATGGAAATTTCTCCGAACCAGGGATCTCGATAGCGGCCGAGCCATGGTGCCAGGGAAGACGGCGACGCGAGCTTCCGCATGGGAAGCTGCAGATACGCAGGTCCTGAAGCGGTTGCCGAGGCCTGGTCTTCCAGCTTCAGTTGCTCGATGTACCAGCCAGCGGTCGGCGCGCGGCCGGGTGCCGTGAACTGCTTCGCGAGCGCCTCGTTCAGCACCGTGCGTGCCCTTGCGCCCTCGCCATTGATCATGAATACAAATCCACTGCGTTTTTCGGGCAGCAGGTTCAGTGCCGAATACATCCCGCCCAACGTACCGGTATGCGCCACGCGCAGAACGCCATCGACGTCCGACAGGCGCCAGCCGTAGCCATAGGCCGAGAAGTTGCCGTTGTTCCAGCGCTTCTGTCGTTCGGACAGCGGCATCGGCGTATGCGGCGACCACAGCGCTGCGTGCTGAACGCTGCTCAGCCACGGGCGATCCTGTCCCGGCGGCCGTAGTTCGGGGTCCAGCCACAGGCGCATCCACGTAAGCATGTCGTTCAGGCTGCAGCGGATTCCGCCCGCGGCAGCCGAGGCAATCGCAGGAACGGCTTCCGGGTCATGCCGATAGGCGACGTTGCGGTCACCTTCCCGGTAGTGAGGTTGCGCGACGTTGCCCACCGCGTCGCGATTCCATTCGCCGACCTGGCAACGATTGAGACCGACGGCCTCGAAGATCTCGCGACGCACCAGCTCCTCGTACGATGCACCGCCTGCCGCGGCGGCCACTTCGCCGGCGACGATGTAGAGCAGGTTGTCGTAGGCATAGTGCGAACGAAAGCTTTGCACCGGCTTGAGGTATGGCAGTCCGGCGATGATGTCCGCGCGTGTGAACAGATTGGGCTCCGGCCACAGCATGAGGTCGCCCGCACCCTCGCGCAGCCCACTGTTGTGAATGAGCAGATCGCGTACGCGCATCTCGCGCGTGATCCACGGCTCGCTCATCCTGAACTGCGGCAGGTACTTGACGACCGGGTCATCCCATTTGAGCTTGCCGGCATCAACGAGACGCGCGAGCACGCCGGTCGTCATCGCCTTCGTGTTCGAAGCGATCTTGAACAGCGTGTCCGCGTCGATCGCTCGTCCGCCGCCGGAAACGAGTTCGCCGGCAGTGCGCATGTAGGAAACCTTGCCGTCTTCGACCACGCCCAGCGCCAGGCCCGGCAGGTGGTATTCGGCCATCACCGCATCGAAGATGGCATCGAGGGTTTTCTTGTCGGTGACCTTCGAGGATTGCGCGACCCGTTCGACATCACGCCACACGCGCAAGCTGTTGCCGCTCCACAACTGGCCGATCTGCGCCTCCGTGAAGCCGCGTCGCCGCAGACCCGCCGTGACGTTGCGTGTCTGGCTCGCATCGTGCCAGCCCTGGACTGCGCCGCCGCCATCGAAGTCGGAAGCGAGTCCGACGTGGTCGATACCGGCCACTTTGACGGCGTGCTGAATGTGATCTAGATAGTCGTCGAGCGTCGCAAGCGGGTACTGCTGATCGAGACGTTTGAGACCGCGTTGATGGGCGGGAAGATATTCGTGCTTCGCGCTGTCGTATTTGGCATCGCCCGCCTGGCGCGCGGTCTCACTCTCGAGGACTTTCTCGGCTGCGTCACGCGCGGGGTCGAGCTTCAGGAATCCGGTGTAGGCGACGACGTGCACGACACCGCCATTCGCGGCGATCGAACGCATCAGGTCGTCACTCAGGTTGCGCGCGTGATTCGTGAGCGCGCGCGCGGAGGAGTGCGAGGCGATGATCGGCGCCGTCGACACGCGCAGCACATCGCGCACGCAGGCATCCGAGGCGTGCGAGACGTCCACCATCATGCCGAGCGCGTTGGCGCGACGGACCACGCTTTCACCAAAAGCGCTCAGGCCGACATTCTCCGTAGCCGGCGTGTCGCCGAGCTCCTTCAGGATTCCCGAGCTGGTGCAGATGTCGTTGTGGCCGGTATGCGTGAGCCCGAGGTAGCGTGCGCCGCGCGCGTACAGGGCATCGAGCCGCGCCAGATCCTTGCCGATGACGAACCCGTTCTCGATGCCGATCATCGCGGACAACCGTCCGGCGGCGTGATTCACGATGACGTCGTCTGGCGATGTGGCGAGCCGAATGCGCGCCGGGTACTTGCGGACCATCTCCTCGATGGCCGATACCTTGCGCTCGGCGGCCGCGAACGCCGTGGCATAGCCCTCGGGCGTGCGCGGTCCCTGCTCGACGAAGATCACGAAGAAGGCGGCGTCGAGCCCGCCGCGTTTCATTTTGCCGAGATCTACTCGTAGTTCGGTGTCCGTGCCGGGGTCGAAGCGCGTCTCACGCATGTAGGTGCGTGGAATGTCGACGTGTGTATCGAGAGTGAGCGGCTCCGTTGCAACTGGCCGGACGGCGCACGCCGCCGCGCTCAAGACGAGCGCGGCGGCGATTGTCGCGGCCGTTGCCTTCAGAACTTCACCTGGAAGGTCAGTTGTCCGTACCGCGGGGAAAAGAACGCCGTGCCCCGGCCGAAGGAGTCATCCGGATCGGTCGGGTTGTACGATTCGTCCACTTCGAGCACGCGCTGCTGGTTGAGCAGGTTGTAGACCGCGAGTTTCACCGACACGTCCGCCGGACCTATGGTGTGTTGCCACGTGATGTTCGCGCCGACATCGTAAGTCCAGGGAGTACGTCCCTGCGAGCCGCGGCCTAACAACTCGTACACCGCGTCGGCCTCCGAACCGCAGTTGGCGGTGCAGATGAAGAAGCTGTTGTACGAGGTGGCGTCGAAGGGATTGCCGCTGCCGAACGCGCTGATCGGCCGGCCCGACTGGACGTTCAGCGTGAGGCCCGCGCGCCAGTCGCTGAGGAAGCCATACGCGCCGCGGAGCTTGAACTGGTGCCGGCGGTCGTTCGGCAGGTAGCCGTACGCGCCGTAGTTCACCCAGGGATCGTCGAAGTTCTCGGTGCGGCCCGTGTCGCCGAAGTCTGTGTCCGTGTTCACCGGCCCTTCCGCGTTGCCCTTGTTGAATGCCAGCGTGTATGCCGCGTTCATCGTCCACTTGCCATCCCACGCGCGGTCCACCGCGAGCTCGACCGCCTTGTAGCTGCGGCTCGGCTTCGTGTACGCAGCGTCACCGAGGTAGTTGCCGTCGCCGTCGTATTTCGCCCAGCCGCCGTGCGCGGTATCCACGTTCACGAACGCGTCGTTCTCGCCGTCGCAGTCCGTGTCGGAGAAGATCGTCACGACCCGGCCGGGATTTGCCATCACGAAGCCATTGGAGACGGGTTCGCCGTCGCACATGACGCCGGTCGAGCTGATCTCCATGTCGTCGATGGCATTGGTGAGCCTGCGATAGGTGGCGCGCAGGCCCCACGACCACTGGTCATTGATCATGGTCTGGAAGCCGAGGATGAGCTCGTCCTGGTACACCGGGTCCATGTCCTTATCCACTTCGCTGCGCAGGTCGCCGACCGAGCCATCTCCCTGGGAAGTGTCCTCGTCGCCCACCTGGGCGCCGAGGATCGGACGCTGGCGCGTGATGCCGTTGTACTCGAAACTCTCGAAGCCTTCGAAGACATACCAGTTGCGCGCGTCGAGGAAGCCGCCCGCCTGCTTGATGTTGATGACGTTCGCCACCGGCAGGAAGTAGCGGCCGGCGTTGCCGAAGAGTTTCGTGCGGCCATCGCCCTTCATGTCCCACGCAAAGCCGAAGCGCGGCGCGATCATGTTGTCCATCTTGATGTAGCTGTCGCCCGCAGAATTGCGATTGTCGAAACTCTCGACGCGTACGCCGGCATTGAGCACCAGCGTTTCGGTGGCCTGCCAGCTGTCTTCCAGATAGAAGGCGCTATTCAGCGTCTCGAAGCTGCCGGCCACCTCGTTCTGCCGCGTGCGGACGAAATCCGTCACGCCGGCGGGGCGGGGCGCACCGTTCTCGAGAGTCGGCACGTTGACGCTGCGCACTTCGTACAGCAGCCGGTCGCCAGGGTAGAACTGGTTGTGCTCCGACACGTTGGACTCATGGTCGAGACCGAATCGCAGCTGATGTGAACCGAGCGCCCACTCGAAGTCCAGGCGCGCCGCTTCACGATTGTCCGTGCGCGTGATGATGTTGGCGCTCGAGGTGCAGCCGACGTCGATTGCCGAAGGGCCGCGCAGGTCGCGGATTCGGCTGCAGTCGATGTCGTTCTGGCTGAGCCGGGAGAATTGCCGCTCGTTCTCGCCATACAGCGCCTTGGCGGACAGCGAATCGGTGAGATAGGCCGTGTAGGTCAGTGCCCAGTTGTCGCCACCATCGTTCTCGAAGCGTCGATTCTCGAACTGGCCGCGCTCGCCGGCCGCCGCATCGAACCCGAAGCTGTCCGTGACCGTCTCGTTCTTATCGGAGAACGCGAGGAATTCCAGCAGATTGCGGTCGTTGATCTGCCAGTCGAGCTTCACGCCCCAGAAGCCGTCATCTTCCTCGGCATCATCGAAGCGGATCCCGGAGTCGTCGGTGTTGACGGGGTTGTAGTCGCGGAACTCGTACAGCGCGAAGAAGAACAGCTTGTCGCGGACGATCGGGCCGGACGCATAGACGTCATAGGTGTTGCGGTTGTACTGGTCGTACTGCCCCAGGATCCCCGGATGATTGTTCTTCGTGGACTGCAGGAAGTCCGGTTCCCAGGTCACCTCTCCGCCGACTTCGAAATTATTGGTGCCCGAGCGGGTCACCGCGTTGATGACGCCGCCGGTGGTGCGACCGAACTCCACCGAGTATCCACCCGTCTTGACCTGGAACTCCTTGTAGAACGCGAACGGCACGGTGGAGAAGCCGATGCGATTGTAGAAATCGGTGACGTTGAGACCGTTGATGTAGATAGTGTTCTCGGCGACGGAAGAGCCGCCGAAGGAGACACCCGCCCCACCGCCGAAGTCGTGTCCCCGGGAGAGACCCGGAGCGAGCAGCGCTACGGACAGCAGATCCCGCTCTACGGGGAGGCGGTCCAGATCTTCGCGCGAGATGTTGGTCGCACTTTCTGTGGACGTGACGTCCACGGCATTCATGATGCGCGAACCCTTCACGGTGATCACTTCGAGCATGGTGCCGGCCAGATCCAGGTCCGCGGTCGTCGCGACCCCGAGATTGACCGTCACGTCCGCGAGCGAGCCGAGACTCTTGCCGTCCTTCGAAGCTTCGACCGTATAGGTGCCCACGGGCAGGAAGGGGAAGCGGAACGACCCATCCGCTTCAGCCTTGACCGTGCGGCTGAAGCCGGTCGCTGGATTGCGCGCCGTGATTTCCGCGCCGCTCACGGCGCTCTTGTCCTCGGCGTTGATATGCCCGACGAGAGAACCGTCGCCACTCGCGGCATACGTCAGTTGCGACGCCATGATGAAGAACGCCGGAATGCAGGCCCGGATGAATCGCTTGTTGTACATAGAGTCTCCCTTGAACCAGAACACTCAGCCGCCGTTAGTCACGGTGAGCACGTGCGCTTCGAACTTGTAATCCCACTGGTCGAAATACAGATTTCCGTCGCGCCACTCGACCTCACCGCGTTGTGAATCCACGGTGTCGGATCGGAAGTGCTGCTTTGCCGGTACGAACGGCTGACTGAAATCGTCGTTGAACGCGATGCGGTAGGCGTCGAGCCCACCGAGATAGAACGCATCGATCTGCGGATCGCCGGACGCCAGGCGTCCGAAGGTCACATCCATCGGCACCCAGCCGTAGGGCTGTAGATAGAGCTGACCCCAATCGTGCATGTTGTCGTACTTTTCATTGCCGATCTGGGCGTCGGAGTAGACCCAGCCGGATTGCCAGCGCGTGGGAATGCCGTTCAGTCGCAGCAGCGTCATCAATAGCAGCGTCTGCTGTCCACAATCCGCGTGGCCGGCATGCAGCGCGTAATCGCTGATATTGGAGATCGTGGAATATTCGCGCGCGCCGGCCCATGGAATGCGATCGACCGCGGCGAACAGCTTTTGCGCAATGCGGTACGGATTGGTCTCCGCGCCGACGATCTCGCGGGAGAACTTGCGGATCGCGGGGGTGAACACGATGTGTGGCGCGCGCTCCGCCAGGTGCGGCGCGAGCGCAGGCGTACGCGGCGCCGACTCAACTTTCGCGGGATCGATCGGATGGTATTGGCCGAAGACTGTCAGCTCGTAGGTGATCGAAAACAGCGTCGGCTTGCCCGACTCGGCACGCCGCTCCAGGTAGACAGTGCGCTGCAGGGCCGACTCCGGCGCGATGTTGTGTTCTGTCGGCGTGCTCTCGACGAGGCGCACGCCCTCTTGCTGGCCCGGGAGCGCGCGTGGGAACGGCAGCCAGGCGCGCAACGCCTCGCCATTCGGAACCGCATCCGCATTCACGGTCAGGGAATACGTCACCCGCACGTGTCGCGGCGCCACGAAGTGCTTACGCGTCGCCAATGCCTGATCGCGCACCTCGCGGTGATAGGCGTTGGCCGTCTCCATCGGTCCATCCGTCCACGGCGGCGTCGAGGCGCTGCGGCGCTTTACGGCTGCCGCACTCAGACGAAAGAGGTTTGACGGCGCGCGGTTGAAATAGAGCGTGCGTCCATCGATGAGCTGGCGCTCGAGAAGTCCCGCCGCATCCCAGGCGGCAAATTCCGCGGGGGTGAGATCCGGAATCTGCCGCCTGAGCCGCGACTGGACATCTTCGGCGTTGAGGGAAAAGTCGAGCAGGATGCGCCGCATGCGCTCGCGCTCGAAGGTGAGCGCCGCGCGTTGCGAAGCAGGCACCGCAGGTTGCGCGAGCGCCGCCGCGAGCTGCGCTTCGGCGGATTTGAACTGACCCGCGTCGACGAGCTTCCTGACCTGCGTCAGGGTGTCGCCCTGCGCCGCGACGCAGAATCCGGCCAACATCAATACGCAGGTCACGCGCATCACGAGATCGCGAAGAGATGACGGTCTGAAAAATTGCGCGTCTTTCATATTGCACACGCCGCCTTGTTCACAGCTGTTTAACATGCCAAGAAGTGCAGGGTCAATAATTTATTCTTGCATTTGGCCATGCAGGAAGAGACTATTCTGTGAGACACGAGGGGCGATGACGATGATGTGCACGCAGCGGTGGGAGTCGATTTACGCGCTACTCGCGTGCGGCCTTCTCGCGTCGTGCTCCACTTCGACGCCTGCGCCCAGCGCTGCTCCTGCACATGCCGTGGTGGGCGTGCGGCCGAAACAATTGACGCCTGCGTTCTGGATCGCGCGCGAATCGAACGCGTCGAAGATCGTGCTCGACCGCCGGGCGATCGCCGCGCAGAACGCACGGCTCGTGCAACTCGACCCTTCCGTCCATGACCTCGATGCCATGCCGCCCGCGCTGACGGCTGACAAGGTTCGCGCGTGGATAGAAAAGCTTTCGGGTTATCCGGATGAGGAGTTGTTCGATGCCGCGGGCCGCAAGCTCGAACGATCTGAATTCGATGCGCTGCTTCGAAACGTCGCGCTCGAGACGATTCCTTTGAGCCAGCCCACCCGGTACGGTCTCGTCGTGAAGCGGGCGGATCTGCGCACCTTTCCCGCGCCGCTGCGTGCGTACAGCTCAGCCGATGATCGCAACATCGATCGCTTCCAGGAAAGCGCCTTGTTTCCCGGCACCGCCGTCGTCATCGCACACGAGAGTCGCGACGGGAACTGGTGGTTCGTGGTGAGCCCTTTGTATGCAGCGTGGGTCGAGAAGCGTTTCATCGCGGCAGGTTCGGCGGAAGAAGTGCTCGCCTACACGCGCAAGGCGCCGTACCTGGTGGTGACGGGTGCGATGGTAAAGACAGTCTTCACGCCGGAGCGCCCCGAAGTTTCGGAGTTGCAGCTCGACATGGGCGTCCGGGTTCCGGTGATCGCGGATTGGCCCGCGGGCAAGCCGGTCAACGGGCAACATCCCTATACGGCGCACGTCATCGAGCTGCCCGGGCGCGCGAGCGACGGCACGCTGCAATTCACGCCGACGCTCCTGCCGCGCACCGCGGACGCTTCGGAGGACTATCTACCGCTCAGTCGCGCGAACCTGCTGCGCCAGGGCTTCAAGTTCCTCGGCGAGCGCTATGGGTGGGGCCATTCGTACAACGCCCGCGACTGCAGCGGCTTCGTGTCCGATGTCTATCGCAGCTTCGGGGTCGAGCTGCCGCGCAACACGCGCGACCAGGCGGTGACTCCGGCGGTCAATCGCATCACCTTCACGGACGCCGATGATCATGAGCGCAGGCTTGCGGTGCTGCGTGACCTCGAGGTCGGCGATCTCGTATATATCCCCGGGCACGTCATGATGGTGATAGGGCACGAAAACGGCATGCCGTACGTGATTCACGACACGACGGGCATCAGCTATCGCGACGGAACGGGGGAGGTGACCCGGGTGGTGCTCAATGGAGTTTCGGTCACCCCGCTCACGCCGCTGCTGTTCGCCCGGCGGGAGCCATTCGTCGATCACATCACCAGTATCCTGCGAGTGCGACCATGAAAATTACGGGGATCCGGTTCGGCATGCTGCGCGTCCCGCTCAAAACGCCGTTCAAGACAGCCTTGCGGACCGTGGACACGATCGAAGACATCGTGATCATGATGGACACCGACACCGGGCACATCGGCTATGGCGAGGCGCCTGCCACCGCGGTCATCACCGGCGATACGCATGGCTCCATCATCGAGGCGATTCACAAGGTCATCATGCCGCGGCTCATCGGCCAGGAGATCGCGAATCTCAATCGCATCACGCGGCTGATCCAGGGCGCACTGGAGAAGAATTCGAGCGCGAAGGCGGCCGTCGAGATCGCCGTGTACGACCTGTTCGCGCAGCTGTACGAGGCGCCGCTCTACAAGATTCTGGGCGGCGGCGACCCGGTGATCACTACCGACATCACGATCAGCGTCGATTACATCGACAAGATGGTCGCGGACTCGCTCGCCGCGGTCGAACGCGGTTTTGAATCCTTGAAGGTCAAAGTCGGCAAGGACATCGAGCTCGACGTCGAGCGCGTCAAGGCCATCTACGCGGCAGTCGAGGATCGGGCGCTCATTCGCGTGGACGCGAACCAGGCGTGGACCGCCAAACAGGCGGTGTTCGCCATCCAGACGCTCGAGAATGCGGGCGTGCGCATGGAGCTGGTCGAGCAGCCGGTGAAGGCGAATGATCTCGAGGGGATGAAATACGTCACCGAGCGCGTGCATACGCCGATCATGGCGGACGAGAGCGTGTTCGGGCCGACGGAGGTGATCGAGCTCATCCGCATGCGCGCCGCGGACATCATCAACATCAAGCTCATGAAGACGGGCGGCATCTCGAATGCCCTGCACATCGCGGACATCGCAGCGATGTACGAGATCGATTGCATGATCGGCTGCATGGTCGAAACCAGCATCAGCGTGGCGGCGGCGGCTCACATCGCCGTCGCCAAAGCCGACGTGATCACCAAGGTGGACCTCGACGGCCCTTCGCTGTGCAAATTCAATCCCGTCGAC
>DATHJZ010000138.1:0-12860 GCA_035286365.1 Steroidobacteraceae bacterium | reverse complement strand
CAGAAACGAACCGCCAGCCTCGATTGGGAAGACGTGCGCTTCTTTGCCGCCCTCGCCCGTCATGCCACGCTGGCCGGAACAGCGCGCGCCCTGAAGGTCACCCACGCAACCGTCGCGCGACGCCTCGCGAATTTCGAGGCCACGCTCGGCCAGGCGCTGTTCACGCGCGGCGCCCATGGTTTCTCGCTGAATGCAGCCGGCGCAACCGCGCTGGCCGAAGCCGCGCAAATGGAAATGGCGGCCTGCGCGTTGCTGGAAAAACGCGAGCCTGCAAGTTCGGTCGCAGGAGCGGCTGGCGCGCCTGCGCTCAGTCGCGGATCATCTGGTGCGCGTGTTCGACGACGCTTCGTCAGGGAATGAAGGCCCAGGAAACGAAAACCATGAATCGACGTGAGATTTCTATTCTGGTGCTCGGGCCCGGAGTCGGCATCGCCGCGGTGCGCTGGACGTCACCGGGCAAGGAAGGCCCTGCGCCCGGCGGATCGAAGTGACCGCCACCACCGTCAAAGAGCAGCCGCTGATGGGGCGCGGCATGCTGCTGATCATGTCGGCGGCGGCGGCGATCCTGATGATCACGATGGGCATGCGCCAGTCGCTCGGGCTGTTCATCGCGCCCATCATCGAAACCACGGGCGTCGGTTACGCGGCCATGAGCTTCGCGCTCGCCATCGGCCAGCTCATGTGGGGCGTGGCGCAGCCTGCATTCGGCGCCATGGCAGATCGCTACGGCGCCGGCCGCGTATTGCTGATCGGTGCCTTGTTGTTAGCCGGCGGAACGGCGCTGACTCCCTTCGCCAGCAATGAATTCCTGCTGCTCGCGACCATTGGCGTGCTGACCGCGGCGGGCGCCGGCGCGGGCAGCTTCTCCGTGTTGATCGGCGTGGTAGCGCAGCGCGTACCGGCGGCGAAGCGCTCGGTGGCGGCGGGTTTCGTCAACGCCGGCGGCAGCCTGGGGCAGTTCATTTTCGCGCCGCTCAACCAGTTCCTGATCACCACTTTCGGCTGGATGGTCGCGATGTGGACGATGGCCGTGACGGCGCTCGCCACGATCCCGCTGGCACGGCCGCTGTTGCGGCAGTCGCTCGCGGCGGCGGCGCCCGCGAACCCGGCGGCGTCGCCGCCCGCCTCGATGACGCTACGGGAGCAGATCTCCATCGCGGCGCGCGACCGCAGCTACTGGTGCCTGCACGCCGGATTCTTCACCTGCGGTTTTCATATTGCGTTTCTCGTCACGCATCTGCCGGGAGAGGTGAAGCTCTGCAGCTTGCCGGCATCGGTCGCGGCGGCGTCGATCTCCATCATCGGTCTCGCGAACGTCGCTGGTAGCTTGATGGCCGGCTGGGCCGGCGGCGTGATGCGCATGAAATGGCTGCTGTTTGCGATGTATTTCTCGCGCGCTGTGGCGGTCGCCATCTACCTGGCCGCACCCAAGACCTCGCTCACCTTCTACGTGTTCGCGGCGGTACTGGGCTTCACCTGGCTCGCCACCGTGCCGCCCACCGCCGGACTCATCGGCAAGTTGTTTGGCGTGCGCTATCTCGCCACGCTGTTCGGTCTCGCGACCCTCACGCACCAGATCGGCGGATTCTTCGGCGCGTGGCTCGGCGGCCTCGCGCTGGTGAAGTTCGGCGACTATTCGTGGATGTGGTATGCGGATATCGCGCTGGCTCTGGCCGCGGCATTCGTCAATCTGCCGATCCGCGAGGCGCCGGTGAGATCGGCAGCAGTGCCCGCGTAGTTAGAGGGGACATTCCTGGTTTTTTGGAAATAAAGAGACAGAAACCGGAGAAAAGGGGACATTCCTGGTTTCTCCGGTTTCTGTCTCTTTATTTCCAAAAAAAAAGCCAGGAATGTCCCCTCTAGGAACGCACCAGCCCATCCATCGCGCGCGCGCCGGAGCTGTCCGGGAAAACGGTCTGGTCGAGCGCCGCCACCGACACCCCGAGATGATCGCGCAACACGCCTTTCATCACCGTGCGCAGATCGCGCGTCGGTTTGAGGTCGCGATTCTCGAGCAGGTTCGCGCGCCCGAGCCCGGGCCAATCCGCCAGCACGCGGCCGCCGGCTACCGCGCCGCCTAACAGGAACGCGGCTGCACCAGTGCCGTGATCCGTGCCGCGCGTGCCGTTGATCGCCGCGGTGCGGCCGAACTCGGTGGCCACCAGCACGGCGGTCTTGCTCCACACCGGGCCCAGCGAATCCTTCAATGCCCCCAACGCCGCATCGAGCCCGCGCAGGCGCAGCGCCAATTGTCCCTGCGCGCCGCCCTCGTTCGCGTGGGTATCCCAACCGGAAGTGTCGAACATCGCCACGCGCGGCCCGTCATCGCGCTTGAGAAATCCCGCCGCGGCGCGCGCGGTCTCCACGTAGCGCGCATTGTAGTTGCGCTTCTCCTTCGCATCCTGCTCGACCACGTTGTCCTTCGAGGTCATCGTCATCGTCATCGTCGCTTCGGGATCCGCATTCGCGGCCGCCTGCGCCTCGGTGGCAATCGCGTCGCTCTCGAGCGCTTCGGCCAGGCGCTGCGACAGCAGCGGATCGCGCGCGTACAGATCCGTGACGCGCGCAAGGGTGGCATCGTCCAGCGTGGCGATCTTCGTGGGCGACCAGGAAGCCACCTCGGCCGGTCCGCGCATCGCGAGCGGCACGTTGGCGCCGAGCGCGACGCCCGCTTCGTGCGGCTTTTTGGCCGGCAGGGACATCAAGGCGCGATTGATCCAGCCGCTGGTGGAACCGTGTGGCCGCATGTCTCCGCTCTCGAGCACGTTCTGCGCATCGAAGTGCGAGCGTTCGCGATACGGCGACGCAATGGCGTGCAGTACGGTCAGTTCCTTCGCGGCATAGCTGCGATGCAGGAATTCCAGTGCCGGATGCAGTCCGAACGGACCCTCGAGTGGCAAGGCGGCGCCCGCGCCGCTCTTCGCGAGCGCAATCTGGCCGCGCAATCCCGCGTAGTCCGGATCGCCCACGGGCGGTACGGCCGAGAGGCCGTCGAGCGCGCCGCGCAGCAAAACGAATACGAAACGCGCATCGGTGGGAGCGTTCGCGAAGGCGAGCCGCGCGGCCACCAGCGTGCTGGCGCCGGCGAACAGCGAACTTTCGAGAAATCCACGGCGCGAAAGAGTGCTTTTCATATCGATGTCTCCATCGGTTCAGCGACGCATGAATTCCGGCGACGCCATCAACAGCGTCAACGCCTGCGCGCCACTTTCGGCCCGTGCAATTGCCCTGCCCGTATCTTCGGTCAACGTTCCGCCCAACAACTGCGGCGCGAGCGCGCGTGCATTGCGCGCGTCTCCCATGCGCTGCGCCACGACGTCGGCCCAGGCGATGCGCTTGAGCAGCGCCGACGACCCGTCCCAGTCCGCGCTGGTGTCCGGCCAGCCCGCCGGCGAACCCGGCATGAGATTGCGCTGGCCCAGTGCCTCGAAGGCCTGCAGCGAGCGCCTTTTCTCGCGCAGCGGAATGCCGAGCGCGCGATACGAGGAATAGATGTAGTCCGCCGGAGTCTTGAACTTCGCGAGCGGTCGCTCCCAGGCTTCGGGCGACTCGATCAACACCGCGTAAACCGCCGGCAGATGCGCCTTGGAACCAAGCCACGCCTGCGTGAGGCGCTCCACCGCGGCGGGCGGCGGATCGTCGGCGATAAAATGCCGCGCCAGTTTCGTACAGATGTGGCGCGCGGTCTCGCGGCGCAGCGCGAGATCCTTGAGAATGGCCTCGCCCTGCCTGACGCCGTCGTCAGGGTAGCTGCGGCCTAACAAGCGTTTCGCGCCCGGCTCGTGGAACGGCTCGCGGAAGAAGAATTCACCCGGCTTGCCGTTGTCGAGCCCAAGTTTCGCCAGGCGGCGCCCATGATCCTCTCCGCCGATCGACCACCCGGAAATCGCCTGCGCAAACGTGGTGACGTCGGTCTGTGTGTAGCCGCCGTCCACGCCCAGCGTGTGCAACTCGAGAATCTCGCGCGCCAGGTTTTCGTTGATGCCGAGCTTGCGGCCTTTGCCGCGGCCATTGGCACGACGATCGACGAAGCGCGCCGCCTTGGAGGCAGGTCCGATCGAGGCGTGATTGTCGAGATACAATAGCATCGCCGGATGCTTCTCGACGGCCATCAACAGGTCGGTGAAATTGCCCGTCACCCGTGGGCGGATGGCCTCGCGTTCCATGGCGCCGGCCAATCCGAGCACGGCGACCTTGTCGATCGACACCGCGAAGTGATTGGTCCAGAACTGCGTCAGGCGCTCGAGAAAGGGACGGTCGGTGCCGACGGCGTGCGCCAGGCGCGCATAGGCTTCGTCGATGTACACCGGCCGATAGACGGCCGGCAGTTTGAGCGCCGCGGCCACTTTCGCCTGGTCGTCATCGTCGGCAGACTTCTTCTTCTCGCGCCGCTCGGCGGCAACTTCCTGGCGCAATTCGAGTACCCGCGCGAGCGTCTCGGCGGAAGGCTTCAGACCTTCGCCGGCGAGCACCGGAGCCGCGCCGCTCAGCTGCCGCTTGAGCCAGCCGGCCGGATCTTTCTCCACGGTCGCCAATTCGCCCGGCCGGGCGCCGAGGCCAAACCGATTGGCGGCAATGGCCGCGGCAGTGGGGTTTTGGTTCGAAGTCATGGCCTTACCCGAGGCCAACGCATGAGCGCGTCGGCGGTTGACCTGCGGTAGCGGGTTATTTCCGCAAGAGCCCGTCGACCCAGCGCGCGAGCTGCGGCTCGACGTTCGCAGCCTCGAGCGCGTCGCTCGCGCCACCCTTCTTCATGCCGAGCAGGCGGCCATTCGCGTCGAACAGCGCGAGCGTGGGGTATTGCTTCACCCGCACCCGGTCGATGAAATCGCGCGCGTCCGGCACGAGGCGCCATTTGACGCCGAAACGTCGGGCGAACGCGCGCGCCTCATCGACATCATCGAAGGTCATGGAGAGAAAATTCATCTGCGGCCGAGCCGCGGCGAAGCGGTTCAGCGGCTCGACCTCCAGGATGCAGGGCTTGCAGGTCGAAAAGAAGAAACTGATGAGCGTCGGCCGCCCACGCAGGCTGCCCGCGGAGACGCGTTTGCCGTTCAGGTCGGGCAACTCGAACGTCGGCATTTCCGCGATCGGTGGATAGGGTTGCGGACACTTCAGGTCGCCGCGCGACACGACGGTCATCGTCACCGCAGTTCCGTCGGGCAAGCGATCGACGTCGGCATGCGCATCGGGAGTGTGCATGCCTGCGGCGAAGCCGGCGAAGCTCACGGGCTTGCAGTTCGCGTCGCGGTACGTCATGCGCACGTCCGGCGCGACATTCATGGCCTTGCGAAACATTTCTTCCGTGAGCGGCGGATCCGCGGCGAACGCGGTGGTGCTGAACAGCACGAGCAGCAGGCAGCCTGAAGTACGCATGCGCGCCATTATGGCGGAACGCTCAGATAAGGGTTGCCGCGCTCCACAAAGCGCAGGCGCCGATGCTGATCGCGCGACAGTCCAATGCGGGTGCTGACCTGGATGCGGGGATTCGCAGCGCGCGTGCGCTCGAGAAACAACCGCTCGCTGGTGCACAGGTCTGTGCCGCTCAAAACGCTCCCGATGCCAAGCGCCGCGCACACCCGCCCCGGCCCGCGCGTGAGGTCTGGCAGGCGGGACAGTGGCCGGTTGCGCTGCATGAGCTCGATGCCTTCGGTGGGCTCGAGCGCACGGATCAGCACCGCCGCACCGACGCCCGCCTGCTCTGCGGCCAGGTTGAGCGTGAAGCAGGCGCCGTAGACCATGCGCACGTAACCGAAGCCGCGCGGCCCGAACAGCGGCGCGTTGCTGGTAGTTAGGCCGGGGCGCGCGTATCCGGTGGGATCCCCGGGTGGATAGGCTTCGGTCTCGACGATGCGCCCGGCAATCCGGCCGGCGCGCGTCATATGCACCAGGTGCTTGCCGATGAGAAACCGCGCGAGGTCGACCGTGGCGATGGGCAGGGATCGGCGGCGGATACGTGGCATGCGCGCGATATTCTACGGAAGGCCGCGAATTGGGTATGCTGCCCGAAGGTGACGAAGGGGAAGTCCGTGAGAGCGAATCGCCTGGCGCAAGGGATCGGGTTCTGCCTGGCTGTCGCGCTGGCCGGCGTCACTTATGCACAGGGAACCTCAGCCAAGCCCGCGGCTGCAAAACCTGCCGCCGCCACCGCACCAGCGGAACTGCCGTCCCCACCGCTGCCCGAGTGGCTGTTTCCCATCGATCCGGACTCGCTGATCAAGCCGCGACCCAACGCACCCCCGCCGCCGAAGCTCGACGACGTCGAATTACTCGGCATTCCCGACAGCACCGAGAAATACACGGCGGCGCGCATCAACGATCAGTTCAATCCGCCCGACTGGCATCCGAACGACCATATTCCGATGACGGAGGTGGTGGCGCACGGTCGCAAGCCGAACGTCATCGCCTGCGGCTTCTGCCACACACCCACGGGCCAGGGGCGGCCGGAGAATTCCGCGCTCGCGGGTCTGCCGGAGGCCTATATAAAGGAGCAGCTGCAGGACTTTCGCAGCGGCGCCCGCAAGCCGGTCGGGCCGGTGGAGTACAAACCCAGCCGCGGCATGCACGTCGTTGCCCAGAACATGACCGACGCGGAGATCGATGAAAGCGCCAAATACTTCGCGCAGCAGAAGTTAGGCCGCCGGGTGTGGGTCATCGAGGGAATCCGGATTCCGCGCGCCGAACCCGCCAAGTGGGTCTACCAGGAAGTGGGCGGCACGGAAGATCTCGAAGAGCGCATGCTGGAAGTGGCGCCCGACATCGAGCGGCATGAGCGCCGCGACGACAAGATGCAGTACACGGCGTACGTGCCGCCGGGCAGCGTCGCGCGGGGAAAACGCCTGGTGACGACGGGCGACGGCGGCAAGACACAGATCTGCGCGACCTGCCATCTCGCCACTCTCAAGGGCACCGACAAGATTCCACCGATTCCGGGACGCTCGCCGACCTACGTGCTGCGCCAGATGCTGGCATTCAAGGCGGGCAGCCGGACGAATGAGGCGTCCAAGCAAATGACGCCCGTGGTCGAGAAGCTCGAGCTCAACGACATGGTCGACATCGCGGCGTATCTCGCCACGCTGTATCCGCAATAGCTTTACGCCTTCGGCTGGCGCGTGTCGCCGCCCGCGAGCGCTACGTCGAGATTCTGCATGAGCTGCTGCGTGCCGCGTTCGCGACTGCCAGCATCCTCGTGGCCGTCGAGGAACGCGTGCTGTTCGGTGACCAGCAGTTTGGTGCCCTTGCCGGCGGCCACGAATTCGATGCTGGCCAGGGTCACCGAGATCTTCTTGCCCTGCCAGTACATGTCGTAGACGTATACCAGGCGCTTCTCCGGCACGACGTCGAGGTACTGCGCTTCGAAGCGCGATTCACTGCCGTCACTGAATTTGCCGACCAGCACATCGCGACCGCCGACGCGCACGTCCATCTCGCGCAGGGTTTCGCCCCACTTGTCCGCCGGGCCGTTGAACCAGCGCGACTTGGCGTCCTTCTGCACCCAGGCGCGATACACGAGCTCCGGGTTGTAGTCGAGCCGGCGTTCGATGACGAACGAACCGTGTTTGATGGATCTGGCGCTCGAGTGCATGGCTGCTCCCCGGAGTTTGTTAGCCACTTAGTCTACGCTTCGCGCACCGCACGATCACGGAAACCGGGTTGCCCGGGGCGGCCCAGTCTGGTAAACGATCCGGCATGGATGTCATCGTTCAGCGCCGTCGCGACCTCGGCGGCTTCGAAGTCGGGCGCGTACTACCGTTCACGCGCCGGCACATGGTCGGCCCTTTCATCTTCTTCGATCACATCGGTCCGGTCACCTTCGCTGCCGGGATCCCGAAGACCGTCGACGTTCGCCCGCACCCGCACATCGGGCTCGCCACCGTCACCTATCTATTCGCCGGCGAGATCGTGCATCGCGACAGCGTCGGCATGCAGCAGGCCATTCAACCCAACGAAGTGAACTGGATGATCGCCGGCCGCGGCATCACCCACTCCGAACGTTTCGAAAAAGCGCGCGCCGAAGGCGGCCCCATGCACGGCATCCAGTCCTGGGTCGCCCTGCCCAACGAACATGAAGAGACCGAGCCATCCTTCGGCCACTTCGGCGCCGAAGCGCTGCCCGTGCACGAGGATGCGGGCGTGCGCACGCGCATGCTGGCCGGCACTGCCTTCGGATTGACGGCGGGCGTCAAGACTCATTCGCCGCAGTTCTATGCGCACTGGGAAATCGCGCCCCACGCGCGGGTCGCGCTGCCCGGCGGATATCCGGAGCGCGCGCTGTACATCGCCGCCGGCGAAATCGAGGCGCGCGGCCAACGCTACGGCGGCGGCCGGATGCTGGTGTTCGAGCCGGGTGAAGACACCACCATTACGGCCACCCAGCCCGCGACTGTCATGGCCTTGGGTGGCGAACCGGTCGGCGAGCGCTTCATCGAATGGAATTTTGTGTCATCGTCGAAGGCGCGCATCGAACAGGCCAAGGCCGACTGGCGCGCCGGCCGCATGAAATTGCCCGACTACGACAACCAGGAATACATTCCACTCGCATGAACGCACCCCGTTTTCTCCTCTTGCTTGCGACGGCCGCCCTCGGCGGCTGTGGCACGACGCTCACCGGCGCCGACCTCGCGCCCACGATGACCAACCGCATCGCCATCCGGCAGGCGCCCTTCACGCCGGACAGCGGCTCCATCGCGATCCTGTGCGGCAAACTCGTCGACGGCAGTGGCATGGCGCCGTTCGAGCGTGCGCTGGTGGTCATCCGCGATGGCCGCGTGCAGAGCGTCAGCAACAATGTCGGCCGCAATGCCGCCGCCAACACGCACCTGCCCGTGCTGGACTTGAGCGACTACAGCTGCCTGCCCGGCCTCATCGACATGCACACGCACCTGACGGACCGGCCGGAAGACACCGCGGACCTCACGGTGTATTTCCGCCGCACGGCGGCCGAAACGCAGCAGATCGCGCAAGAGAACGCCGCGGCCACCTTGTTAGCCGGGTTCACCAGCGTGCGCAATGTCGGCACCTACGTGTTGGGCGCGGACACCGCGCTGCGCGACGCCATCAATCGCGGCCAGGCAGTCGGTCCGCGCATGCAGGCCAGCGGGCCCTATCTCACCATTCCGCACGGCGGCGGCGATCTGTACATCCCGGACTTCAAGGAGCCCGTCGACAACGCGCGCTTTCACGCCGGGGTTGCAAAGGGGCCAGCGGATTTCCGCAATCACGCGCGCGGCCTCCTCGACAACGGCTCCGATCTGCTCAAGGTGATCGCCTCGGGCGCGGTGCTGGCGTTTGGCGGCGTGCCCGGCGAACCCGAGATGTCGCAGGAAGAAATCACGGCGGTGGTCGAAGTCGCGCATGCGGTGGACAAGAAGGTTGCCGCGCACGCGCACGGCGCCGAATCCATCAAGATGGCCATCCACGCCGGCGTCGACACGATCGAACATGCTTCCTACCTCGACGACTCCTGCATCGCGCTGGCCCTCAAGCGCGGCAACGTGGCGCTGGCCATGGACGTCTACAACGGCGACTACATCGACACGGAGGGCCGGCGCCTGAAGTGGCCCGAAGAATTCCTGCGCAAGAACACCGAGACCACCGAGATTCAGCGCCAGGCCTTCACGAAGGCGGTCGCGGCCGGCGTGCCTATCGTGTTCGCTACGGATTCGGGGGTGTTTCCACACGGGCTCAATGCGCGGCAGTTTCCCATCATGGTGGCGCGCGGCATGACGCCGGCGCAGGCCATCGCGTCGGCCACCACCGTCGCGGCGCAGTACATGGGCTGGAGCAAGAACGTGGGCGCATTGGAGCCGGGAAAATTCGGCGACCTGATTGCAGTGTATGGCGACCCGCTCGCCGACATCACGACGCTGCAGCGCGTGGAAGTCGTAATCAAGGGCGGAATCGTGCTCAAACTACCCGACCCGAAGTGAGCGCGCCCTATTTGCCGGAAGACTGAAAATAGCCGGTGTATTCGGCCGGCATCGCTTCAATCGGGCGGATCTCGAGTTCCTTGTAGAACACCTCCGCCGCTTCGCTCTGGATCTGCAGCTTGCCGCCGGTCAGCGGCACGAATTTGTCGCCATCCTTGTAGCGGGAGTTGGTGAGCGCCATCACGACCTTGCCGTTGACGATGTGCACGCAATCGTCTTCGTAGCAGACCAGCTCGATCAGATTCCACTCGCCCGGCTTGTCCTCATCCGATCCCGCGAGTGCATGGTTGTTAGACCCGTCAAATGTCATCCAGGTCGCGTTGGGGTTCCATTTTGGCGCGTCGGGACTCTTGTCGGGACTGGGTTCCTTGGGACCCACGCGGATGTCGAAAGCCGACGTGGCCTGCCGCCAGTATTCGCCGAGGCCGTGCTCGATGACCTGGAACTCCTGTGACAGCGCCCAGCTCTTCCAGTAGTCGACGCCGAAATCCCCGCGGCTGTGATAGAGGATCCCCGAGTCCCTGGACTCGGTGAGGCGCGGCTCCCACTTCTGCTCGCCCCACTTCGTTTTCGCGCGCAAGTGGTAGTTGGAGAACGACTCCTTGGTCACGAGGCAGCCGTAGATCTCGCCCGTGATGCGCAACGCCGGCGCGCCCTCTTTCTGCACCACCGAAAATACTTTCTGCGACGGCGGATTGAAGCCGACTGGCTTGAGGCTCGCGGGCGCCGTGCCCTTCAGCACGCTCATGATCTGATCGCCGCGGTAGCTCAGGTACACGTCGAACTGCGAGAGGTTGGCGTCGAGCAGCGGACGCCAGCCGTCCGCGACGGGTTTCCCGCTGGCGAGGCTCGTGGTGGCGATGAGCGCGAGTGCGCAGAGGCGCGGAAACGTCCGGATCACGGCGGCACCATCGATCAAGCCGCTTCGTCGTGCGGATCCTGCGCGCGCGCTTCCATGTTGCTGACCAACCATTTGCGCGCCTCGGCCTGGGACCAGCCTTTGCGCGCGGCGTAGTGCTGCACCTGGTCGAGATCGATCGGGCCCACCGCGAAGTACCTCGAATCCGGATGCGCGAAGTACCAGCCACTGACCGCGGCGGTCGGATACATCGCGTAGCTTTCGGTGATCTGGATGCCGACGGCGTGCTCGACATCGAGCATCTGCCACAGCGTGCCCTTCTCCGTGTGATCGGGGCAGGCCGGATATCCCGGCGCAGGGCGAATGCCGCGATAAACCTCGGCGATCAGTTGCTCGTTGGTCAGGCGCTCTTCCGGCGAATAGCCCCACAACTCGCGGCGCACGCGCAGGTGCAGCGCTTCGGCGGAAGCCTCCGCGAGGCGATCGGCCAGCGACTTCAGCAGGATGTCGTTGTAATCATCGTGCGCCGCTGCGAATCGTTTCAGATGCTCTTCGATGCCGACGCCAGCGGTCACGGCAAACGCGCCGATGTAATCGACCTTGCCGGAATCTTTAGGCGCAATGAAATCGGACAACGCGTAGTGCGGCTGGCCGGAAGGCTTGCCCTTCTGCTGGCGCAGGTGATGCAGGCGATGCAGCACGCGCGAGCGCGTCGTGTCGCTGTACACCTCGATCTCTTCGTCGACGCTGTTGCAGGGGAAGAACCCGACCACCGCGCGCGCCTGCAACCAGTGCTCGCGCACAATGGTCGCGAGCATTTCCTGCGCGTCCTTGTACAGGGACGTGGCCGCGGGACCGCGCGTCGGATCGCTGAGCACGTCCGGGAATTTGCCGGTGAACTCCCAGGCGTTGAAGAACGGCATCCAGTCGATGTACGGCGTCAGGGACGCCAGCGGCACGTCGTTGAACACCTTGGCGCCGAGGAAACGCGGCACCGGTGGCGTGTAGTTAGCCCAGTCGGTCTTCGGCTTGTTGGCGCGCGCCTGCGCCAGCGTCAGCTGTGCACCCTTGACCTTCTTGCCGGCGTGCTGCTCGCGGCGCCGGATGTTTTCCGCCTTCACCTCGGCGATGTATGCCGGCTTCATCTCCGGAGTGACGAGCTGGCGGCACACGCCCACGGCGCGCGACGCATCCTTCACGTAAACCACCGGGCCTTCGTAATTCGGATCGATCTTGACCGCCGTGTGGGCCGGCGACGTCGTGGCGCCGCCAATCAGCAGCGGCACCGTGAACCCGCGCCGCTGCATTTCACTCGCGACGTGGGACATTTCTTCCAGCGACGGCGTGATGAGCCCGGACAGGCCCACCATGTCGGCGCCCAACTTCTCCGCGGTATCCAGGATCTTGTCGCAGGACACCATGACGCCGAGATCCACGATCGCGAAGTTGTTGCACTGGAGCACGACGCCGACGATGTTCTTGCCGATGTCGTGCACATCGCCCTTGACGGTGGCGAGCACCACCGTGCCGTTCGTCTTCTGCACGCCATCGGCCAGCGCCTCGATGAACGGGATGAGATGCGCCACGGCCTTCTTCATGACGCGCGCGGATTTCACCACCTGCGGCAGGAACATTTTTCCGGAGCCGAACAGATCGCCGACCACGTTCATGCCGTCCATGAGCGCGCCTTCGATGACGTGCAGCGGATGCTCGGCGGCGAGCCGGGCCTCTTCGGTGTCTTCGATGATGTACTGGTCGTTGCCCGACACCAGCGCATGGCTCAGGCGCTCGCGAATGGGCAGCTGCCGCCAGGCAAGATCTTCCTTGCGCTCACGCGCGCCGCCATCCTTGTAGTTGACGGCGATCTCGAGCAGGCGCTCGGAGGCATCCGGGCGGCGGTTGAGGATCACGTCCTCGACGCGTTCGCGCAGGTCTTTCGGGATATCGTCGTAAACGGCGAGCTGCCCCGCATTCACGATGCCGAAGTCCATGCCGGCCTGGATCGCGTGATACAGGAACACCGAGTGCATGGCCTGGCGCACGGGTTCGTTGCCGCGGAACGAGAACGACAC
>DATHJZ010000137.1:0-3772 GCA_035286365.1 Steroidobacteraceae bacterium | reverse complement strand
CGTATGCTGGTCCTTGACACGAGCGAGCCTATCATCGCGCAGGCAGCCGCCCTCGGATTCAGCGCCTCGCGCGTGCCGCTCGGAGTCGACCTCGATGCCTGGCCGGCACTGTCGCCGCGGGCACGCCATCTGGATGCGCCCGCGCGCATGATTCACGTGGCCAGTCTCAATCGTGTCAAGGACCAGCATACGTTGTTAGGCGCGATGGAACGGCTGGCGGCGAGGCAGGTGGATTTCCATCTCGACGTCGTCGGCGAAGACACGCTCGATGGCGAAATCCAGCGGCTCGCTCGGAGCCGCGGGCTCGGCGCGCGCGTGACGTTCCACGGCTTCCTCACGCAGCGCCAGCTGCGGCCGATCATGGAAGCCGCGCACATCAACCTCGTCTCATCGCGCCACGAGGCCGGTCCGCTGGTGGTGCTCGAAGCCGCCGTCGCCGGCGTGCCGACCGTCGGCACGGCCGTCGGCCACGTGCGCGAGTGGGCGAATGACGCCGCGATCTGCGTGCCGGTGGGCGACGACGCGGCGTTCGCGCTCGGCGTGCAGCGTCTGCTCGAAGATGACGCCGAACGGATGCGGCTCGCCTTGGAGGCGCAGCGCCGCGCGATCGTGGAGGATGCGGATTTCACGGCGCGGAGCTTCGAGCGCTGTTACTCACAACTGGTCACAGGGCTGCGCGGTCCCGGCGCGGCTGCGCGCTCAGAGCCTCGAGCACCGAACTGATCGTCTGCACGCGCGGCGGCCGCGTGAACAGCCAGCGCAGGATTCGCGTGGCGTGGCGCTGTCCGTACCACGGCACGGTCCGCAGCTGGGGCAATGTCTTGCTGGAATATTCGAGGTCGTCGAGGGCGACCTTGCTCGGCGCAAATCGGCTCTTCGCGTAGCGCAGCGCTTCGAGCGGCGCGCGCGACCATTCGATGCCCGGAAAGGCATCGATCCGCAGGTTCGACCAGGAAACTGCGGTCAAGTCTTGCCGGTCCGCCGCGCGTCGCAGGAGCGCCGGGCAATTGCGCCGCGCGAGTGCGACGATTTCCGCCGGGATGCGGCCAGGAAAATATCGCGCGCTGAGCGCAAGCGGTGGATAGATCCACCACAGATCGGTGCGCGGCCCGGCGCCGAGAAACTCCTGCCAGTCGGCGGTCGTCAGGCGCGCGGACAGTTGTGCCACGTCGCGCAGTTGCGAGAGCCGCAGCGCGTGGGCGCGCATGTTGCCCGCACAGTGCAGCAACAGATGGCAGAGCAGGGCGCCGTTGCTCGAGTAGTGATGGATGCCACAATCCGTTTCCGCCGGCCACAATCGCGCGGTGATATCCACGGCAGAAAAAGGCAGCGCCTCCGCGACGACGGTATGGACTTCGATGGGGATAGGATTGAGCGCGCGTTCCCCAAAACCCGTGGCGGATACTGGCTGCGGCGTCTTGAAGGTCTGGTGGCGACGTGAGGCGTACGAAAATTCGTAGCCGATGGATTGCAGCGCGCGCGCCACGACTTCGAGCTGCTCCGGCCGGGCCAACAGGTCGATATCGCCCATGGGCCGTTCGCCGGGCACTCGTTGCAGATTGAATTCGCGCAGCGCCGCGCCCTTGAGCGCGACTACCGGGACTCCGTGACGGCGCGCAGCCGCGTCGATCCGCGCGAGTACCCAGCCGATGCGCTCGTAGCGGCGCGCGCTTTGTTCGAGCTGTTCGCCGAGAAAATCTTCCCAGGCAGCGGGACCTTTCCATCGCAACGAGATTGCAAGCAATGCCGCGATGCCCTGCATTGCCGCGGCCGCGCGCGCGACGCTCCACTCGAGATCGCTCCAGTCGGGCGCGCCTCCCGATGGCTGCACGAGTTCCCGCGCGAGCCGCTCCGTCGTGAGGTGGAGCGCGGTGCGCAGGGTCGTGAACGATGGCAGGGCGTCGCGCGCGATCATGGGCGCAGTGCGTCTTTGCGCCGCATGACGATGAGAAAGTGATCACCGGCGTTGCGCAGCACGGGCCATCCGCCTGCGGCATCGTCGATCAGGCCTAACAACTCGAGCAGCCGAGGGTTCCGTTCGTACCAGCGAACCAGGTAGGGTGGCGGCATGAACAGGCTCAATGCCCGGTATTCGATCAGGTCGAACCGCCGCGCGAAATCCGCATAGAACTCGCGCGGAGTGAAATAGCGGGTCCAGATCGTCTGATGATTCATCGCAACGGCCACCGGGCCGCGCAACGCGCGAATCTTCGCGCGTTCGGGCCGGCGCCAGCGGTAGTACAGATACTCCCACGGACAGATTCGCCCGATGACCGAGAACACCAGCTTGCCGCCGGGCCGCAGCAGCCGCGCGCACTGCGTGGACAGCGCCCCGAGATCGGGTACGCAGTTGAGCGGACCGAAGTTCGAATACGCGCCATCGAATCCGCCGGCCGTGTCGACCTGCTCGAGCTGATGAGCGCCCACGCGTCGTGCATCGATGCGCGCGGCGAGCCCTGCTTGCGCGGCACGGGCGACGGTGCGCTCGACCATGCCCGGCGACCAGTCGGTCGCGAGCACGCTGCGCCCGCTTTGCGCCAGGTGCATCGCATCGAGACCCGTGCCGCAGCCGAGATCGATGAGCCGCGCGTCGCGCGCGAAACGCCGCTCCAGTTCGCGCCACATGGTCACGCGCATGCGCTGGATCAAGGCGTTGTTGCCGCGCGGGCCGTCGTAGTCCGCCGCCACGCTGTCGAACGCGGCGCGCGTCTGGTCGAGTTCGACGGCCGATATCGCGCGCGGTTTTTCCTGCAACTGCGCGTTCATCTAGGCACCCACGGCAGCCGCGTCGATATCGATTTCAGCCGCGGGCGGGCGATACAGCTGCTCATCGGCAATGAGACTGTCCCAGCGCCGACCGACATCGGGCGAATACGGATCCTTCACCTGGTCGTGCAGCAGGTTGCGCACCGTGCGGTAGAAATCCGAGGTGTAGGTGCCCTCGAACATCATTTCGAGGTCGCTGCTTTCTTGCCAATGTGTCTTGACGCCGAGCTGCTGCTTGACGGCCTCGTAGAACTTCGTGCCCGGCAGTGGATAGGACACGCTGACGCCGACGTCGTCCGGGCGTGCTTCGTCGACGAGCCGGCGGGTCGCGAGGATGTCGTCGAGTTCTTCGCCGAGATAACCGAGCTGCAGGAAATAGCCGACGCGTATGCCGACGTTGCCGAGCAGGCGGCGCGCCTGGATGTTTTCGGCGACGCGTGTGCCCTTGTTCATGGCGTCGAGTATTTTCTGGCTGCCGCTTTCGGCGCCGATCCACACCTCGCGGCAGCCGGCGTTGCGCAGCGCCTCGGCCATGCGCGGGTTGACGAGATCGGCGCGCAGCTGAATGGTGAACGGCACGCCACCGCCGCCTGCTGCGAGCGCAGCCGCGAATTCGTTCACCCAGGCCACTTTGAAACCGAAAATGTCGTCGGCGAACCAGATGTGATCGGGGCGGTAGTGCCGGCGCAGATGAATCATCTCCGCCGCAATCTCGCGCGCCGGTCGTTGCAGGTACTGATTGCCCCAGATGGGCTTCGCACACCAGTTGCAACGGAACGAACAGCCGCGCGAGGACGCCATGTTGAGGCTGAAGTAGCCATGCGCGCGTTTCCATACGCGCCGGTATTTTTCGATGTCGATGAAGTCCCACCCGGGCAGGGCGGCGAATGCGGGTTCGGGCAGGGCTGCCGCGCCGCGCGAGCGTGGTACGCCTGGCGCGCTCACATCCGGCAAGCCCGCGATCAGCGGGCGCGCCGCGAGACTGACATCGCCGTTCAGTCGATCC
>DATHJZ010000136.1:0-3573 GCA_035286365.1 Steroidobacteraceae bacterium | reverse complement strand
GCCCTGGAGCTCGAGGTCCAGCACCAGTACATCGGCTTTGTGTTCCGCCGTGCAGGCGATGACCGCATCGACATCGGTCGCGGTACCCACGCACTTCAAATCGGGCTCAGCCGACACCAGCGTGACCAGCAAATCACGCAGGTCGTCGTTATCTTCGGCGATCAAAACTCGGAGCGGATGCGCTGACATGTGGCCCAGAGCCTACCTGCGGATGCGCGGAGGGCGCATATTGTCGCAAGGCTACGACGCAGCATTCAATGGATTCGTGGGGGTGCGTACCCCCGGCGCCACAACCCTAGACGGTCAGGCAGCGATCCTGGCCGGCGTGTGCGTCGTTGTGCGGTGAGGCGCCGCGCTCGGCGCGCAGCGAGTCGATGACGGCGCGCAGCTCGAACAGGCGATCGAGTTTGTACTGTTCGAATCCGGCCGGCGCATCGCCGGTATCGGGGTCGTCGAACGCCAGGCGTCCGGCTTGGGCGGTCATTGATCTGGCCATGGTCGAGTCGCTCCGTGAATCAGTCCTTGATTCGACGTGACCAGTTTGCCGCAGCGCGGGATCGACCGATGCTCCGCGGCAACTGATTGTGTCGTAGGACTCGGCCGCACCCTGCATATTCGACGCGGAATTTGCGCTCTAATCAGCCCACGAGGTGAAGCATGGCGAAGCCAACGAAGGTGCAGGGCGAAGGCGATTACGAGGCGGCAAGGCGCTTCCGCAAGCGCAGTGAGGAATATGTCGAGAACAATGACGTGGAGAAAGCTGCGATTCGGGCTGCGCCGCAGTCGGCTCGCGAAGCCGAGGATATGAAAGCGGCAGAAGCCGCCGGCAAGAAACGCGCAAAGGGCGAGGATCCTGCCCTGCGGCGCCGGACAGCTCCACGCGTCGAGCCGTCGACGCGCGGCAAGACCTCGCGCCATTGAGCGCCTAACAACAGGCGGCTGTCCGGGCAGATCCGGCGGCCGCCGGTACTTCTATGCTGCGCTGAAGAAGCGGTGCAGGGCTTCGTAGGTTGCGTCGGGCGCTTCTTCAGCCAGCATGTGACCGCTTTCGACTTCTTCCCCGCGTACGTTGCTGGCCCAGTCTTTCCAGATTCCCACTGGGTCGTACCATTTCGGGATCACGCCCTTGGCGCCCCAGAGGGCGAGCATCGGGCACTCGATCTTGCGAATGCCGCGATCCGCCTGGTCCTGCTGGAAGTCGACACTCACTGCCGCGCGGTAGTCTTCGCACATGGCGTGAATTGCCGCCGGATCGCGCGCGTTCTGCAGGAAATCCTCGTAAGCCTCGAAATCCGACGACGCCTGCCCGTGGCGGAACAGGAACGCGATCGGGTCCGCGCTGATCATGCGTTCCGGCAATGGATGTGCCTGTGCCAGGAAAAACCAGTGCCAGTAGCCCATGCCGAAGCGCCAGTCGGCGCGCCGCAAGGTGTCGCCCGTGGGCACGATGTCGAGAACCGCGAGCTTGCTCACCGCGAGCGGTGAATCGAGCGCGAGTCGATAGGCGCAGCGTCCACCGCGGTCGTGACCCGCGACGAAGAATTTGTCGAAGCCGAGCTTCTTCATGACTGCGATCTGGTCGCGCGCCATCGCGCGCTTGGAATACGTTTCGTGGTTGGCGCTCGATTCTGGTTTGCCGCTGCCGCCGTAGCCGCGCAAATCCGGACAAACAACCGTGTAGTGCTGCGCCAGGCGTGGGGCGACTTTCGACCACATCGCGTGGGTCTGGGGGAAGCCGTGCAGGAGGAGGAGGGGTGGACCCGAGCCGCCATGCCGCAGCCGGATGGCGACTTCGTCGGTCTCAATGGTCGTCAGCGTGAATCCATCGAACACGACACCCTCATTGTTAGCCTAGTTGCGCGTGGCGAGTACCTGGAAGCGTCGTGCGACCCGCTCTCCCTCGTCATCCACCAGGGTCAGTATGTGCTCGCCCGGGTCGATGTCCAACGACTGCTGGTGAAAAGTGTGCGTCTCTCCAAGGTATCGATTGTCGAGATGCCAGTAGATGGTGGCCTGCCGACGCCTGGACACAGCTTCGAACACCGTGCGGCCACGGCTGCCGTCGAGCTCGCGCGGTATGAGGACACGGGCATTCGCGTCCGGATACAACAGCGCCAGCGTGGCCTTGCTGCCGGCACGCGTGGCCTGACAATCCGCGCGCAGGTCGGGCAGCGGTCGATATTCGGCATGCGCGCGGCGGTAGTAGAACTCCTCGGCCGGCGGCAGCACGAACCAGTTGGCGTGTCGCATTCCCGACGGCGATTCGCAGTCGCTGTCGACGCGCCGCGCGCCTGCGGAATCCAGATTGATGCGCAGGTTGTGAGGGCTCAAATCCTCGAAGTGACTGTCCCGCGGCACCCAGATGCGCGCGGTCTCACAACCTTCGATGGCGAGATAGCCATCGTTCGCGCACACGTCGATCTGGCGCAGCGCATGAGTTGGCATGTCGAACCACGGGCTCGCGGGCAACCCGTTGAACAGCGCGAACATCAATGGCGCCGCCATGGTCGAGCCGGTGAGCCCGGGGCGGCCCTCGCCACTGGCGTTGCCTACCCAGACGCCGACGGTGTAGCGCGAGGTGGTGCCGACGGCCCAGCCATCGCGCAGTCCCCAGCTCGTGCCGGTCTTCCACGCGATGCTGCGGCTCGAGGCGAAATTGCGCCAATGGCCTTCTTCTGCGGGGCGCGGCACCTCTAACAAGGTATCGAGCGTGAGCCAGGCCGCGCCCGCGCCGATGGGCACAGGTCCGCGCAGTTTGTCAGGCGCGCCTTTCAGGACCCGCAGCTCGTGGAAGCGCGGCGTGGATTCGGCCGGGCCGCTGCGTGCGATACCGGCGAGGCTCGCGTACAGCGCCGACACATCCCAGAGGTTGCCTTCGGCGCCGCCCAGAATCAGCGTGAGGCCGTAGTCGTCGGCCGGCCGCGTGAGCGTGGTCATGCCGGCGTCGCGCAACAGGTCGGCGAAGCGCGCCACACCATAGGTCTTGAGCATGCGCACGGCCGGCACATTGAGCGAATGCGCGAGCGCTTCATCGGCTGGCACGGCGCCGCGGTATTGCCGGTCGAAGTTCTCGGGTGAAAAGCCGTCGTAGTGAGTGGGTACGTCCGGCAGCAGCATGCGCGGCGTGAGGACGCCGTCTTCGAGCATCGCGGCGTACAACAGGGGCTTGAGAATGCTGCCGGTGCTGCGCGGGCGGCGAATGATGTCGACGGAATAGCCGCGGGGGACATTCCTGGTTTCTGTGGCGTCTGCGACACGGAAACCAGGAATGTCCCCTCTACTGTTGCCCACGTACGCCAGCACTTCGAATGACACGTTGTCCACGCTCAGCGCCGCGGCGTTGAACACGTTTTGCCGTGCCAGCGACGCGGAATGCTCACGCAGCTGCTGAGTGGCGCCCGCCTGCAGGCGCGCATCGAGCGTGGTTCGCAAGCGGTGCCGGTCGGGGTACTGCACGCGCAGGGTGTCGAGCAGGTGGGGCGCGAGATCCGGCAGGTCGTGCGGTTCGGCCGCCAGCGGCTCACTCAGGGCGAGGTCGAGATCGAGGGCGGTCAGCGCGCCGTCCGCGTGCAG
>DATHJZ010000135.1:0-10752 GCA_035286365.1 Steroidobacteraceae bacterium | reverse complement strand
AGTGGAAGATAGCTAACAAGGTCTATTACGGACGGAAGAAGTGATCCGCGGCGCGCATGGGTCTGGATCCTGAACTCCTGCGCCGCCTGCTGCGCGCGAAGGACCGCATGGACGTCGCCTCGCACGAGGAATGGCCGGTCGGGCGGCTGGCGCGCGTGAGCCATGTCTCGCAGGCGCATTTCGCGCGCTCGTTCAGGGATGCCTTCGGCCTGCCGCCGCACCGCTACCTGTTGACGCGCCGGCTCGAGCGGGCCAAGGCGCTGTTGCGGGACACCGAGCTGTCCATCACCGACATTGCATTCCGGACTGGCTGGAAAAGCCTGGGGACATTCGGGCGCATTTTCCGCGACGTCACGGGCGAGAGCCCGGGAGAACTTCGTGCGCGCGAAAAGGCTGCTTCGCATGCGCTGGATCGGGTGCCAGCCTGCTACCTCATCGCCGCGCATCGGCCCGACCTCAAGATCGCAGTTTCGGAGAAGCGGCGACGGGACGCGATCGGTAAGACTAAGGCCACCAAAAAGGAGGTCCCATGAGTCAGGGTGTTGGAGTTGTCGGGTTGTACGTTCGCGATCAGGACGAAGCGCTCAAGTTCTATGTGGAAAAGCTCGGATTTCGCGTCCACACCGACTCGAAAAACGGCGACTACCGCTGGCTCACGGTGCAGCACCCGGACCAGCCGTCTTTCCAGCTCGGGCTCTATGCGCCAGGGCCGCCGACACTCGATGCGGCGACTGCGCAGACGCTGCGCGAGATCGTGGCGAAGGGCGCCATGCCGCCACTCGTGCTCGTCGTCGATGATTGCCGTGCCGCATACGAGCGCATGCGCGCGCGCAATGTGGAGTTCACGCAGGAGCCCGTTTCTCGCTACGGCAGCACCGATGCCAGCTTCCGCGATCCGTCCGGCAACGGCTGGAAGATGATCGAGGCACGGAAGGGTCAGTCATGAGCGCCGTGAAAACAGGAATTCGCCAGTTCCATCGCTGGACGTCCATTGTTTTTACAGTCACGGTCATCGCCAACTTCGTTGCCATGTCTCTGGGGCCGCCTCCGGCCTGGGTAACCTATTCACCGCTACTCCCGCTCGCCTTGTTGCTGTTCACGGGCCTGTACATGTTCGTGCAACCGTATGTCACGCGGTGGCGCGGCGCGCGACGGGAGAACATCGAAGTCAGCTGACCGCAGATTCCCGTCACACTTGTTACTCACGGCGTTCGGTGTCAGGCAACTAACGTATCTCCAGCGTGAAGGAGATAACCATGACCATGACTTATGTCGGCGGATGTGCGTGCGGCGCGATCCGTTATGAAACGAGCAGCAGACCGATCTTCGAGAACCACTGCCAATGCCGCGATTGTCAGAAGCGAAGCGGTACGGGGCATGGGTCCTATCTGACCTTTCCCCACCGGGCTGATGTGAAAATTACGGGCGAAGCGAAAACCTGGCGGGTAGCGGGCGACAGCGGGAACGACAAGCTCCATGCCTTCTGCCCGATCTGCGGAACGCCGGTCTACCTGACGTTTGCCGCAATGCCTGAACTGGTTGCGCTGTCAGCGGGAAGCCTGGACGACCCAGGACTATTCAATCCGCAGGTGATCACCTACGGCATCCGCGGACATGCCTGGGATCCGCTCGATTCCTCGTTGAAAGTATTCGAGCGAATGCCGGCCGGATAAATTCCGCGTGCGGCCCGGCTTCGGGACGGATGCGCGGTGACTCTTCGCAGTGCGGTGTTCGCGCGGTAGGCTCTTTGTAACGAAGGGGGAACCATGAACACAACCGCTGCGACCACCACAACACCTAACAACCATAACCAGGCGCTCCGCGGAATCCTGCTCGGCGGATTCTTGGCGGGGCTTGCGGATTTCATCTATCCCACCGTCAAGACCCTGATGGCCGGCAATCCGTGGACGCAGCCATGGAAGGGGGTTGCCAGCGGTCTTTTGGGGCAGACCGCGCGCGACGGCGGTATTGAAATGGCCGTGCTCGGAGCGGCGCTCCATTGGTTCATCTGCATCAGCGCAGCGGCGATTCTTTACCTGGTCGTGAGTCGCGTGAACTGGTTGCCGCGACAGTGGTTTGCCCTCGCCGTAATCCACGGCGTCGCGGTTCTCCTGGTCATGAACTACGTGATCCTGCCGCTCTCGACCATCGGGCATGGCATCTACCCGCTCAACCAGCTGCACATCCATGCCTTCTGGCACATCGTGCTGGTGGGATTACCGACGGGCTTTTTCGTAGCGCGCGCGCTTAGGACGTCACCTACGCGCTGATTGATGGCTTGCCGGCAAAGCCGGCCCGTTGAATACTTCCGCGCATGCGGATTACCACCTTTCTCATGTTTGCCGGGCAGGCAGAAGAGGCGCTGCGCTTCTACGTGAATCTGCTGCCGGACTCTTCGATTGAATCCCTCGACAAATACGGCGCCAAAGAGCAGGGCGCGGAGGGCAGCGTCAAGGGCGCCATCGTCGTGCTTGCGGGCACGCGCTATCGCTTCTTCGACAGCCCGGTGAAGCACGCTTTTGGATTCACACCCGCGATCTCGCTGTTCGTCGACTGCGATTCGAAGCAGCAGCTCGAGGAGTTCGCCGGCGCGTTGGTCGAGGGCGGGCACTACTTGATGGGTCCCGCAAACTACGGGTTCAGCCAATGGTTCTGCTGGCTGCAGGATCGCTGGGGCATATCCTGGCAGTTCAACTTTCCCTAGATCCTGGAGATCGACTTGACCCAACGCTTACGCATCCTTGCCATCGCGCTCGCATCAGTATTGTTGTCAGGCGTGACGTCATCGCTTTCCGCGAAGGACTCGAGTGAGAAAATTCCCGCGGATCTTGCCGCGCGCGTGCACGCGTACGACGAGGCGCAGGTGCAGGGCGACAAGGCGGCGCTCGAAGACCTCGTCGCCGATGACTACGTACTCATCAATAGTCGCGGCCAGCGGCAGACGAAGAAGGACCTGATCCACGATTACACCAAGCCCGGATTCAAGCTCGAGCCGTTCGTGATCGAGGAGCCGGTCGAGGTCGTCTGGAACGACGGCGCAGTCATGGGTGGCGTCGCGCGCATCCGCGGCGTGGATGACGGCCAGGCATACGACCTGCGGCTGCGCTTCAGCGACATCTGGGCGAAGCGCAACGGCAAGTGGCGCGTCATCTACACACACGTCAATCGCGCCTGAAGATAAAGCGGACTTGAGGTAACTGCCGGCGGCAACGCGTCGTCCTCATGCAGTGATTCGACCCACGACCTTGCGCACCCACGGCGCCACCAAAGTTACGGTCGGAAATGCGACCGGCCAGGTCAGCACGCAGCTCTTGACCCATTGCGACAGGAATCCGTCGCTGAGCCCCTGGGTAGTCAGCAGCACGAACGCGGACACGATGCCAACCATGATGGACGAGAGCAGAGCGCCGAAAACGAACGGTGCAAATCGGGCGGGAATGCGCATTTCAATCTCCTGAGGAAAGTTGGGCGATGACGAGCGCGGCTGCGTAGAGGCCGAGCCCGAAAATGGTGTGTGTGAGGAGGCTCTGCAGTCTTGCGGCACCGGGGCGCGGCGTGCGGCTGGCGGCGAAACCTGCGCCCATCGCGGGCTGCATCACCAGAAACGGCGCGAGCACTGTGACGATGCCGACGAGCAACGCGGGTGCGAGCGAAGGACTCCTGAACCAGGCCACTCCCCACACCGCCGGCAGCAAACACGCGAAGGCGATGCCGATGAGGTAGTGCGCTGTCCAGCCGATCGCGCGTTCGCCGCGCGCCGGCGAGGCTGCCGCAATCGAATCGTGGTGTACGCGGCCGCGGGCCAGCTGCGCGATCCATCGGCCGACGAGCGCGTAGTTAGGCAGCGGAGCGTCGAGCAGGCGCCGGCGGACGAGGGACCAGAGGTCCATGACCGCGGTCGCGCCAACACCGGTAAACAATACGTACGCCAGGTTTTCCATTGCACTCTCGCTCACACTTGCCTTCGATCGGCGATGGGGGCAGAGTGCCACTTCAAGTCCACTTGAGGTCAAGTGCCGTGGCGGATCTGGACATAAATGAAGTGGCGAGACGCTCGGGGGTGCCGGCGTCCGCGCTGCGCTTCTACGAGGAAAAGGGGTTGGTCAGCCCGGTGGGCAGGCGGGGGCTGCGGCGCTTGTTTGACCCAAACGTGCTGGAGCGATTGGCATTGATCGCGCTCGGACGTTCTGCGGGGTTTTCACTCGACGAGATCGCGCAGATGTTCGCGGCGGACGGGCGGCCGAAAATCGATCGTCGCGTGCTCGCGAAGAAGGCGAAGGAGCTGGACCTCACCATCCGCAAGATGACCGCCATGCGCGACGGTTTGCGGCACGCTGCGGTCTGCCCGGCGCCGAGCCACCTTGAATGCCCCACGTTCCGTCGCCTGCTGGGCTTGGCGGCCGCGAGTGAGGCCGGGGCGCGAAGCAAGAAGGCGCGACGCGCTCGAGATGTGCTGAAATCCGCTCCATGACTGAATCTCCCTACCGCTGGGTGATCGTCGGGCTCGGCGCGCTCATGGGCTGCGTTGCGCTCGGCGCGATGTTCTCGCTCGCCGTGTTTCTCACGCCGATGTCGGCGGCGACCGGATGGTCGCGCGCCGGCATCTCGTTCGCGATGACGATCAACTTTCTCGTCATGGCATTCGGCTCGTTTGGCTGGGGCGCGGCCAGCGATCGGTGGGGCGCGCGCGTCGTCACGCTGTGCGGTTCGGTGTTGCTCGGCCTGGCACTCGTGCTCGCAAGCCGCGCGCAGACGCTGATCGCCTTTCAGCTCACGTACGGAATCCTCGTCGGAATTGCGGCGAGCGCGTTCTTTGCGCCGATGATCGCGACGGTCACGGGCTGGTTCGCCACGCGCCGCAACCTTGCCGTATCGCTGGTATCGGCCGGCATGGGCATGGCGCCGCTCACGATCTCGCCGTTCGCGAGCTGGCTGATCACGCAATACGGCTGGCGCGCGGCCATGTTCTACATCGGCGTGCTGGCGTGGGTACTGGTGATCCCGGCATCGCTGGCAGTGCGGCGGCCGCCGCCGAGCGACGAGAAAAGCCCGGATGCATCCGCAGAGGCCGGCCCCGACAAGGGCTCGATCGGTGCGGCTCTGACTTCACCGCAATTCCTGGTGCTGGGCTTCACCTTCTTCCTGTGCTGTGCGGCGCACTCGGGTCCGATCTTCCACGTGGTGAGCTACGCGATGTACTGCGGAATCGGCGCCATGGCCGCGGCAAGCGTCTACGGCGTTGAAGGGTTCGGCGGACTCGTCGGGCGATTGTTGTTAGGCGTACTCGCCGACCGCTACGGAGCCAAGCGCATACTGGTGGCGGCGTTGGTGACGCAGTCGCTCGCCATTGCCGCCTATCTCAAGGTGAACGAGCTCGAGGAGTTTTACGCGCTCGCGGCGATCTTCGGCGTCGCCTATGGCGGCGGCATGCCGCTGTATGCGTCCATCGCGCGAGATACCTTTGGCCAGAAGATCATGGGCACGGTGTTTGGCGCCATGACCATGTTGTCGAGTCTCGGCATGGCTCTCGGCCCGTTCGGCGGCGGCTGGGTGTTCGATCGCTTCCACGACTACTCCTGGCTGTACATAGCTTCGGCAGCGGTGGCGGTGGCCGCTGTGCTTCTGTCGTTCGGGATCAGAAAACCCGCGCAGCCATTGGCGGCTTGAATGAAACCTCTTCGATTGATCAGCCTTGCACTGCCGGCACTCATGGCCGGATGCGCGGGAGTATTCCCGGCGCCGACGCCGCTGCGCTCGATCGAATACGCGGGGAGCTCCAGGCCCGCGAAATGCCTGTTCGTGCTGCTGCCGGGAATGGGCGATCACGCGGAGAGTTTCGAGCAGCGCGGTTTCGTCGAAGAGTTGCGCAGTCACTCGCTGTCGATCGATATCCGCGCGACTGACGCCACGTTTGGCTATTACATGCAGGGCACGTTTCTGGATCGGCTCGCGGCGGATGTGATCGCACCTGCCAAGGAGCACGGGTACCAGGAGATCTGGCTGGCGGGTCCCTCGATGGGTGGGTTCGGATCCTTGTTTTACGCGCGCGCCAACACGGCGGACATCACGGGCGTGCTGGCGATCGCACCGTTCCTCGGTGACCGGGTTCTGATCGAGGAAATCACCAAGGCGGGCGGACTCAAGAACTGGCGCGCACCCGCGCGCGTCGATGCAATGAATCCCGACAACTATCAACGTGAAATCTGGCGCTGGCTGCAGGCGGCGACGCAGGGCCGTGAAGCCGCGCCACTGATCTTCGCCGGCTATGGCGCGGAGGATAAATTGCGGGACGCGGATTCGCTGCTGACGTCCGAGCTGCCGCCCGCGCGCGTCTTCCTGACTACCGGCAAGCATGAATGGCCGGCCTGGCGGCGCGTGCTTGCGAGCTTTCTCGAGTCACCCGATTTCGCGGGGCATTGCCGATGAGCCAGCCCGAGAAGCAACGCGTCACGCCTGACGGCCGCTATTTCGTCGTGCGTGGGCGCCTCTGGAGGCGCGCCAATCCGGATTTGCCCGCCGACCAGCGCGAAAGACTCGTGCGCGAACTGATGGACGCACGGCGCGCTGTCAAGAAGGCCATGAAGTCCGCCGACGCTGCGGAACTCGTGCGCGCCCGCAAGGCGGTCGATGTGGCCAAGATCTCGCTCGGCGAGCGCGGGCCGGTCTGGTGGACCGACGGCGCGCCGGATTTAAATCGCCACAAAGTGAGCGACAGTCCCTACGCCGGATGGTGGAGCAGTTAGGCGTTCGCCGGCGTCTCGGTGTGCATCACGCACTGCCAGCGGGCGCCGGCTTTGACCCAGGTCGATGTATCGTTCATCTCCTGCGTCTTGCTGTCCTTGTTGTCGCGTGCCGCGACTTTCTGCGAGACGTGATAGGTGAGGATCGCGGTCGTGTCATTTGGAAATACCACGTCCATCTTGCTGAGCTCGAATTCAGTCAGGACCGATGGCCCTTTTTCGGCCATTTTCCGATAGCCGGCGTGATCGAACTTCATCGTGCCATGTGAGCCCACCATGAGCGCCGGCTGATTCAGTAGTTCCAGCGCAGCATCCGTGTCCTGGTCGACGAGCGATTGCCAGAACTTCGTTTCGAGATCGATGAGGGTCTTGCTGGGTGTCGGCATGGCGGGCTCCTTCGGTCTTTCCTCGCGAGATTCGCATGTTGAGGCCCGGCATTTTCTATACGATCGGACGCAGCCGGTGACAGCCGTAAGGCTGCTCTGACCCTCAAAACCGATGGCTGATGCGAGAACTTCGTGCGTCCGCAAACCCTCACACTACTGATCCTCGCAATACTGTTTTCGGCAGCGTCGCGCGCGGACGCCACTCCCGATCAAACGGCGGGGATGAATATCGGTGTCGCCCTGGGTTGGCGACTCGGTCCCGAAACCGTTGCGGAGCGTTGCCGAACCGCAGGCCCGGAGGGTGTCGAAATCCGCCAGAAAGCAGTGCGTGCCTGGCTCGAGAAGAATTCCAGGCTGATCCAGGCGGTCGACGAGCGCATCGCGGAAGTCGTACCACTGCTCTCGCCCAAGGAATCGAAGGAAGCCGTGATTGCCGTGGTGCAGGCGCGAATCCGGGACATGGTCCTCGAACCGCTCTTCGCGGACAAAAGCCCCGCGGAGGTCACCGCGATCTGCAAGGCTGAATCCGATCCCGCGAAGCCGCGCTGGAACAACCCGGGAATGCCGATGGTCGCGCTGGTCCTCGCGGAACTCTACGACTGGAAAGTCCAGAGGGAAGCGAAGTAATTCCGGAGACACCTGATCCTTGAGCGACGCGCGCGCCATCTTCATCACGATTCCGCTGAGCCACTACTGCGAGAAGGCGCGCTGGGGCCTCGACCGCGCCCAACTACCGTATCGCGAGGAGGCGCACGTGCCGCTGCTGAGCCGCCTGGCAACGCGGCGCGGGGACGGCGGCACCGTGCCGGTGCTCGTTCAGGGCGCACTGCGGCTGACCGATTCCAGCGAGATTCTGGAGCACGCGGACTCCACGCGCGGCGGCGAGCTGCTATATCCGAAAGACCCGCAGTTGCGGAGCCAGGTCGAAGACTTCGTGAAACGCTTCGACAAGGATCTCGGCGCCCATGTCCGCCGCTGGGCCTACGTGCACCTGCTGCCGGAAAAAGCGTTGCTGCGGGATCTATGGTCGCGCGGTGCACCGCCGCGAGAGGTGGCCTGGCTGCCGCTGATCGTACCCGTCGCGCGCAAACTTCTGCGCAGTGCTTACAAGGTCACGCCGGTAAGTGGCGCTCGCTCGCTCGAACGCGTGCATGAAGTATTTGACGAGGTCGACGCTCGTTTGTGGGGCCGGCGATTCCTGGTCGGAGATCGCTTCACCGCGGCCGATCTCACATTCGCAGCGCTGGCCGCGCCGTTGCTGTTTCCAGCCGAGTGTGGCGCGGTGCTGCCGGCGCTGGACGATGTCCCGGTGGCGATGCGCGCGGAGGTCCTGCGGTTGCGCGAAACCCGCGCCGGGAAGTTTGGACTGCGGTTGTACCAGCAAGAGAGAAACAGCGCGCGATGAGCAACAAGATGATGGCGTTTTACCGCGGCGGTCGACCTTTGATTCAAACCGATTCCCTGACGCCGGCATCCTAGGTTCCAGCAGGACTGTGGTGAGGGACTCGATGAGGTTCAAGCGAAGTATTGCGACAATCTTGTTGACAGCAGCGGCTACGCCGGTGTTCGCGGTCGAAATCGACGGTCGTATCGGCGTCGAGGAATGGCAGGCTGCACAGCACGTCACCGATTTCCGCAAGACGCAGCCGCTCAATGGCGAGCCGGCCTCTCACGCGACCGAGGCGTGGATTCTCTCCACGCCCGAAGGATTGGCGATCGCCTTTCACAATACGCAGCCGTCGTCCGTGCCGCGAAACCGGCAGCGCGTGCAGCGCGATTTCGAAGAGCAGGTCGACCGCATCAACGTCATGGTCGATTTCGACGGCGACGGCCGCACGGCCTACAACTTCACGGTCAGCTCCACCGACGGTGTCTTTGACGGCATCGTCAGCAACGAGAACTATTTCAACAAGGATTGGGACGGCAATTGGCTGCACGCCGTCACGGGAGACGAGGAATCCTGGTCGGTCGAAGTGCTGATTCCCTGGGCGATCGCGCCGATGCGCGAGGCCGATGGCGACAAGCGCACGGTGAAGATCTACCTCGACCGCGTGATCGGCGCGACCGGCGAGCGCGTCGCCTGGCCGCAGGCCAGTTTCGAGCGGCCACGCTTCGTGTCCGATTTCGCGCCCGTCGAGCTGGCTAACTACAATCAGTCGCTGCTGGCCGTTACACCGTACGTTTCCAGCGTGTACGACAATGTACGCGGCAGCAGTGGGGGCGATGCCGGCGTCGACGTGTTCTGGAAGCCGAATGGCCAGATGCAGTTGACGGCCACGCTGAATCCCGACTTTGGCCAGGTGGAGAGCGACGACCTGGTGGTCAGCTTCGATGCCACGGAAACATTCGTGAGCGACAAGCGTCCGTTCTTCACCGAGAACCAGGGGCTGTTCGAGTTCACGACGCCGTCCGACTTCAGCCAGTTGCTGTATACGCGCCGCATCGGCGCTCCGAATGATGACGGCGTTGGCTCGGGCGACATTGTCGGCGCGCTCAAACTCAATGGCAGCCTGGGGGCGGCGAAGTACGGCGTTTTTTTCGCCGACGAGGCGGAGGAGGTCGGCCGGACCTTCGGCGCACTACGGCTGGTGCGCGACTTCAGCACGCAGAACGTGGGCCTGATGGCGACCCAGGTGGAGCGACCGTTCTTCGACCGGACGGCGACCGTCGTCGGCGTCGATCACAACTGGCGTCCGAGTCCTCGCTGGAACGTGCGCACGCGCGTGTTCGGCAGCGACATCGATGAAGCGGGGCAGGGCACGCGCGACACCGGCAGCACCATCTGGGCCGACTACGAGATGGATCACGGCTGGCGTCAGCAGGTGATCGCCATGCACTTCGGCGACCAGCTGCAGATCAACGACGCCGGCTACCTTTCGGAAAACGACCTGAATTACCTGCACTATCAGTTGAATCGCCGCTTTACCGATCTGCCCGCCGAATCGCGTTACGCATCGAAGGACTGGCGCTGGCGCGCCAGCAGCGTCTACAACGACCACGGCGAGCTGTTGAATCATCAGTACCGCATGAGCCGCGAAAGCCGGCTGCGCAACGGTTCTTACGAATACGCGCAGATCAATGTGAACAGCGCCGGACACGATAATCTGCTGACGCGTGGCAATGGCATCGCCAACACGCCGCCGAACTTCAACACCTATTTCAACTACGAGCGTCCGCGCAAGGGGAATTGGGCGTACGAAGTGGAACTCGAAGCGTCCACCGGCGGATTCGTGGGCAACCACCGGCTCGGTTACAACATCAACGTCGAACCCAAGTATTTCATCAGCGATGCCTTCAATCTGTACGTGGGAGGGTCATTCATGCACACGCCGGACTGGCTCGTCTGGCAACGGGAAAATCTGGTCGGCGGATTCGACGGGCGCGAGTCGCATTTCAACGCGGGATTCGACTGGACCATCAGCCACCGCCAGGAGCTGCGGCTCAAGCTGCAGGCCATCGCCATCGATGCGCGCCTCGAGACTGCCTATCGCATCGCGCCCAATGGTGCGCCGGTCGAGAGCGCGGAGCCGGTGGACGATTTCAGCGTGCGCAATCTCGGCTTCCAGATTCGCTATCGCTACGAGCTCGGACCGCTGTCCTATCTGTACGTGGTGTATGGCCGCGGC
>DATHJZ010000134.1:0-3068 GCA_035286365.1 Steroidobacteraceae bacterium | reverse complement strand
CTCGGGGCGTCCGGTCATCACAAATTCGATCGGCTTCGAGGACAAGGAATTCAACGAGCTTGGCGCGGCCAGCGCGATCGCGCGGCATCTCGGCACCGAGCATCACGAGTTCATGGTCGAGCCGCGGGCCACCGAAGTTCTCGAAAAGATCGCCTGGCACCTCGATGAACCGCTGGCCGATTCGAGCGCGATCCCGACGTGGTACGTGTGCGAGATGGCCCGGCGCAATGTCACCGTCGCGCTGTCGGGTGACGGAGGCGACGAGGCCTTCGGCGGGTACACTTTCCGTTACGTCCCTCACATGCTCGAGTCGCGGCTGCGCGCCGGGTTGCCCGCGCTGCTGCGTGGCCCCTTGTTCGGCGCGCTCGGCGCCCTGTGGCCCGCCTCGGCCCTATTGCCGCAACCGCTGCGCCTCAAGACCATCTTCGAGAACCTGGCGGTGTCGGATGCGGAGGCTTACTACCGGGACCTGGTGTGGCTGCGCAGCGAGGCGCGAGCGGCGTTGTACACGCCCGCGTTCAACAGCGAACTGCGTGGCTACACGCCGCGGGAAGCCGTGCTGCCGTTCTACACCGGCAGCGATGCGCGCACGCCGCTCGCACGCAGCCAGTACGCCGACATCAATTTCTACATGACCGATGACGTGCTGGTGAAGGCCGATCGCATGAGCATGGCGCACTCGCTCGAGATGCGTTGTCCGCTGCTCGATTACCGGCTGATCGAGTTCGGCACGCGTTTGCCCGACGATCTCAAGGTTCGCGGGCGCTCGGGCAAAGTCGTGCTGCGCGAACTCGCCGCGCGGCGCCTGCCGGCGGAGATTCGCAACCTGCCCAAGCGCGGTTTTTCGATTCCCGCCGCGAAGTGGTTGCGCGGCGAATTGCGGCCGATGGCCGAATCGCTATTGTTCGACGCGCAGCGGCCGTTCGGCGGTGTGCTCGACGAGCGCGTCGTCAAATCGATGTGGGATGAGCACGTGTCCGCAAAGCGCGATCACAGCGTGTTCCTGTGGGGTCTGATGATGCTGTCGCTGTGGCGGCGTCAGAGTGCTTTGGCGGCGTAGCACCCGGGCCGCCGCCGCTATTCGCGAGCGCCGGATTGCTCTTTGGCCGGCACCCCGGCGGGTGGGTTGCGTTTCCCAATGAGCAGCGCATACACGCGCCGGCGGCACGGCTTCTCAACCAGCCAGTACGTGACCGTGGAAATCAGCAGGGTGACGGCCACATAGCTCACGATGAGCCATGGGCTCGCTGAGATCATCTTTCCGGGCGCGAGGAATACCCTGAACATGACCTCGGCGATGAGCACGTGTGTCAGGTAGACCGAGTAGGAGATGTCGCCGAGGAATACCAGCGGCCGCATTTCCAGGAAGCGGTGGACGAAGCTCGAAAAGCCGAGCAGCCCATACAGCAGCCCCGCGAACATGGCGGGTACGTACCAGTAGTTGGGAACGGGCGACACGGCGAGAACAACATAGGCCGCGAGTACCACACACGTGCCAGCGGCGAATACGCGCGCGGAAATGCCGCCGGTTCGACGGTGAGCCAGATAAACGCCGATGCCGAGAGCGAACTCGATGAGACAGCGAAACAATCCCAGGTGGCCGATGCAGTCGCCGAGACCCGCGCACTCACGCTCGTCGTAACTCAGTGCCAGGGCCAGGCAGGCGGCAGCGAGGATGACCGGCACGACGAACGGACGCAGCCGCTGGAAGCGGAACATCAGCAACGGGAATAGCAAGTAGGCGAGCAACTCGGCGCTGATCGTCCACGACGGAACGTTCCAGCTCTTCCAGCTCACTTGGTCGAACGTCCACAGATCGATGAGCAGGAATTTGTAGAAAAATTGGGACACGCTGAACTGTGCGTGGTCGTATTCCCGGCCCGTGAGGTGCAGCGTCACTGGAATGGCGAGGTACGCCAGCATCACGAATGCATGCAGTGGAAAGATGCGCGCGATCCGCTTCGCGAGGAAGTCGAACAACCGCGCACGGACTCCATCACGGAAAGTATCGTGATACTTGTAAGCCATGATGAATCCGCTCAGCACGAGGAAAAAATCCACCGCGAGGTAGCCGTGGCTGAGAAACGGTACCACCGCTCGCGCGACCGCACTGTCCGCGAGCAGCAATTTCACGTGGAACAGGACCACGAGCACCGCGGCGATGCCGCGCAGCGACGTCAGATAATTCATTGAACGCTCCCGCCGACGGAGGCCGCGCGCCGACGCAGGATTCCGCGGCCACGTGGCGGGAGACGCGCGTCCGCGGCGTTCTCCTCTTCGTTCGTCGATATCACCGGCGCGACGACCGCGCTCAGCGCGACGGCGAGGCCATACATGTAGTAGAGCCAGGGATAGAAAGCGACGCCGATGAACATTCCGCCGACGACGTACACCGCGGTCGACATGAAGACGCACAGGCCAAATGATCGCAGCCACTCGTCGTTGTCCTTCCTGACGAATATCCGCCGGCTGACCAGCAGCGTATGGATCACGATCGTCATGAACAGCGCGAGGCCGACGTAGCCGTGTTCGCCCAGGACCTCGAAGAAAATATTGTGAAACGCCTTGCCGTGGGGATTGTTGATGACGACTTCGCCTTCCCGCGCGTACTTTCCGAGCTGCCCGGCATTAGCGAAATACGCATTGAATCCACCACCCGTGAAAGGGTGTTCGTTGGCGTAGTCGATCGTCCAGCGCCACACGACCACGCGTCCCTGGGCAGACGATTCCTGCTGCGAACTCGTGATAGTCGTCATGCGATCCATCCATGCCTGTGGCAGGAATGGCATCGCCAGCAGTGGCGCGATGATTGCGATCGCGATGATCGTGCCGCGCGAGCGGGTGTACTTGAGTGCCAGCAGGATCAGCGCCAGCAGCGCAACCAGGCCGGTGCGCGCCTGGGTGCCGATCAACAGCAACAGGCCGGTTATCGCGAGACCAGCGAGAATGAACTTCAACGCAGGGATTCGCTTGGCAAGCAGCGAGTGTTTGCCCGCGAAGTACAGCAGCGGCAGGGCGCTGATCACCTGTGTCGCGAGCGTGCTGCCTTCGTTCCAGATGACGCGTTC
>DATHJZ010000133.1:0-3416 GCA_035286365.1 Steroidobacteraceae bacterium | reverse complement strand
GGCCATCACAGCAAGTCATGCTCAGGACGCAGGCGAGTGTTTCAGTGCAAAACGCGAGCTGTTGAGCGCGAACTCGGACGCCGACGTCGCCCGAGCCGGGACGAAAGTTCACATTCTCTGCTTTTGACCACTCGCAGCGCGCTACGAGGGCCTTGAGAAGCTTCGGGACGTAGGAGTCGAAGGTTCAAATCCTTTCACCCCGACCATTATTTTTCCTGGAGTTTTTTCACCCGAGCACGCCGAAATCGGCGCTGCGGTTCCAGGCAAAAACTCCTCACGGTTCCAGATGCGGTTCCAGTTTGAACCGACACGATTTGCGCCATTGAACTTAGCGGAAGGTGGCGCAAGCGGGACCACTGCGTGAAGACTTGGGTGGACGATTGATGATCGCGATGGTCGTGCATTCGTCGACGGCCAAACTTCAGTTGGCCCGCTATTGCAATCCATCGACAATCCGTTGAGCCCACGGCGGCAATCACGTAGGACTCGCGCGGCTTTGCATGAACAGCTTTGGAAGGCGGCTGGAGAGCGTCGTGCCCTGCTCCATAGTCGTTAACGACTAAACGGTTCGGGTCACATCTTCAACGCGTGCATGTGAGTTCAATATGAATTCATAGCCTAACAAGAACAAAGCTCAATCAAAGGAATTTTATCCACTCACGAACGAATCGAGCATGCCGGAGACTCAACCCATATCGATTAGCTACTCGTGGCTCAACCGGTATTAACAGCGCGTAGTAGTTGATACTCTCTTAGTAATTCGAGGCGCCAGCTCGATGAAATCGCTTCGGAGGAAAAACCAAAACCCGGTGGGTTCTTAAGTGCCTCCGAGATTTGAACAGCACCAAATTCCCGCAGGATCGGGAGGTAAGGTTCGTACGGAGCTTGCGTGACGTTGTGATACCTGACCCATCGCCATGCTGCTGATTATCGGGGGGCGGTACCTGACCTTCGCCTCAGCGCGTCGGGTTACCATGGGCTCATGTCGCTCACGCCCCAAGAACTGCAGTCGGGATTCCGCATCGGCGAATACCTCGTCGAGCCGCGTCAGAACCGGATCGTGCGCGGCGGCTCCGAGGTCCGTCTCGAACCGCGCGTCATGGATGTGCTCGTGTGCCTGGCGGCGGGCGCCGGCGAAGTCGTTTCGCGGGACACCCTGAACGCAACCGTATGGCGCGACGTCGTGGTCACCGACCAGGCAGTCACCAACTGCATCTCCGAGCTGCGTGACCATCTCGGCGACGATCGTTCGACCAATCGTGTCATCGAAACCATTCCGAAGCGCGGCTATCGGCTGGTCGCGCCGGTGAAGCGGAGCGAACCGCCGGCACCCGCGTCGCCAGTGGTACCGCCGAAGCGTTCATTGCGCTGGCCCGTGGGCATCGTGGCACTCGTGCTGATGGCGGTTGCCGGGGTCGCGTGGTGGCGCACGCGCGCCGCAACTCCCACGCTCACCAGCGTGGCCGTCGTGAAGTTTACGAACGCAGCCAACGACGCGTCGCTCGAGTATCTCGCGCTCGCGCTGCCGGATGAGATCGCGACGCTGCTGACTCAATCGCGGGACCTTGCCGTCCGGCCGATCGCGTACGTGGATGCGGAGGACCCGATCGCGGCCGCGCGCGGCAAGCACGTCGAACATATCGTCACCGGCCGCTACTATCTCGAAGACGACAAGCAGCTCAGCCTCGCCGTCGAGGCGCAGCGGGTCGACCAGGAGCGCGTGATCTGGCGTACGCGCGTCACCGTGCCTGCCGGCGATCTGCTTGCCATGCGCGGCCGTATCGCCGATGCGGTGGAGCACGGCTTGCTGCCGGCGCTCGGTGCTCGCGCGAGCTCGACACCCGGCATGACGCCGGCTCACGACGAGGCCTACCAGCTCTACTTGCGCGCCATCGCGCTTCCGCAGCAGCCCAAGCTGACCGAAAAAGCCATCGAAATGCTGCAGCGGGCCGTGACGCTGGACCCGAAGTACGCGCCCGCCTGGGACGAGCTCGGTCTGCGCTATTACGCTTCGGGCACCTGGTTTACCGGCGCGGAAGAAGCGCGGCAGAAATCGCTGGCCGCGCATCGCAAGGCGCTGGAGCTCGATCCCGAATTGATCTCGGCGGCCCGGCAGATCGTGACCTATCGCGCTGAAGGTGGGGATCTGCAGGGCGCGCTCGACGACGCCCGTCGGTTCTTCGAGCACTTCGGGCCGGGCGCCGAAACACATTTCGCGCTGGCGTATGTCTACCGATATGGCGGCCTCTTGGAGGAGGCGCAGCGCCACTGTGAGCTCGCGCTCGATCACGATCCGCAGGATCCGCGACTACGCTCCTGCGGATATGCCTATCTATACGGCGGAAACCTGGCGCGCGTCATGGACTTCTTCAAGCTCGACGAAGGATCATATTTCGCCGAATGGGCCACGGTGTTGTACCAGTTGAGGCGCAAGGACGACGCCGCGGCGCTGGCCGTCGTGCTCAAGGCCGCGGACGAGCCGATCACACGGCTGATGCAGCCCTGTCTCGAAGGCGTTCGCGGCACGGCGCTCGACGCGGTCGTCGCCGACTACGTCAAGCACTGGGAACGCAGCGACGATCCGGAGACGCAGTATGCGCTGGCGGCCCCATTGGCCTACTGCGGGCGCCCGCACGAAGCGCTGCAGTTGCTGGAGCGCGGCGTAGACGCTGGCTATTGCTCCTTTCCTGCGCTCGACCTCGATCCGCTCTGGCACGACATGGGCGGCGATCCCGAGTTCCAGCGCATCCGCACCAAGGCAATGGCGTGCCACGAGAGATTCCGCCGCGCGGTCGCAGCGGACGTGGCCACCTAACCACTCAAGCGGCGGCCGGGCACCGGGATCAACGCCGGCACCTGCGCCTGGTAGCGTCGATATGGCTCGCCGATATGCTCCACGAGGTCCCGCTCCTCGAAGCGGATGGCGATCAGGATGTAGGCGCTCATGCCCGCCGAGAAAAGTAAGTGGCCCGCGCTCATCGTAGGCGCGCCCCAGAAGATGAGGAACCACCCGATGTACAGCGGATGGCGCACGATCTTGTAGAGGAGCGGCGTCACGAACGCCGGCGTTCGCAGTGCCACGCCGCGCAACGTGAGCCACCCCTGCTGCAATCCGAATAGTTCGAAATGATTGATGAGGAACGTGGCCAACAACAGGATCGCGACGCCCGCAGCCATGACCGTCCAGCCGAGCGCCGCGGTCCAGTCGGCGCCTGCATGCCAGATCACGGGCGTCGGGATCGGACGCCACTGCCACATCACAAGCGCCAGCACGACGCTCGACAACAGCACGTACGCACTGCGTTCCAGTTCCTTCGGAACGACCCGGGTCCATGCGCGTTTGAACCCGGGCCGCGCCATCACCGAATGCTGCAGACCGAACAGAAGTATCAGTCCCACGTCCACCGCGACGGCGA
>DATHJZ010000132.1:0-10493 GCA_035286365.1 Steroidobacteraceae bacterium | reverse complement strand
CCAGCCGGCGTCGCTGTGCGGCGTCACGGGTATCAAGCCGACGTACGGACGCGTCTCGCGCTACGGCATGATCGCCTTCGCCTCGAGCCTCGATCAGGGCGGGCTCATCTCCCAGTCCGCCGAGGACGCCGCCATGGTGCTTGGCGCCATGTCGGGTTTCGATCCGCGCGATTCGACCAGCGTCGACACACCGGTGCCTAACTACGTCGAGACGCTGAACGCGCCGCTGACGGGCCTGCGCATCGGTCTCATCAAGGAGTTCTTCGAGAAGGGTCTCGACGCCAACGTCGAGAAACTGATTCGCGACGCGCTCAAGGTGTACGAGAAGCTCGGCGCCAAGCTCGTCGAGGTCAAACTACCGGCTTTACCGCTGTCGGTGCCTACCTATTACGTGGTGGCCCCGGCCGAATGTTCGTCCAACCTGGCGCGCTTTGACGGCGTGCGTTACGGCTACCGCGCGCAGGATCCGAAGGACCTCATGGACCTCTACAAGCGATCGCGCGGCGAGGGCTTCGGCGCCGAGGTGAAACGGCGCATCATGACCGGGACGTACGTGTTGTCCGCGGGTTACTACGACGCTTACTACCTGAAAGCGCAGCGCGTACGGCAGCTCATCAACCAGGACTTCAAGCGCGCGTTCGAGACGGTCGACGTATTGATCGGGCCCACCGCGCCGGACGTTGCGTTCGCGCTCGGCGCGAAAGCCTCCGACCCGATCCAGATGTATCTCAACGACATCTACACGATCGGCGCGAATCTGGCGGGCGTGCCCGCGCTGTCGATCCCGTGCGGCTTCGTACGCGATCTTCCGGTAGGCCTGCAGATCGCGGGCCCGCACTTCGCGGAGGCGAAGCTGTTGAACGTGGCGCATGCGTACCAGCAGGAAACCGACTGGCACCGCCGGATTCCCGCGGCCTTCGTGCGGGAGTTGCTGTCGTGACCTGGGAAACAGTCATCGGGCTCGAGATCCACGCGCAGCTGTCGACGAAGTCGAAGATCTTCTCGGGCTCGCCCACTGCGTACGGCGCGCCGCCCAATTCGCAGGCCAATCTCGTCGACCTCGCATATCCGGGCGTGTTGCCGGTGCTCAACACCGAGGCCGTGCGCATGGCGGTGAAGTTTGGCCTCGCGGTCGATGCCGCCATCGCGCCGCGGTCCGTATTCGCGCGCAAGAACTACTTCTATCCGGATCTGCCGAAGGGCTACCAGATCAGCCAGTACGAGCTGCCGGTGGTGGGCCGCGGCCACATGGACATCGTGCTCGATGACGGCACGAAAAAGCGCGTCGGCATCACGCGTGCGCACCTCGAGGAAGATGCCGGCAAGTCGCTGCACGAAGGTCTGCCGAAGCAGTCCGGCATCGACTTGAATCGCGCCGGCACGCCGCTCATCGAAATCGTCTCCGAGCCCGACATGCGGTCGGCCAAGGAGGCGGTCGCCTATCTCAAGAAGGTACATACGCTGGTGCGTTACCTCGAGATCTGCGACGGCAACATGCAGGAAGGTTCGTTCCGCTGCGACGCCAACGTGTCGGTACGCAAGCTGGGCGTGGAGAAATTCGGCACACGCGCAGAGATCAAGAACATCAATTCGTTCCGCTTCGTCGAGAAGGCGATCAACTACGAAGTCGCGCGCCAGATCGACGTGATCGAAGGCGGCGGCAAGGTGGTGCAGGAAACCCGCCTGTACGACCCCGACAAGGGCGAGACGCGCAGCATGCGCTCCAAGGAAGAAGCGAACGATTACCGCTACTTCCCCGATCCCGATCTGCTGCCGGTGGAGATCGATGCGGCCTACATCGCGAATGTGAAAACCACTCTGCCCGAGCTGCCGGACCAGAAGGCCGCGCGTTTTGCATCGCAGTTCGGCCTGTCGGAATACGACGCCGGCGTGCTCACGTCTTCGAAAGAGCTGGCCGCGTACTACGAGCAGGTCGCCAAACTACTGGCCGGTGGCAAGGAGCCTTCTAAGGAACAGGCGAAGTTCGCCGCCAACTGGGTGGCGGGCTCGCTCGCGGCCGCGCTCAACGAACACAATCTCGAAATCGGCGAGAGCCGCATCGACGCCGCGCGCCTGGCAGGCTTGTTGGGCCGCATCGCCGACGACACCATTTCCGGCAAGATCGCCAAGGACGTGTTCGAGGCCATGTGGGCGGAAGGCAAGGATGCCGACGTCATCATCGAATCGAAAGGTCTCAAGCAGATCACCGACAGCGGCGCGATCGAAACAGCCATCGATGAAGTCATGGCGAAGAATCCCGGCCAGCTGGCCGACTACCGCTCGGGCAAGGACAAACTATTCGGCTTCTTCGTCGGCCAGGTCATGAAGGCCACGGGTGGCAAGGCCAATCCCGCGCAGCTCAACGACCTGCTGAAAAAGAAGCTGGCTGGTTAGAGGCGCCGTGATGAGCGAACCGGATCGCGTCCGTCGCTTCGTCCTCGAACGACATCCGATTCGAGGTCACGCCGTGCGCCTGTCGCCATCCTGGCTCGAGCTGCGCGAACATCAGGATTATCCTCCCGCCGTGCAGCAGTTGCTGGGCGAGGCGGTCGCCGCGGTGGTGTTGCTGGCCGCGACGCTCAAGTTCGACGGCGCGCTCACGCTGCAGTTGCAGGGCAAGGGCCTGGTGAATTTACTGGTGGCGCAGTGCACGCACGATTTCAAGGTGCGCGGCATGGCGCGACATGAGCCCATCGCTGGCGAGGCCGATTTTCGCGTCCTCGCGGGCGAGGGCCAGATCGTCGTGACGGTCGAAGCCGCCGATCGGGCGTCGAGCTACCAGGGCGTGGTGCCGATCACCGGCAACTCGCTGGCCGAGTCTCTCGAGGCGTATTTTCATCAATCGGAGCAATTGCCGACGCGTGTGCTGCTGGCCGGCAGCCTCGGCACGATCGCGGGGATGCTGGTGCAGCGCATTCCGGGCGAAGGCGGCACACAGCAGCAGATTGACGAACCCGCGCTAGAGGCTGCGTGGCAGAAGGCTGACGATGCGATGTCGCAGCTCACGCGCGTTGCGCTGCTCGAAGACGACGTCGAGCAACGCCTGGTCGACATGTTCGGCGTCGACGAGGTGCGTGTGTTCTCGGGGCACGACGTGCACTTCGAATGCCGCTGTTCGCGCGAGCGCGTGGCGAATGTGTTGCGCTCGCTGGGACAGGAGGAAGTGCGCTCGGTGATCGCGGAGCAGGGCGCTTGCACGGTGACCTGCGAGTTCTGCCGGAAGCCTTACAAGTTCGATGCGATCGACGTTGAACAATTGTTTGCGACGAGCGCTGCGCGCGGCAGCAACTCTATCAACTGAGTTCGCCGTGCGCATAGCCGTCGTAACCGGATTTGCGCTCCTCGCTCTGGCCGCCTGCGTTCATCCGCCGGGTGAACACGCGGCCAAGCCCATCGACTACATGGGCGAGTTGCGAGCGGCCGAGTCCGGGTACGCGGCGCTGGCTGACACCACCGACGAGTCCGGCCGGCCGATTTCGCTGGGGCAGAAGAGCGCCGCCTTGCAGAGACTCGGCACCGCCCGCTCCTGGGTGGGCGATACGGTCGGCGCGCTAGATGCCTTCGACGAGGCGTTCTACGTCAAGGCGAATCTCGCGACGGACAAGCCGAAGAAAGGACTCGACGAGGCACGCGCAATGCTCGCGAACCATAAGGTCGAAAACGCGATCGCGGCCATCGTCCGCGAGGCACGCGGCCGGCAAGTCGTCATCCTGAACGAGGCGCATCACATGCCGCGCGACCGAGCGTTCGCGCTCGAGGTAGCGCGTGAGCTGCGCAAGCTCGGGTTCGAATATCTCGCGATGGAGACGCTGGCGCCGACGGTGGACGATCTCGCGCGTCGCGGGTATCCGGTCGCCGCCACCGGCCACTACTCGCAGGAACCAGAATTCGGCGACTACATCCGTCAGAGCCTCGCACTTGGCTACCAGCCCGTGGCGTACGAGCAGAGCGCGGACCTCCTGGAACGCAAGGATCCGGACATGTTCGCCTCGATGGAGGCGCGCGAGGAGGCGCAGGCGCAGAACCTCGTCGACCGCGTGTTCAAGGACCATCCGCACGCGCGTGTGCTCATCCACGTGGGTTACGGTCATCTCGCCAAGGGGCTCACGGAGATGGGCGATGGCCGCAAGCTGGCCTGGATGGCGGAAAGGCTGCGCGCGAAGACGGGCATCGATCCCCTGTGCATCGACCAGGCGAATGCCGCGCAGTCGGCGCCGTTCACCGTGCGCGCGCTGGAAACGGTCGCGTTCGAATCACGCGATGACGCTGCGGTCGTGCTCCGAGATTCGACGCAGGAACACGCCTATTGGCCCGGTTCGGACGCGGTGGAAATGCAGGTGATCCATCGCACGGCCCGGACAATGAACGGCCGGCCAGACTGGCTTTCGATGCACGGATTGCGCCAACCGCGCGCGATTCCGCCCAAATTACTACCGAAGAGCGGCCGCAGGCTCGTGCAGGCTTTCGTCGCGGGCGAATCTGCCGACGCAGTACCGATCGACCAGGTGCTCGTGACGGCCGGTGAACCGCTGCCGGTGTTCATGCTGCCGAAGGGAAAATTCCGCTTCGCGCTTCAGGATTGACCGTCCGCTATTTCCGCTTGGCCTCGAGTCGCGCTCGCGCACCTGCTTTCGGTGGAGCGGTCGGATTCGCGAGCTCTTCGAGATAGCTAGGTCCGCCGAGCCCACGCATCTGCGCCAGGATCCAGTCTCGGCGCTTGGTCACATAGACGGAGGGCGCGTTGGCCTTGAAGGTGATGGGGTTCGGCAGCACGGCGGCGAGCGTCGCGCTCTCGTAGCGGCCGAGACGTGCGGCTGGCATGCGGTAAAACCGCTGCGCCGCGGCTTCCACGCCGTAGATGCCGTCGCCGAACTGCGCGACGTTGAGGTACACCTCGAGGATGCGCTCCTTCGGCCAGGTCAATTCGATCAACAGCGTGAAGTACGCCTCGCAGCCTTTGCGGAAGTAACTGCGCCCAGGCCACAGAAACAGGTTCTTGGCGACCTGCTGCGAAATCGTGCTCGCGCCGCGCACGCGCGGCTTGCGGCGCTTCGACTGTTTCTCGTTGCTGCGCACCGCCTCGCGGATCGACTTGAAGTCGAAGCCCGTGTGGAACGGAAAGAACTGATCCTCGGCCGCGATCACCGCGACAGCGGCGTGCGGCGAGACCTGCTCGAGATTCGCCCAGCGGTAGTCGGTGTGGTAGTTGGTCTTGCCGGCGCGGCTCGCATCGAGCGCGGCGTCCAGCATGAAGGCGCTGTACCACGGATCCATCCATCGCATCGCCACCACCGGCAACGCGGTGATGAAAAAAACCACGGCAACCGCAACTAAAAAACAGCGCGCGAGCCGCCGCGGCCAGTTCTTCTTCACATTACTTCGAAGATGCCTTGGTGATGACCACGTCGGCCGCCGGCACGTTCTGGTGGCCGGAACGGGTGGCGGTTGCGACCTTGGCAATCTTGTCGATGACTTCCATGCCGGAGGTCACCTTGGCGAACACCGCGTAGCCGTAGTTAGCCGGGCCGGAATGATCGAGGAATTCATTGTCGACCAGGTTGACGAAGAACTGCGCGGTGGCGCTGTTGATGTCATTGGTGCGCGCCATCGCGAGCGTGCCGCGCGAATTCTTGAGTCCGTTGGTCGCCTCGTTCTTGATCGGCGCCTTGACCTTCTTCTGCTTCATGCCGGGCTCGAAGCCCCCGCCCTGGATCATGAAGCCGGGAATCACACGATGGAAAATGACGCCATCGAAGAAGCCGTCGTCGACGTACTCCTGGAAATTCTTCGCGGAGATCGGGGCTTCTTTCTCGAACAGCTCGACTTCGAAATTGCCGAGAGTGGTTTCAAACACGAATGACACGATTTAATTGCTCCAGTGGCCGGAAGTTACGCGCTCGTGGCCGGCGAGATCGCGGTGCGAGGTTACGTGAGTGAAGCCACGCGCGACAAGCGCGGAGCGGCACCAGGCGCCTTGGGTATTGCCGTGTTCCAGTGCCAGCCAGCCGCCGGGGACGAGGTGGTCCGGCGCTCCATTAATAAGAGTGGCGAGCGCGGCGCTGCCGTCGCCCCCGGGAGTCAGCGCGGCACGGGGCTCGCGGCGCAGCCCGTCCTCCTCAAGCACCGGGTCATCGCCCGCGATGTAGGGCGGATTGCTGACGATGGCCTCGAAGCGCCGCCCCGCCAGTGGCTCGAACCAGTCGCCCTGCAACCATTCGATGCGGCCGGGAACCAGGCGCTCGCCATTGCGACGCGCCACTGCGAGCGCGTCCGCCGCGGCCTCGGTGGCCGTCACCTGCCAGCTCCTGCGCTCGTGCGCCAGGGCAATGGCGATGGCGCCCGAGCCGGTGCCGAGATCGACGCAACGTGCCGCATTGGCCCCGACCAGATCGAGCGCGCGTTGCACTAACAGCTCCGTCTCGGGGCGCGGCACCAGCACCGAGGAATTCACCTCGAAGTCGAGCGACCAGAATTCGCGCCGGCCCAGAAGATAGGCGACCGGGAATCCCATGGCGCGCCGCGCGCACGCATCGGTGAACCGCGCGATGACGGCGGCCGGAACCGGTTCGCCGCCGCGCGCCAGCAACTGGCTGCGCGTGAGATTCCACGCGTGCGCGAGCAGGATTTCAGCATCGCGGCGCGTGATGACGCCGGCCGCTTCGGCCAGCAACCTTTCGCTGTCGGACACATCGGGCATGGGGCGGCGATGATGCACGAGTTCGGCGTGGCATCGGTATCATGTCCGCATGAGCAGCGCGCAACCCCTTGAAGCAAAGGCAGGCCTCTTGCCGCTGCCGCGACCGCTCATGACGGGTGAGGTGCTCGACGCGGCGTTTCGCCTGTTTCGCGCCGGCCTTCTGCGCTGCCTGCCGTACTCAGGCCTCGCGGTGCTGGTATTCGAGTTGCCGACGGTTTACGCGACGTTCATCGCGCCGACGTTTGCGATACCCGGCGCCCATACATTCGTCGTCTCGCACGTGCGCGCGGTCACGTGGAGCATCGCGGCGCTGCTCGCCACCGCGTTGCTCGGGGTGATCACCCTGCGTCTGCAGGCCGTCTCGAACGGCGTGCGACCGCGTTTTCGCAGCGAATTGTTGGCTGTTTTCAAACGCTGGCCCGCGGCGCTGATCGCGACGCTCGGCGCATTGGGCTTTCCGGTCGCGCTGGTCTCGCTGGGCTCGGTGCTCTCCAACATCCTGCCGGCCGCGGGCCTTGGGTTGGTCGGCGTCCCGCTGCTGTGGCCGACGGCGCTGGTCGTTGTCGCGCTGCCGGCGTTCTGGTGCGACGGCTTCGGGCCGTTCGCGGCGATCGCGCAGGCGCTGCGGGTCTCGCGGCGCCGATCCTGGCGGATGTTCGGCGCCTTGCTGGCAACCGGCTGCATGGTGGCGGTTTTCTACGCGGTATCCGCGATCATCGTCGGCATGCTGTCACCGATGATCGGCCGGGCGGACCTTTTTCTGATCGCCGCGGTGTCCTCGATGTTGTGGCTGGTGGTCGGCGCCATCGGCGTGCCGTTCGTGGTGGCGGTCCTGATCGTGGCGTATGAAGATCTGAAACTGCGCGAGCGCGAGCGGCGTGGAGCCACACCGTGAAGCGCTGGTTACCCTTGTTAGGACTGTGCATGGCGGCGTGCGCCGCGGCCGATGACGCAGCGCTGCGCGCGGTCGAGGCATGTCGCGCGCGCCTCGATCCGCGCGTCGACATCGGCATCGAGCGCGTGCAGCGCCGCTGCCCGGAGCTGCTGCCGGCGCTCGACAGTTCGCCCTGGCGCGAAATGCTGCCGCGTACGTTGCGCGAACGGCGCGAAGAAATCTCCGCCGAATCCCTGCGCGCGTTGGCCGAGCTGTTGCGGCATGCGAATGAAACCAGGCCGGCGCGCGCCGCGCCACGGCAGGACGTCCTCGCGCCGGTGCTGGCGGCGCTCGGCGAGCAGGGCCGGCAGGGCGTCACGCGCTGGGAGCGCTTCAAGCGCTGGCTCAAGCAGAAGTTCGAAGACCGCAAGGACGAGGACGAGGCGGGCTGGCTGGAAAAGTGGTCGCGCCAGTTCCGCACCAGCGAGGGCGTGTCGCGCGCGCTCACCTACCTGGGCTACGCGCTGGTGATCGCGCTGGCGTTGTTCGTCGTCTGGGGGGAACTGCGCGCCGCCGGATTGTTAGGGGGCTTCCGTCGCGCGGCGCGGCGGGCGAATCCCGCGGCCGAGTGGCGCCGGCGGCTGATGCTGGCCGACGTCAACGCGGCGCCGCTCGCCGATCGCCCCGGCATGTTGCTGCGGTTGCTGGGCGAGGCGCTGACGCGCGCACATCGATTGCCCGCCGCGGACGGCTTGACCGCGCGCGCCATTGCGCGCCGCGCCGAGCTCGATTCACCCGCCGATCGCACGGAACTCGATCGCGTCGCCGCGACCGCCGATGAAGTTCGATACGCCGACCGCCGGCTCGCGGACGAAACGCTCGAGGAAACGGTTGGCGCCGCAAAGGTGCTGCTCGACAAATTCGCGCGCGCGGGGCGGCGTTGATGCGCGAACGTGGCATGGCATTGCTGCTCGCCCTGGCGGCGCTGGCCGCGTTCTACGGCCTGTGGCTGCGGCCGGCACCGTCGCTCGATCCGGATGCCGACACTGCGCGTCCCACCACCGCGGAACGTCGCGGCAACGGGTATGCGGGTCTGTTCGAATGGCTGCAGCGCTCGGGTGTCAGTGTGCGGTCGTATCGCGAGCGATACACCGCGCTGTCTTCTGCCGATTTGCCGCCGCGCGGCAACCTGCTGGTGTTGTCGCTGCCGGGGGTCGAGGTGTTCCACAGCGACGAGTTCGGCGCGCTCGACCAGTGGGTGCGCGCCGGCAACACGCTGCTGATCAACGCCGGCCTGCTGGATCAGCCAGGCTGGGCCGCGGGCCGCTCTGCCGGCGCGGTGGTCGAGATCGAGTCGCTGACGGGACTCGAGTTCGAAACACGTGCGGTGCGTGAACAGCGGCTCGACGACACGCCGCTCGCGCAGCGCGTGCGCGACGCCGATGCACGCGACGCCAACAAGGACGCAGACGAGGACGATGAGTTGTCCGAGGTCGAACCCCTCAAGCGCAGCTTCGCAGCACCCGAGAAGATTCCGTTGACGGCGACCGGCCCGCACGCGCTGCTGGCGGGCGTGAAGAAGCTCGGACTCGAGACAGACTATGAGCCGGAAGAATGGTCGCTGCGGATGCCATACGACAATTTCGTACTCACACTGGCGCGCACCGGAGACGGCGAGGGCGCGCTGTTCGAGCAACGCCTCGGGAGGGGACGCATCCTGCTGTCCGCGAGCGGTTCGCTGTTCACCAATCGCGCGCTCGCCAACGACGACAACGCGCGGCTGTTCGGCAACGTCGTCAGTTCGAGTGTGTCGCCCCACGGTTTCGTGCTGTTCGACGACCTCCGCCAGGGGCTGTCAGCTAACTACGATCCGGCGCGCTTCTATCGCGATCCGCGCCTGTACAAGACGATTTTCATCGCCCTGGGGCTGTGGCTCGTATGGGTGCTGGGGTCGACCCGCTTACGCGCGCCGCCCATTGCGGTGCACGATCCTTCCGAGGCCGAGCTGGTGCGGCGCGCCGGCGGCCTGGTGGCGCGCACGGTGGCACCCTTTCACACGGCGCTGCGGCTGTTCGATCACTTCTTCGCGCGCGTCGCCCGCGCGGCGCGCGGTGCGAGCGGAGCGACGCTCGAACGCGGCGAGCTGTGGCACTGGCTCGAGCGGCACGCGGCGATCCTGCCGCAGGAACTCGATCAACTGAAAACCTGGTACGCGGACGCACACGCGGAGCGCAACCTGCCGCTCGCGCCGCTGCAGAACCTCCTGGACAACCTGGAAAAACGGCTGAAAACATGAACACGGTAGTCGCAACCTTCGAGCAATCCGTACAGCGCGAGCTGGCACGCGTCATGGTCGGCGCGGAAGACGTCATCCGCGCGCTGTGTATCGCGCTGATCGCGCGCGGTCACGTGCTGGTGCAGGGCCCGCCCGGCCTCGGCAAGACCCTGTTGGCCAAGACGCTGGCGCGCGTGCTCGGTGGCGAGTTCAAGCGCGTGCAGGGCACGGCAGATCTCATGCCGAGCGACATCGTCGGTACGCACATCTTCGATGCGTCGAAAAACGAATTCGTCTTCCGCCGCGGACCGTTGTTCGCCGATGTGTTGCTGGTCGACGAAATCAACCGCACCGGTCCCAAGACGCAATCCGCGCTGCTCGAAGCGATGGAAGAACGGCAGGTATCTTCGGAGCGCGATCAGTATCCGCTGCCCGAGGACTTCCTGGTACTGGCCACGCAGAATCCGCGCGAATTCGAGGGCACCTATCCACTGCCGGAGTCGCAACTCGACCGCTTCATGCTGCGCATCGACATGAGTTACCCGGAGCGCGCCGCGGAGGGCGAGATCCTGCGCCGCTACGGCACCGAACTCGAGGCGCGCGACGCGATTCCCGCCGACCTCGGGCTTATCGATCATGGGCTGCTG
>DATHJZ010000131.1:0-4724 GCA_035286365.1 Steroidobacteraceae bacterium | reverse complement strand
GTTGACGTAACTGATATCGGTGCATTGCAAAACGCGATCCGCGACGCGGCCAAGGCCATGGGAGACTTCCACGTACTCATCAATAACGTGGCCAACGACGACCGCCATTCGCTCATGGATGTCACCCCCGAGTATTACGACACGCGCATCGCCGTGAATCAGCGCCCCGCGTTCTTCGCGATCCAGGCCGTCGTGCCCGGCATGAAGAAGATGGGGGGCGGCTCGATCATCAACTTCGGCTCGAATTCCTACGGCGCCAAGGGCCGCAACTTCCCGGTCTACACGACGGCAAAATCGTCGGTGATCGGGCTGACGCGCGGGCTCGCGGGCGAGCTCGGCGAACACCGCATCCGCATCAACGTGATCACCCCTGGCTGGGTCATGACCCAGCGCCAACTGGAAAAATGGTACACGCCCGAAGGCGAACTCGAGATCAAGCGCAACCAGGTACTGCCTGACAAGGTGCAGCCCGAAGACATCGCGCCGATGGCACTGTTCCTCGCCTCCGACGATTCCCGCGCGTGCTCCGCGCAGGAATACGTCGTCGACGCGGGCTGGCTCTGAACCATGCGCCTGCTGCAATTCACCGACCAAGACCGCGCACGGGTCGGACGCGTGGAAGCGAACGGCACCGTGTCGCCGCTGGCAAGCTTCGAAAGCACCTATCAATTGGCGCGCCAGGCGATCAGCGAGCGCCGGACGCTCGAGCAGGTTGTTAGCGGCGAGGCGTTCGACGCGCCGGTTGCTTACGCGGATTTGCTCGAGGCGTCGCGGCTGTTGCCGCCGCTCATGCATCCCGATCCGGCGCACTGCCTGGTCGCGGGCACCGGCCTCACGCATCTCGGCAGCGCCGCGGCGCGCGACTCGATGCATCAGAAAATCGGCAAGCAGGATGCCGAGCTCACCGACTCGATGAAAATGTTCAAGTGGGGAGTTGAAGGTGGACGTCCGGCCGGTCGCACGCCAGGGATGCAACCGGAGTGGTTTTACAAGGGCAATGGCGGCAACGTCGTGGCCTGCGGACGCGCATTCGCCTCGCCCGACTTCGCCGAAGACCATGGCGAGGAACCGGAAATCGTGGGCTGTTACGTGATCGACGACGACGGCCGTCCGCATCGCCTGGGCTTCGCGATCGGCAACGAGTTCTCGGATCACGTCACCGAGCGCCGCAACTATCTACTGCTGGCGCACTCGAAGCTGCGCCAGTGCGGCATCGGGCCGATGCTCAACAGCGGCGCGGTTCCTGCCCACATGGAAGGCATGAGCCGCATTCGCCGCAACGGCGAATTGTTGTGGCAGAAGCCGTTCCTGACCGGCGAAGGCAACATGAGCCATACCTTCGCCAATCTCGAATACCACCACTTCAAGTACAAGCAGCATCGCGTTCCCGGCGACGTGCACCTGCACTTCTTCGGCACCGCAACGCTCAGCTTCGTCGACAACATCAAGGTGCAGGCGGGCGACGAGTTCGAGATCGATCTGCCGGCGCTGGGCGCGCCGCTGATCAACCGGCTCGCCATCGAGCCGGGCGACCTCGCATTGCACGACGTTGCCGCGCTCTGAACCTGGGGGAATGTTGAATGAATGTTTCACGACGTGTCCTGACGCTCGCTGCCCTGTCCCTGAGTTGTGCATTGCTGGCCGCCTGCGCAAAGGAAAAGAAGGACGAGCGCATCGTGCTCGGCTTCAGCCAGATCGGAGCCGAAAGCGAATGGCGCACGGCAAACACTGAATCGATCAAATCCGCTGCCGCGACCAGCAATATCGATCTGCGCTTCTCCGACGCGCAGCAGAAACAGGAAAACCAGATCAAGGCGCTGCGCAACTTCATTGCGCAGAAGGTGGATGTGATCGCGTTCTCGCCGGTGGTCGAAACGGGCTGGGACACGGTGCTGCAGGAAGCCAGTGCGGCGAAGATTCCGGTGATCCTCACCGATCGCGCCGTGACGGCCGACTCTTCTTTATATACCGGGTTCATCGGTTCCGACTTCGTCGAAGAGGGCCGCAAGGCCGGCCGCTGGGTCATCGAAGAGTTCAAGGACGCGAAGGATGATGTGAACATCGTCGAACTGCAGGGCACCGTCGGTTCCGCCCCGGCCAATGATCGCAAGAAGGGATTCGAGGAAATCATCGCGGCGAACCCGCATCTCAAGATCATCCGCTCGCAGTCGGGCGACTTCACGCGAGCCAAGGGCAAGGAAGTCATGGAAGCCTTCCTCAAGTCCGAGACCAAGCCGATTCACCTGCTGTACGCGCACAACGACGACATGGCAATCGGCGCGATCCAGGCCATCGAGGAAGCGGGCAAACGTCCCGGCAGCGAAGTCATGATCGTGTCGATCGACGCGGTGAAGGGTGCGTTCGAGGCGATGATCGCCGGCAAGTTGAACGTCACGATCGAGTGCAACCCCTTGTTGGGTCCGCAGCTGATGACGTCGGTCACCGAAGTGGTCGCGGGCCGCCCCATTCCCAAACGCATCGTCGTCGACGAACAAGTATTCACCATGGAAACGGCGAAGCAACAAATTCAGTCGCGCAAATACTGAAGTCCGCTTGAGCAACGTCGAACCCGAAATCGTCCTGCGGGCACGCGACATCACCCGCGCCTTCCCCGGCGTACAGGCGCTGGCCGGCGTCGACCTCACACTGCGCGCGGGTGAAGTGCACGCGTTGATGGGCCAGAACGGCGCCGGCAAATCCACGCTGATCAAGGTGCTGACGGGCGTGTACGCACCGGACGCCGGCAGCATCGAACTACTTGGCAGGCCCATCACCCCCGCTTCGCCCATCCACGCGCAGGAACTCGGCCTCTCCGCCGTGCACCAGGAAAGCCACCTGCTGCCCAACCTTTCGGTGGCCGAGAACATCTGTGCGGGCCGCTATCCACGGCGGCCGTGGAGTCGCGGCGGCGGCATAGACTGGCGCGAGACGAACAAACGCGCGCGCGAGTTGTTAGCCGGGCTCGGCATCGTGCTGGACGTCACCCAGCTCGCCGGCGGACTGCCGGCCGCGCTGCAGCAGCTGGCCACCGTCGCGCGCGCCGTGGCGACGGATGCGCGCGTCCTGATTCTCGACGAACCGACCTCGAGCCTCGACGCGGACGAAGTGCAGGCATTGTTCGCGCTGATCCGCCGGCTGCGCGACCAGGGCGTGGCGATCCTGTTTGTCACGCACTTCCTCGACCAGGTGTACGAGATATGCGACCGCATGACGGTGCTGCGCAACGGCAAGTTCGTGGGTGAGTACGCCTGCGCCAGACTCGACGCACGCGGCCTCGTGGCGGCGATGGTCGGCCGCGAAATTGCGAATGCGGAAAAACCCGCCGTGTCACACGTGCCCGCGGATGCCGCGACCAGGCCCCCGGTGCTGGCCGCGAAGAACATATCGCGTCGTGGGCAACTGAAACCCATGGACATCGAACTGCGCAGCGGTGAGGTGCTGGGGCTCGCCGGGTTGTTAGGGTCAGGACGCACGGAGCTGGCACGCCTGCTGTTCGCGCTCGACGCACGCGACTCTGGCGACATCGCCATCGATGGCAACCCCGTGAGGCTCGACGGACCTGCCGACGCGCTCGCACTCGAGATCGGGTTCTGCCCGGAAGACCGCAAACACAGCGGCATCGTGGCGGATCTTTCCGTGCGCGAGAACATCGCCCTGGCGCTGCAGGCACGCATGGGGCTGCGCAAGTTCCTGAAATTCTCCGACCAATGTGCGCTGGCCGAAAAACTCGTGGCAGCACTCGGTGTGAAAACCGCCAGCATCGAAACACCGATCGGGCAGTTGTCGGGCGGCAATCAGCAGAAAGCCATCATCGCGCGCTGGCTCGCCACGCATCCGCGCGTGCTGATTCTCGACGAGCCGACGCGCGGCATCGACGTGGCGGCCAAGCAGGAGCTGATGCGCGAAGTGCTCGAACTCGCGCAGGGCGGCACCGCGGTTCTGTTCATCTCCGCCGAAATCGAAGAGGTCGTGCGCGTCGCAGATCGCATCCTGGTGCTGCGCGATCGCTCCAAGGCCGGAGAGTTGGAACGCGGCTGCGGTGAGGACGCGGTCTACGCGATGATCGCAAACGCCCCGGGCGCGCCGGCATGAAGCGCGTGACGCAACACGCGTTGTTCTGGCCCGCAACGACTCTGGTGTTGCTGCTGATCGCGAGCAGCGTTTTCAATCCGCAATTCCTCTCGCTGGCATGGCGCGACGGACACCTGTACGGCAGCGCCATCGACATCCTGAATCGCGCCGCGCCGTTAATGGTGGTGTCTCTCGGCATGACGCTGGTCATCGCCGTCCGCGGCCTCGATATCTCGGTCGGCGCCGTTGTTGCGATCGCCGCGGCCGTGGCAGCGCTGATGATCGGAGGAAGCTTCAGCGCCAGCGGCGAAGTCGCCAGCAAGTTTCCGCTGTGGCTCGCGCTCGCCAGCGCCCTGGCCATCGCGGCCGCCTGCGGCCTGTGGAATGGCTTGCTGGTGGTGAAGGCCGGCATGCAGCCCATCGTCGCGACACTGATTCTCATGGTGGCTGGACGTGGCATCGCACAGCTGCTGACCGGCGGGCAGATCATCACCGTGTACTACCAGCCATATTTCAAGCTCGGCAACGGATTCCTGGCAGGCCTGCCCGTGGCGCTGTGGATCGCGGCGCTGCTGTGGGCCGCACTGCACTTTCTCTTGTCGCGCACCGCCCTCGGGCTGTTCATTCGCGCGATCGGCGGCAACCCGGAGGCG
>DATHJZ010000130.1:0-7283 GCA_035286365.1 Steroidobacteraceae bacterium | reverse complement strand
TCAGCGAAACGCGCTCGCCGCAAGGCATCGTGGCTGTGGTGCCGCTGTTCACTCAGACAGCGCCCCGTCCGAATGAACGCGCGATCTATCTGCACGAAATCCAGGACCCGGGCAATCTCGGCACCATCCTGCGCACGCTGGCGTGGTTCGGAAATTTCCGCTGTCTGCTGAGCGCCGACAGCGTCGATGTACACAACGGCAAGGTGGTGCGCGCGAGCATGGGCGCCATCTTCCACGTGCCGGTCGAACTGGAAGTAGAGCTCGCTTCATTGCCTGGCAGGTTCGAGCGGATCGCGTGTCTCGACCTCGAAGGCGAGCCTTTGTCGACGCCGGTGTTTCGCGATTTCGATTGCTATCTATTCGGCAACGAAGCGCGCGGCCTGCCGCGCGAGCAGCTTGGCGCGCTGCGCGCGCAGGCGTTTACCATCCCGGGCACCGGTGCGATTGAATCGCTGAACGTCGCGGCGACGGTGAACATCTGCCTGTATGAACTCCATCGCGGCAAAAGGGTACGAACCGATGTTTAGGGGTTCCGACGCTCCCCCGGAGCGCGACGAGCAGCTGCACCGCGAAGCCATGGCGGAAATGGACCGCCTGCTGGACAAGTCGCCGGAGGAACGCAGCGAATTGCTGAACACACTGGCGCAGACGCGGCCCGATCTGCACGCGCTGCTTTCCAAACTGCTCGGCCACGCGGATGTCGTGAACCGAGGTTTCATGGAGCCAGTCGTCGTCCAGCACACCCAGGAATCGTTGCGGGCCGATGCGCGCCTCGGTCCCTACCGAATCATTCGTCTGCTCGGCGAAGGCGGCATGGGAGAAGTCTGGCTGGCGAGCCGCGACGATGGGCTCTACGAAGGGCAGGTCGCGATCAAGACCTTGCATCCCTATTTCGCGGGCGGCGCGCTGCGCGAGCGCTTCCTGCGCGAAGCCCGGGTGCTCGGCCGGCTGGCGCATCCCAACATTGCCCGGCTGCTCGATGCGGGAATTCACGACGGTGTGGTCTACCTGGTCCTCGAATATGTTCTTGGCCGGCCGCTCGACATTGCCTGCGACGAAGGACAGCTCGACATCGCCGCCCGCCTCGGGATTTTTCAAAAGCTTTGCGCGGCGGTGGCTCACGCGCATTCGAGCCTGGTCGTACACCGCGACATCAAGCCTGGCAACGTCCTGCTGACCGCGGAAGGCGCACCGAAGCTGCTGGATTTTGGAATCGCGAGTTTCTTCGAAACGGACAAGGCCGGCGTGCCGTTGGACATCACGCGGCTGACCGGGAGAATTTTCACTCCGCAATACGCCGCACCCGAGCAAGTCCTGGGACAGGAAATCACCACGGCGACAGATGTCTATTCGCTCGGCGTCCTGCTGTACGTGCTGCTGACTGGCCAGCTTCCGTACCGCGTGGGCGAGGACACGGGATCGAAGTGGGAGCACGCGGTGCTCCACGAGGTGCCGCTGCGCATGAGCCGGGCGGTGGGGAACGCGGATCAGGATGCGCGGGCCGCGAGCCGATCGATGTCATGGGCGCGGCTGCGCCGCGAACTCGGCGGCGATCTCGAAAACATCGTGCAGAAAGCGCTCGAGAAGCTTCCGCAGGATCGCTATCTCACGGTCGCGGCGTTTGCCGACGATGTCAGGCGTTACGTGTCCGGCGAGCCGGTACTCGCGCGGCCGGATTCGACCTGGTACCGCATCCGGAAATTCGCGCGACGAAACGCCCTGGCAGCGGGCGCCGCGGCGGCGGTGGTTGTGGCCCTCGGTGTGGGCCTTGCGGTTTCGCTGTGGCAACTGCAGATCGCGGAACGTGAACGGCGACATGCCGAAGAGGTGAAGGAATTCGTCGCCTCGATCTTCCGTTCGGCCGATCCGTTCTTTACGGGCAAGATCGACATGAGCGCGGCCGAACTGCTGGCCCTGGCGCACCAGCGCATCGACAGCGAACTGCAGGCGAAACCCGAGAACGCCGTGGAGTTGTTGAACATCGTCGGTGAGAGCCAGGTGAATCTCGAAAAATACGACGCGGCGAAAGCGACGCTGACGAAGGCTCTCGAGATCGCCGAACGCATGCATCCGCGCGACGAAGTCTCGATCGCCGCTGCGAGGTCGGGTCTTGCGACGGTCGCGATCAACCAGGGCGAGCGGGAAATAGTGAGGCCCTTGTTCGACCAGGTACTGCCGGTGTTGCGCGCGCATCTGCCGGCGACCGCTCGCAAGTATGCGGGAAGCCTGCAGATGCTGGCCTTCTTCGATTCCGACGAGCAAAAGCTCGACGTGGCAATTGCCAACAGCCGCGAAGCCGTCGACGTGTTGGTCGCCGCCCTTGGAACAGAGAATTCGGAAACCGTATTAGCCAAGCGAAACCTGGCTTTATACCTGGTGCTGGCGCGGCGATTCGACGAGGCGAAGCCGCTGCTCGAGCAGACTCTGCATGACGCGCAGGCGATGTCGCCGTCGGGCGAGCGCCTTGCACTTCTGGCGATGACGGAGTCGTCGTATGCGCGTCTGCTGGTCGAGACGAATGAATTCGTCGCGGCGATCGAGCATCTCGATACCGGGATCAAGCTCGCGACGGAAGCATTCGGACCGGGCAGTCGCGAAGTGAGCGTGCTGCTCAGTCTGCTCACGCGCGCGCACGCGCGAATGGGAGACTTGAGCGCTGCCATCGCCACTGCACGGCGGGCCTATGACGCAAGCAAAGCAGGTGAGGGGCAGGCACGGCTCGCCACCGGTCTTGGCCGGTACACGCTGCTGGCGCGCAAGACGCAGCAGTCATTGGAGCCACTGCGCAAGGCGATCGAGTTGGAGAAAAAGTACGACACGGGCAAGGGGTCGTGGCTGACGCTCGCGCAATCGGACTATGGCATCGCGCTCGCGCTGGCTGGTCGTCTCACCGAAGCGAAACGGGTCCTGCAGGAGAATTTGCCGGTGGCGGCGTCGAGCGCGGCGCGGGCTGCGCTTCCAGCGGCCGAAAACGCTCTGGGTTTCCTCGAGCAGCTGCAATTGCGGTGGGCCGAGAGTGAGATTCTTTTCAGGCAGGCAGACGCACACACCTCGGCCGCGGATCGCAATCAGAAAGCCAGAGCCGATACCTTGCTCGGTCTCGGTGTGGCCAGGCTCGAGTTCGGAAACCCGGTCGAAGCGGAGCAATGGTTGCGCCAGGCCGACGAGGTCGCGCGCGGCCAGTTCGTGAACATGATCCCGTTGCGCGCGGAAATCGCGATGCAGCTCGGACGCGCGCTGCTTGGCCAGAAAAAAACTTCTGCCGCACTCGATTCGCTCGTCACTGCGGACACCTATTGGCAGGATCACGATGCGTCCAATCGGGGCGCAGGAGAAGCCGCTTATTGGTTGGCCCAGGGGCATATGGCCTCCGGTGCCAACGACCGGGCGCGCGCCGCGTTGGAGCGGGTAGCAAAAATTCTCGCGGACTCGCCACTACCGGGCGATGTGAGATTGGCGCAAGGGGCGCGTCAGGCCCTGGCGCGCTTGCCGAAATAGTTGTCGCCCTCGCGAGCCTTTATACGTTCGCGGTCAGCAGCTTTGCGATGAAAGACTTGATGTCCGCGACTTCTTCCGCGCACAACGCATGCGGCATCGGATACGCATGCCATTCGACGCGATAGCCGGTGCCCTCGAGCACGCGGCGCGATTCATCGCCCATCGAGAACGGCACGACCGGATCCTGGGCACCATGCGCCATGAAGATTGGCGTGGTCAGGTTGGCCGATGACCGCTCGCTCGCGAATTCCTTCGCGAGCGGTAGATAGCAAGACAAGCCAATGACGCCGGCGAGCTTGTCGGGAAAACGCGTGGCGAGGTGCAGCGCCATCGCGCCGCCCTGGGAAAACCCGGCAAGTACGATCTGGGAGTTGGCAACTCCGCGCGCGTTCTCGGCGCGAATGAGATCGGTCAATGCATCGGCAGACGCCTGGATCCCGACGAAATCCTCGGCCGAGCGCCGATCGATGCCGACGATGTCGTACCAGGCACGCATCTGGTACCCGTTGTTGATCGTGACCGGGCGAACGGGCGCATGCGGAAACACAAAGCGCAGGGCGGGCATTCCGGCCTCGAGCAACTCCGGCACCAGCGGCTCGAAGTCGTGGCCATCGGCGCCAAGGCCGTGCATCCAGAGAATCGTGGTGGTGGGATTGGGGCCGGTTTCGACGGTGACGGTTTCCAGTGCCTTCCGATTGCTCAAGCAATGGTCTCCGAGATCGTCTCGACCGCGAGATTCGCGGCCCACATCAGCTGATCCACGAGTTCACGCACGCCGGGGAACCAGTGGTACGCGACCCAGAAGAACAGCACGGTGAAGCCGATCCAGATCAGCCCGTGCAGCGCGCCCCAACCGGGGTGATGACCGGCGCCGCGATGCGCGCCATGGCGGATCGCCTTGAGCGGCGCCGTAATCAGGAAATAGGCGAGCGCAAGGATCAGCAGCCCCACCCACATAGGCATTCCGTGCGGCAGTCCCCAGCCGAAGATCGTGTGCTGGGTCAGCAGCGAGAACATCGAGAGAATCCAGACGACGAACAACACGGCGCCGATGATCGCGGCGATCGGCAGGAATACCGAGGCCAACGCACGTGCGGTGTGGCCCATCTGCGGGAAGGCGTTCGTTGCGGTCATGCGGATCTGCTCGTTCATCTGTTGAAACTGCCGGTGGAATTGCGCCTGCTGACGCCGCCACTCGCGGCGCCAGCGATAGTTCTCGCGAAACTCAGAGTTTTTTTTTGCGCGGGTGATCAGGTCTTCGGCGCTGAACGGCATGCCAAAGGCCGCGGCGCGATCCTCCGCGGTCTGTGCCTCCGGCACGATGAACGCCAGCACGAAGTACGCGACGATCAGCAGGCCCGTCGTGAATATGGTGAGCAACACCACGATGATGCGCACCCAGGTCACGTCGACGTTCATGTAGGCGGCGATGCCATTGCAGACACCGGCCCACATCTGACCCTCGCGGATGCGGAACAGGCGCTTGCGGGGCAGGGGGCCCGCGGGCTGCGCGGCGCCGGCTGCGCCGGCGGCGCCCTCGGCGGTATTGCCGGCCGCGGCCGCGGCGGCGTCCGGAGATTCCACCGGGCCCATGTCCTGGATGATGCGTTCCACTTCAGTGGAGCTGACCACTGTCTTGTGGGCGCTCAACAGGCGTGCGCATTTTTCACCGATCGCCTGCTCGAGATCGGCCATGACTTCGGCGCGATCCGGGCTGTCCTTGAGGCGCGCCTCGGCGCGCTCGAGGTAGGTGCGCAGCTGTAGATAGCCGGGCTCCTCGAGTTGATAGGCGATTCCATTGAGACTGATGCTGACCACTTTTTGCATGGCGTTAATTCCCAAAATCGGCGAGGGTGCGGTTGAGATCTTTCCAGTAATCGTTGAGCGTCGACAGTTGCGTGCGGCCTTTCTGCGTCAGCTTGTAGTACTTGCGCGGCGGTCCCGATTCGGACTCCTGCCACTCATAGTCCACCAGCTCTTCGCGCCTCAGCTTCGAGAGCAGCGGGTATAAAGTGCCTTCCTGGGTGGCGAATTCCGTGGGTCCCAAGAGCTTCAGCATGTCGGCGACATAGACCTTGTCCCCGGCGACGATCTTGAGAATCACGAATTCGAGCAGTCCCTTTCGGATTGGCGCGAGTTTTTCAGTGATGTTCATGGGTTCAGACAGCTACCTTGGGAACGCAAGGTACTTGCATTGCCCATGGTCTGTCAACAACTTCATACCTGCCGTACAATCCGCGCCCTTCGGTGGGTAGGGGCGGTGCAGCCTCGCGAAGGATTCAAGCGTTTTTAGAAGCCCCGATGGGGCTTTTGTTTTTTTGGACCGACGTCATTTAGGGAAACCTCAGTGATTCGGGTGTCTGGGAGGGCCTTTGGGGCCCTTTTTTGTTGGAGGGCGAGTGGATACGGCACTGCATGACCGTCTCATCGCCCAGTTCGAGCCGGTGTTGGCGAGCCACGGATATGAACTCGTTGAAGTCGAGTTCGTGCCGGGTGCGGGTGGCGGAACGCTGCGGATCTACATCGACAGCCCAGAGGGCATCGATGTCGAGGACTGCGGTGATGCGAGCCACGTGCTGTCCGAGTTGCTGGACGCCGACGATCCGATCCCGAGTACGTATTCGCTCGAGGTTTCCTCGCCGGGACTGGATCGCGTGCTGCGGACGCCTGCGCACTTCGCGCAGTTCGTGGACGAGCGCGTGAAGGTCGAGCTGAAGGTGGCGCGCGACGGACGCAAGCGATACACGGGCATTTTGCGCCGTGCGGATGGCGAGAGTATCGATCTGGATGTGGACAATTTCTCGGTGAGCTTGAAGCTCGCGGAGATCAGTAAGGCGCGGTTAGCCCCGCTGTAGTTAGGAAGTTTCTCCATGAACAAAGAAATCCTGTTGGTAGTCGATGCGGTCTCGAACGAGAAGAGCGTCGACAAGGAAATCATCTTCGACGCGCTCGAGGCGGCGCTGGCTTCGGCTACCCGCAAGAAACACGGCGAAGAGTGGGACGTGCGCGTCTCCATCAACCGCAAGACCGGCGACTACGACACCTTCCGCCGCTGGAAGGTCTTCGCCGACGATTCCAGGGAGATGGAAGTGCCCCAGCGCGAACTGCGCATGGAAGACGCGCTCGACATGAATCCGGCCGCGGAAATCGGCGGTTTCGTCGAAGAACCGATGGAATCGGTCATGTTCGGGCGTATCGCCGCGCAGCAGGCCAAGCAGGTCATCGTGCAGAAGGTGCGCGAAGCCGAGCGTTCCCAGGTGGTCGACGCCTATAAAGACCGCGTCGGCACGCTGGTGTCGGGCGTCGTGAAGCGCGTCGATCGCAACGGCATCTATGTCGATCTCGGCGGCAATGCCGAGGGCTTCGTGCCGCGCACCGACATGATTCCGCGCGAGATCGTGAAGAGCCAGGACCGGCTCAAGGCATTCTTGAAGGAAGTCCGCTCCGAGCCCCGCGGCCCGCAGCTGTTCCTCACGCGCACCGCGCGCGAGTTCCTCATTGAGCTCTTTAAACTCGAGGTGCCGGAAGTCGGCCAGGGCCTCATCCAGATTCTCGGCGCCGCGCGCGATCCGGGCGTGCGCGCCAAGATTGCGGTCAAGAGCCTCGAGCCGCGCGTCGACCCGGTCGGCGCCTGTGTCGGCATGCGCGGTTCGCGCGTGCAGGCCGTCTCGAATGAAATCGCCGGCGAGCGCGTCGACATCATTCCGCACGACGACAACGCTGCGCAGTTCGTCATCAACTCCATGTCGCCGGCCGAAGTGCTGTCGATCGTGGTCGACGAAGAC
>DATHJZ010000129.1:0-5991 GCA_035286365.1 Steroidobacteraceae bacterium | reverse complement strand
CGGCACGGAGGTGATCCGCGTCGTGTCCGTGCCGTTCGAAACGCGCAGTGACCACGGCTGCACGGCCTGGCCCTTCTCGAAGTACGAACCGGTCGACATCAGCTCGGCCGGTATGCCCGGATCTTCCGACAGCGGCGCGAGCTCCGCCGGCGCCGCATACGTCATGCCGAAGCCGAACGCGAACAACGGGTCATACCCGTCCTGACCCACGTTGAGCGGCGTGCCGGTGGCGTCGCGCGGCCACGAGTACGACAGCTTGCCGGTGAAGTCGAAGTTCACCGCGCCGTCCTTCTTGCGGAACAACACGTCCGTGATGCCGCCGCCTTCGCTGCCCGGCAACCAGGCCGCGACGTAGGCGTTCGCGAGGTTCAGCTCGCGGTTCTGCCACAGCGGGCGGCCCGACATGAGGATGGCGACCACGGGGATCTTCGAATCCGCAAGCTTCTTCATGATGTCGAGATGCTGGGTCATCGAACCCGGCAGCGTCAGGACCTTGAGGTCGCCCTGGAATTCCGCGTACGGATTTTCGCCGAACACCACGATGGCGTAGTCCGGCTTCTTCTTGTACGAACCATCGGCCGACAGCTCGGCGCTGCCGCCACCGGCCTTGGTGGCCGCCTTCACGCCGCCCCACACCGACGTGCCGCCGGGGAAGTTGGCGTTGGTGAGGCCCGTGCCCTGCCAGGTGATCGTCCAGCCGCCGCTTTGTTTGGAGATGTTGTCCGCGCCGTCGCCGGTCACGAGCACATGTTTGTTGGCGGACAGCGGCAGGAGGCCGCCGTTGTTCTTGAGCAGCACCAGCGTCTGGCGCACGGCGTCGCGCGCCAGCGCGCGCTGCTCCGGGGCGGCCAGCATCTTGAAGTCGCCCGCGAGCGCACGCTTCGACGGCGGACCCGCTTCGAACAGGCCGGCGCGGAATTTCACGCGCAGGATGCGGGTGACCGCGTCGTCGAGGCGCTCCATCGGCACGGTGCCGTCCTTGACCTGCTTGACGAGGTTCTCATAGAGGCCGCGCCAGCTGTCCGGCGCCATGTACATGTCGAGGCCGGCGTTCAACGCCTGCGGGCAGTTGTCGTTCGTGCAGCCTTCGACCTGGCCGTGCGCGTTCCAGTCGCCGACGGTGAAGCCGTCGAAGTTCATGCGCTTCTTGAGCACGTCGGTGATCAGGCCCTTGTTGCCGGTGTGCTTGACGCCATTCCAGCTCGAGAACGAGATCATGATGGTCTGCACGCCGGCCTCGATGGCCGGCACGTAACCTGCGTTGTGGATGTCGCGCAGGGCGGTTTCGGAGATCTTCGCGTCGCCCTGGTCGCGGCCGTTTTCGGTGCCGCCGTCGGCCAGGAAGTGTTTGGTCGAGGAGATCACGTGATGGCCGTTGAGGAAGTCGGCGCTGCCGGGCTCACCCTGCAGGCCCTTCACGAACACGCCGGCGAAGGAGGCGACGACACCCGGGTCTTCCGAGTAACCCTCGTAGGCGCGGCCCCAGCGGTCGTCCTGCGGCACCGTGACCGTCGGCGCGAAGGTCCACTCGAAGCCGGTGGTCCGCACCTGTTCGGCGGTGACGCGCGCGATCTCACCTAACAACTTCGGATTGCGCGTGGCGCCGAGGCCGACGTTGTGCGGGAACAGCACGGAGCCGACGATGTTGCTGTGGCCGTGCAACGACGAACTGGCGCCACCGAAGAAGTGGCTCGAACTGGCGGACGAGTTCTACGCCGCCTCCATCGACACCAGCGACGGCGGCGTCGGCATCCCGATGATCTGGGGCACCGATGCCATGCACGGTCACAGCAACATCATCGGCTCCGTGCTGTTTCCGCACAACGTGGGCCTGGGCGCCACGCGCAATCCGAAGTTGTTAGGTGAGATCGCGCGCGTCACTGCCGAGCAGGTGCGCACCACCGGCTTCGAATGGACCTTCGCGCCGACCGTCACCGTGCCGCAGGACGATCGCTGGGGCCGCGCCTATGAGGGATATTCGGAAGATCCGGGCGTGGTCGCCTCATACGCCGGCGTCTTCGTGAAGGGCTTGCAGGGCGAGCCGGGCAGTCCCGACTTCCTCAACGGCCACCACGTGATCTCGTCGACCAAACACTTCCTCGCCGACGGCGGCACGGAAAACGGCCGCGACCAGGGTGACGCGAAGATTCCGGAAACCACGCTGCGCGACATCCACAACGCGGGTTACGTGCCGGCCATCGAAGCCGGCGTGCAGACCGTCATGATCTCGTTCTCGAGCTGGAATGGCGTCAAGCTCTCCGGCAACAAGGGCCTGATCACCGACGTGCTCAAGAAGCGCATGAACTTCGACGGCTTCACCGTCGGCGACTGGAATTCGCACGGCCAGGTCGAGGGCTGCACCAACGACAACTGCCCACAGGCGATCAACGCCGGGCTCGACATGTACATGGCGCCGGACAGCTGGCGCGGCCTGTACGAAAACCTCGTGAAGCAGGTCAAGGACAAGACCGTGCCGATGGAGCGTCTCGACGACGCCGTCACCCGCATCCTGCGCGTCAAATTCCGCGCCGGCGTGTTCGAGGCCGGCCCGCCGTCGAAGCGTGCGCTCGCGGGCGACTTCAAGATGCTGGCGGCCCCCGAGCAGCGCGCGCTGGCGCGCGATGCCGTGCGCCAGACCCTGGTGCTGCTCAAGAACAACGGCGGGCTGCTGCCGCTCGCGGCTAACAAACATGTATTGGTTACCGGCGACGGTGCGGACAACATCTCCAAGCAAAGCGGCGGCTGGACGATCACCTGGCAGGGCACGGGCCTCACCAACGCCAACTTCCCCGGCGCGACCTCCGTATGGGGTGGCGTGAAGGCGGCCGCCAAGGCCGGTGGCGGCAGCGCAGAACTGTCGACCGACGGTTCGTACAAGAAGAAGCCTGACTACGCCATCGTGGTATTCGGCGAAAATCCGTACGCGGAATTCCAGGGCGACCTGAAAGTGCTGACGCTGCCGGGTTCGATGACCCAGCACCTCGACATCATGAAGAAGCTTGCGGATGAAAAAATTCCGGTGGTCGCGATCCTCATGTCGGGCCGGCCGCTGTGGCAGAACCGCGAACTGAATGTGGCCCAGGCCTATGTTGCGGCCTGGTTGCCGGGCAGCGAAGGCGGCGGCATCACGGACGTGCTGTTCCGCAAGAAAGACGGCTCGGTGAACTACGACTTCACCGGCAAGCTGTCGTACTCGTGGCCGCGAGACGCCACCGGTACGCCGCTCAACGTCGGCCAGGAACCCTACGATCCGTTGTTCGCCTTCGGCTTTGGGCTCACCTACGCCGCGCCCGCTGAACTCGCGGCGCTGACCGAGGATCCGGGCATTCCGGCGGAGCTCATGTCGACCGGTTCGTTCTTCGACAAGGGCCAGCCCGTGCAGCCCTGGTCGCTGCGTGTTTCCAACGGCGCGGATTCGACGCGCATCAGCAGCGTTCCGGTTGAAAGCAGCGGCGGCCGTGTGAAAGTGACCGCGGTCGACGACCAGGTCCAGGAAGGCGGCCGGCGCTTCGTGTTCGCAGGCGACGGCAAGGCGACCATCCAGATCACCAGCGAGGGCTCGATCGACATGTCGCGCGAAGCCAATGGCGACGTGATGTTGTTAGTGCGCCTGCGCCGCGATGCAGACGCGCCGAAAGACGTGAAGTTCGGCATGGCCTGCGGCGCAGGCTGCGGCGGCTCGCTGCCCTTCGCGGAAATGCTGTCGAGCGTGCCCGTCGGCAAGTGGCACACGATCGGCGTGCCGCTCAAGTGCCTGCGCGGCGTGGGCGTCGATGTGAGCAAGGTCAACGAGGCGCTGGTCATCGAGTCGGCCGGCAAGCTCGATCTGTCGTTCTCGCAGGTGAAGCTCGGTACCGTGGCCGACAAAACAGTCACCTGCAACTGAAATGGGGTCAGACCCCATTTGCTAGCAAAAGGGGTCGGACCTGGCCCCAACAAAAAGGGGTGCTTTCGCGAGCACCCCTTTTTTCAATAGCTGGTAGTTCGATCGATCGAGGTCTGGCCCCTTTTGCTAAGATAATGGGGTCTGACCCCATTAGCGGAGCTGGCTGTCCTTGCTGCCGCGGCGGTTGTATCCCGCGTTGTTGACGACCTCCTGGTCGTGCGCCTCCTGGCAGGCGACGCACAGGCGCACACCCGGAATCGCCTCGCGGCGCGCCTCGGGAATCTTCGCGCCACATTCCGCACAGGATTCGAGCGACGGCCCGGACGGCAAGCGGCTCTTCGCTCGCTTGATCGCGTCTTTGACCGTTGCGTCGATCTGATCCTGTACCGCGCCTTCTTTCGCCCAACCAGTAGCCATGCACGAATGATGGCTCCCCGGATTACGAATGCAAGCGGCGGCCGGCGCCGGTTTCAGTCCAAAAGCTTGAGCTCGGCCAGTACACGCTTGAATTCAGGCATATTTCGAATGGGTGCGAGCAGCGGTTGCCTCCCATGGCGATGATCCCCGGATCGCAAAATCCGACCGGCAACTTCAACGAATGGCCGCCTCCGCGATAGGGCGCATGACCGCATAACCCTCCGCGGTCGGGTGCACCTCGTCGCTCGCGAGTCCCGGCTTCATGCCGCCCTTCCCGTTCGACATCGCGGAGTGATAGTCCGCGTACCTCGCACCGGCAACCTTTGCATAGCTGCTGATCCAGGAGTTCATGTCCATGATCGTCTTAGCGGTCTCGAGCCCCGGGCGCCACGGGTAGTTAGCAGCGGGCGGGATCGCCGCCAGCACGACCTTCATCCCGTTGGCCTTGGCGATCTCGGTCATCGCGCGGATGTTGTTCCGGGTGTCTTCAGGCGTCATCGGCCCGGTATTGGAGGCGATGTCGTTCGTGCCCGCCATGATGTGCACGACGCGCGGGTGCAGCGCGACCACGTCCGCCTGCATGCGCAGCACCATCTGCGGTGTGGTCTGCGCGCTGATGCCGCGCCCGACGATGCCACCGCTGAAGAAGTCGGGCTGGCTCGCGGCCCACCCCTCGGTGATCGAATCGCCCATGAACACTACCTTTGACACCGGACCGAGCATGATGATTTTCTTGTTGTCTTCGCGATATCGCCCGAGCCACGGCCAGTCGGTGAGCAGCCTTTCGGGCTCGAGCGCGGGCGGCGTTCCCGGACTCTTCGTGCACTCCACGGCGGCCGGCGCCAACGCCGGCAGACCTGCGCCCGCGGCGAGCGAATACGAGATCAGCGATCGGCGACTCAGCTTGTTCATGTTGTTGCTCCAGATTTGCGGGCGAGCGCCTTGGCCATCGACTCCAGTTCGACCCCGCGAGTCTCGGGGAATATCGCCAGCACCACGAAAAACTGCAAGACCATGCACGCGGCGAAGAACGCGAACGGCAATGCTTGCGTGTAGACGGCGATCATCGGGAACAGCTGACCGATGATGGCGTTCATGCCCCAGTGCGTGGCGCTGCCCAGCGCCTGGCCGCGTGAGCGCACCGCGGTCGGGAAGATCTCCGCGAGATAGACCCAGATCACCGCACCCTGCGAGAACGCGAAGAAGCTGATGAAGACGATCAGCATGGTGAGCAGCCATCCCTTGCCCTCGCCGGTTCCCATGATGATGGCAACGCCCGCCAGCGCGCAGGCGGTGCCCACCGCACCTATCAACAGCAGCTTCTTGCGGCCGATGCGATCGATGAAGCGCAGCGCAATCACGGTCGCGATGAGATTGGCCGCGCCGATGGCCACCGCCTGCAGGGCATTCGACCAACCCGTGAAGCCCGCGGCCGCGAAGATGTCGTTGAGGTAGTAGAGGATCGCGTTGATGCCCGAAAGCTGGTTGAACATGGCCAGCAGGATCGCGAGCACGATCGGCTTCTGGTAGGCGGCAACGAACAACTTCTCGGCCGAATTGCGGCGCGCCAGCTCGGCCGCACGGTCGAATTCCGCGAGCATGGCCTGCGGATCCGCGACGCCCACTGCTGCGAGATTGGTTTTCGCTTCCTCCCGCCTGCCGCGCAGCGCCAACCAGCGCGGGCTTTG
>DATHJZ010000128.1:0-27641 GCA_035286365.1 Steroidobacteraceae bacterium | reverse complement strand
GCCCGCAGGCCCGCCCTGAACTTCTGATAGATCTCGCGCAGCTGCCGCTCTCCCGAATTCCCGATTACCGGAATGTTAGTATCGGCCGCAGCTCTTGCGCTGGAAACGCAGCACGCTCGCGAACATGTCCACCTATCGCATTCGACGCAAGAGCAAGCAGCAGCGGCTGGCGGATGCCGTCCTGCGTTGCGCAGTCCTGCCCGGGCTGCGCAGGCTGCACGACCGCGGCCGCACTCCGGTGCTGATTCTTGCCTATCATCGAATCGCCACGGTCGCCGAGCCGCAATCCTACCCCCTCGATCTCGGGCTCATCAGCGCGACGCGCGATGAGTTCGACAGCCAGATGCGCGCGCTGCGCGAGTTCGCGAATCCGGTATCGCTCGACACGATTGCTGCGGCCGTGACTCACGGCCGTACTTTGCCGGAACGGGCCGTCGCGGTCACCTTCGATGATGGCTTTCGTGACACCTTCGAGGTGGCGTTTCCGATTCTCGAGCGTCATGGAGTACCGGCGACCGTTTTCGTTTCGACCGATCTCATCGAGAGCAATGAGCCATTCTGGTTCGAATTCACCGCTCACCTCATGCTGCGCGTTCCGCCGCGCGGGATCACTTTCGAGGAGTGTCCGGAAGGATTGCCGGCGGGCGACGACCCCGCGGCGCGCCGCGACTCGATCGGGAAACTGCATCGAGTGCTCAAGTCCTGCGCGAATGCGCGGCGGCGTGCGCTGGTCGAGGAGTGGCGCGTGCGCTTTGCGGATTTCATCGACGCGCAGGCCGACGATCTCAGCCGCCCGATCGGGAAGACACAGATTCTCGAGATGTCGCGCCATGGCATCGAGTTCGGCTCCCACACGGTCTCGCATCCCAACCTCGCCCTCGCCGCAACCGACGTCATCGAACGCGAACTGCGCGACTCGAAGGCCTATCTCGAGCGCCTGCTGGCGCGCCCCGTGCGCGCGCTGGCCTATCCATTCGGCACGCCGGATACCTACGATGCGCGCGCGCTGGCGAGCGCGCGCGCTTGCGGGTACGAACTGGCGGCATCCTTCCGGCAGGGCGTCAACTGGTTAGGCGCGCTCGAGGCGATGGAATTGCGGCGCATCGGAATCGGCCTGGGGGTGACGGCGGCACAATTTCGCGTGATGCTCGCGCTGCCGGGCTGGTTGCACCCGAACCTGCGCGACGATCACACATGATTCAGGGCAGGTTGCGCACCACCCAGGGGCCCATGAGGTTCGCGCTCCACAGCGGCAACCGCCGCCACACTTTCGCAGCGAGCTCATATTTCGGATTGGACTGATTGAGCCGCGGGATGTCCGCGCCCCGCGGCAGCCAGTAGTACCAGTGCAATTGCAACGGCTGCGCGCCCCACTGGGACTTGAATCGATACGTGCCGCTGTCGACGGTCGAACGTCCGAAGTCGAACGACTTGACGCCGCGTGCGACGCACAGCTTGAGCATCTCCCAGTACATGCGCATGTTGAGCGCGCCGCGCTTGCCGGCGCGCGAACATGCCGCCCACGGCACTTCGATCCGGTCTCCGTGACGGATGACAATAGCGGCCGCTTCCGCGCGGCCCTTCACGCGAATGACGAGCACGTCGATCGCACCGTGCAGGGCCGCCAGCGTGCAGTCGAAGAAACGCCGCGGATACACCGGCGTGCCGAGATCGTGCATGGCGTGCGCGAACACCTGGTAGAAATCCGCGAGCAGCTCAGGCCCGCCCCAGTGGATGGTCGGCTCCTCGCGTTCGGCGCGCTTGATCTGCGAGCGCAGCTTCGAGCCGAGCTGCTTCGACAAGGCGGCCTCATCGGCGGGCAGTTGCAGGACCATCGAGACCTTGTCGGTACGATCTGCCAGCGGCAGACGCGGCAGTGGCGCGCTGTGGCGCAGCTCCACGTGTTTGGCGCGGCGCTCATGCCCGAGGGCGCCGGCGGCATCGGCAAGCGCCGCCGCGATCTGCGTTTCATTCGCCAGGATTCCACCGTAGGTGAAAAACGGCACGGAACTCAGGAAACGGCCGAACAGCAGGCTCGATTGTTCGACCAGCGGCAACACGCCGGCGAGATTTCCGGCGTCATCGGTCGCCGATAGATAGAAGGTCTCGAGGCCGAAGGCACGCCGGCCGATTTCCACCGCCGCGGCGCGGTGGTATGCCGTCGCTTGCGGGTGGCGGCTGACGAACTGATCCCACTCCTTTGGCGCGGAGGACGCTATCGAAATCCGCACGGGAGATCAGGGGCCGCGGCCGCCGGCAGCGCCCTCGCCGACCAGGTAGCCGAAGCGCACCCAAATTTCACTCGCGCTGTAGTCCGATCCGCCTTCATCGTCGTTTCGGTTCAGATACTGGTAGTCGAAGCTCACGAAACTCGAGCGGCTGACTTTCCAGCGCACGCCGAACGTCGCGGCCAGGTCGGCGAACTTGCGGTCGAGCGCGTCGTATTCCTGGCGCGAGTAGTTGGCACTGACGATCGCGCTCAGTGAAGCGTTCAGGGTGCGATCCACGCTCAGGGTGAGCGTGATGCGCTTGCGGTCGAACAGCGGCTGGGCATCGTAGCTCTCGTCGTAATACCCGGCGCGCAGTTGCAAGCCGGTGCGGTTGCGCGCGAAGCGGCCGAAGACGCTGCCGTAGGTATTCTCGAACGGCATGGCGGTTTGCTGTACCGACACCGGATCGGTGGAACCCGGCTGATCCGCTTGCAGATTGGCGAACTCGTTGCCGGCATCCGAGAAATCATGCCCGAGCTCAAGGCCGACGGTGAGCGAGGAAGAAGCGCGCCGGGTGAGTTCGAGTCTGCCGAGCCAGCTGCTGTTGCTTTCGCCGTCCGAAGTGATCTCGGTGGCGCCCGCGTCGATCGACATCGTGGTACGCGCCGCATCCAGCGAATAACTCAGGAACGCCTCGTTGTTGTCGTAGTCGCCGGACTCCGCGTCGTCATCGAAACTGACCTGTTCGGTCGTGACGTTGATGGACACGTTCGTGGCGTCGGACAGGTCACGACGCAATGCGAGCGAGCCGCGGACGCGCTGGTTGCCGAGCTCGCTGTCTTCGTAGTGCACGTCGACATAACGGCCGTTCAGCAACAGTTTGTTGCGCGATCCCAGCGACAGCGACAGATCCGGACCGGTAGACAGAAAGTTGACGTTTTCGCGGTTGTCGGGGGTCGAGGCCGCAAACTGATTCTGCGTGGTCTGCCCGAACGTGTCCTCGAGCGTCCAGGTGAGCCGATCCTCGACGATATCCATTACGGCATTGCCGACCAGGTTGCCGACCACTTCGCCGTCGTAGGTGTCGTCCAGGTAATCGAGATATTCGAGGCGCGTCGCGACGTTGGCTCGCAAACGCTTTGAATCATGATCGAGCCGCAACTGGCCACCCAGGCTCGCGATCGATTCGTCCTGCTGATTTTCTTCCACGCGCGTGATGTTGTCGCTGTGTCCCACGCCGACATCCAATCCATAGCTCAGCTCCGCCGCGCGCGCTGCCGCGTTCGCGAGCAGGCCGGCGACGACGGCGCCCAGCGCGGTCGTTGACCGTCGGCTCCCTGGTTTCATCGCTGATACTCCCTGACTGGTTAGATCGTCCGCGCGGCGCGCTGCCGCATCATCCGTGCGTTTCGCCGTACGTCCCGTCGCCGTAGTAATAGCCTTCGGAGGTGCGCACGTTGCACTGGTTGAGGATGAAGCCCACCGACTTGTCGGCCGGGACGTGGCTGACCGCATCGAGCACCGCCTGTTGCGGCGTCGTGCGGGCGTTCACCACGATGACCACCTGTCCGACGATGGCCGCGAGCGCGCGCGACTCGCTCGTCAGCAGCAGCGGCGGTGAATCGAGCAGCACGATCCGGTTCGGACTGTGCGCGCCGAGACGGGCGACGGTGCGGTCCATGTGCGCACTCGACAGCAGTTCGGTGGCGATGCTCGTACGATTACCGGCCGGCAACAGCTGCAGGCCCGGAATATCGGTCGGAATGATGAGCGACTCGAGATCGAGCGTGTCGTCCTTGAGCGCATCGAGCAGGCCCGCTTCCTTGTCCACGCCGAAGATGTGACTGATGTGCCGCTTGGAGACGTCCGCGTCCACCAGCAGCACAGTGATGTCCTTCTCCATTGCGAGGCTCAGCGCGAGGTTGATGCTCGTGAACGTCTTGCCTTCGTTCGGCAGCGCGCTCGCGGTCATGATCAGGTGTCCGTTCGGCACTTTCTTGGAGCCCCGACCGTAGGCATTCGCAATGAGCGGGCGTTTGATCTGGCGGAACTGATCGGCGATCTGGCGCTCCTGGTCTTCGGGCGCCAGCAAGCCGGAGGCACGCAGGTGAGTCCGATCGACGCGAATGGGCGCGTGCTGCGCGATGCGCCGCAGGGGAGCCGGTGGTTGCGCGGGCTTGGCGGCCACGGCCGGCGCGCTGGCGCGGTCCGGCGCGGGCGCCCGTACGACGGACGCCGCATCCGCGGTCTTTCCGTCACGCGCGGATGCCTGAAGCTTCTTGAGGGCCGTTTCAACCAGGCTCATGCCGACTCCAAACTACCCATGGTGTTCACTGCACCATGCGGATGACGGATCCGCTGAAGCGCAGTATGAACGCGAAGACGACCAGCAGCGCACCCGCGGCGATCGAATAGCGAATGAGCTCGGCGCGGCGGCTGGAACGGTGTTTGTCGAGCCAGGTCTCGCTGACGACGCCCAACACCGGCAGGTGCGTGACCTCGCTGAGGACGCGGCTGCTCGTGAACACCGGCCGCAGCTGGTGCAACAGCACGGCGAGGCCGGCACCGCAGGCGAGACCGAACAGCAAACCGCCGATCTGCAGCAGCGGACGATTCGGCGCCACCGGCTCCATTTTCGCGGCCGGCGGATCGAGCACTTCGAAGCGCACCGCATCGGTTTCTTCGGCCTGATCGCCGATCTTCGCGCGCTCGGCGCGATCGACGAACGCGGCATAGCGCTCGCGCATGCCGTCGTAGTCGCGATTGAGGCGCGTGAACTCGGCTTCGACTTCCGGAGCCGTGTCGACCAATTTCTTCAACTCCGCCACGTTGCGCTCGCCCTCTCCGATCCGGGTGCGCAACGCCGCGATTTCCACATCCGCCCGGTTGATCGAGAGCTGAATGCTCTGCACCACCGGGTTCGCGGACGCGCCGGCCGGCAGGCCGCCGCCGCCGCGCATCGCGGCGAGTTCCGTCTTGCGGCGCTCCTCGAGCTGCACGATGGTCTGGCGCAGCGCGATCACGTCAGGATGTTTGTCGGTGTACTGCAGCAGCAGGTTGTCGAGCTTTGCCTGCGCTTCCTGGATGCGCATCGCCGTCTCGCTCGTGGCGGCGCTCCCGCTGGTCGAGTGCGCGGCCGAGGTGGCTTCGCCGCGCAACTGCCGCTGGAGCTCCTCGCGGCCGGACTGGGCGATCGACAGATCCGCCTTGCTCTTCTCGATGTTCGACAGCTCGTTCTGCAGTCGCGAGAAATAGTCGCCCTGGGCGCCGGGCATCAAGCCCACGTTGCGTCGCTTGAAGTCGGCGAGCCGTGCCTCAGCTTCGCGCAATTTCGTTTCGTATTCTTCGATCTGCTCGCGCAGGAATTTCTGTCCGACCTGCGAGCCCGACTGCTTGCCGCCGAGCACATCCTCCACGAACGTGTTCATGAGCATCTCGACCACGCGCAGGCTGGTCGCGCGATCGCGGTCGTTGTAACTCAGGGTGAACACCAGGCCGCCGGTGCCGGCATCGCTAGCTGTAACGCTGATCTCCTTGAGCAGCAAGTCGACCATCGAAGCACGCGCCTGCGGCGTCTTCGCGCGCAGATCGAGATCGGTCTCGCGGATCACTTTTTCGAGTGCTGGCCGGCTGAGCAGCGACTGACGCACGAAATTGATCTGGGCGCTGACGTCCTGCTGGATCGCGAGGTCCTTGATGTAGCTCGCGAGCGCCGTGCGCGTATCGACGAACACGCGCGCGCTCGCGTTGTATTCATCCGGCATCATGAACACGATCGTCCAGCACGCAAGGCAGACAGCCCACGCCGCCGCGAGTGCGTAGCGGCGGAAACGCCACGCGCCGCGAAAATCGTCCAGTAGCCGTTTGAACAGGTCGTGCATGGACAGCCTAGAAGCGGGACTCGGGAACGACGAGCACGTCGCCCGGTTGCAGCAGGATGTTCTGCTGCATGTCGCCCTTGTTGATGATGTCGTCGAGCTTGATGCGCAATTCGCGCTGTTTGCCATTCTCGGTCCGTACGACCTTTGCCCGGTTGCCGGCGGCGAACGGGGCCAATCCGCCGACCGCGAGCACGGCATCGAGCGCGGTGATCCCTTCACGGAACGGCAGCGCCTGCGGTTTGGCGACCTGGCCGATGATCTTCACCTGGCTGTAGGTGCTGATGGGCTGGCTCACGATGACGTTGACCTGGGGCGAGCGCACGTACTCGGACAGCACCTTTTCCATTTCACGCGCGAGTTGCGATGGTGTCTTGCCGACCGCGACGATGTCTTCGACCAGCGGCGTGGACACCTTGCCATCGGGTCGCACGGGCACCGACACCGACAGCTCGGGTTGCCGCCAGACGAAAATCTGCAGAGTGTCACCGGGACCGATGATGTAGGTCGAATCGACCTTGGCGGTCTCGGGTACCGGGGACGCAGGCGACGCGGGCGTGTCCGCGAGGGCCGCGTGCGATGCTACGGCCATGGCGAGGCCGGCAACGGTTCTGGCGAGCAGGTTAGTGCAAAAATTCATGGACTTATTGAGCTCTGAAAGGCCCGACGGCAAGCGGCTTTCGGGACCGGACGAAGGGTAACAGAGCGGGTCCTTCGGGGCCGTCGCTGCGACTGTGACTTGCTTCGCATTCGTTCAAGTTGCTTCAGGGTATGGGACAGCCTGTAAAAAACTTCGACAGAGCGGGAATGCTACCGGGTAGAGAGTTCCTGCATGAGGCGCCGCGCATCCGCTTGCGCGTTGAACGACTCGCTGGTTTCGAGCAGCGCCTTGAGCACGCGCCGCGCTTCGTCGGGGTTCCCGCTGCGCGCCAATGCCGCGGCGTAGTGGTATTTCACGTCCGGGCCGCCAGTCGCCTCGGCTGTCTTGAGGATCTTCAATCCGTCGGCGGCCTTGCCGCGCTCGGTGAGGATCCAGCCGTACGTATCCGCGATCGACGCGTTCGTGGGGCCCAACTGGTAAGCCTTCGCGGCAGTCGCCTCGGCGCGCGCGTCGTTTGCCTGGTAGTACAGCCACGCAAGGTTGTTGAGGATCACCGCGTTCGGCGTCGCGTTGTCGACCAGGAACTCATACTTCGCCTGCGCCCGGCGGGCCTGGCCGCCGGTCATGTAGGCCTGGGCAAGCACCGCCTGGACCGGAAAGTCGTCCGGCTTCTTAGCCACCCAGCTTTCGAGCGGCGCCGCGGCGTCGCGCAAGTTGCCACTGCGCCGCGCATTGTAGGCGCGCACGCTGATGGCCGCGCTCGGGCGCATCGATAGCGCGGCGTCGAAAGACCGGCTCGCCGCCTCGTAGTCGTGATTGGCAGCGTAGAAATCGCCTTCGAGCGCCAGCAGCGACGGGTCGTTCGGATTCGCCTTGCGCAGCTCGGAAATCCGCTGTGCACCCGCCGCGGGGCGGCCGTCGCGCACGTCGAGCATCGCGAGCGCCGCAATCACCATGATCGAATCGGGTTGGACGGCATGTGCCTTCTCCAGCGACTCGCGCGCGAGCGCACGCCGATCGAGCGCCAGTTGCACGCGCGCCTGGTTCATCCAGTACTGCGCGTTGTTGCCGTCGATGTCGATCGCTCTCTTGAAGCGCGTAGCCGCCTCGTCGTAGCGCGCCGCGTCGAGATACAACAACCCGATCGCATTGGTGACCGGGGCATTTCCCTGGGTCAGCTTTTCGAGCTCCGCAATCACGCTGGCCGCGTCGTCGACACGGCGGTCGAGCAGGTACACGTGCGCCAACGCCAGGCGCGGCGGGATGGCTTTCGGATCGTGTGCGCGCAGGGGTTCGAGCACCGTCGCGGCGCGGCGCAGGTCGTTCGCCTGCAGGGCAAGCTGGGCCAGCCCCATACGCGCGGCGACGTGGTCGGGATGATCGGTCAGGATGCCCTGCAGGCGCGCGGCCGCGGTCGATGTGTCACCGGCCGCGGACTCGATGCGCGCCGAGTTCAACAGCGTCATCGTGTCGCCGGGCTGCACGGCCAGTGCGCGTCCTAACAAGGCGCGCGCGCGCTCGAATTCTCCGCGCTGCGCGAGGACCAGGCTCGCGGTGTTGAGCAACGCGAGATCTTTTGGATGCTCGGCGAGCAGGCCCTGCATTTCCGCATCGCCCTTTTCCATGCCGTCAGCGGCGGCCACCGCGGCGATCAGCAAGGCATCGCGCTGGGCGTCGCCATCGACGTGGGGCAGTCCGCGCAGCAGCACAACGGCCTTGCGATACGCCTGCGCGCGCAGGTAGGCGGCCGCCAGCTCCAGTTGCTTCTCGCGGCTCGAGCCTGCGCCCGTCGTGCGCTCGAGGAACGACACGGCACCGCCGGTATCGCCCAGCTGAAGATGCGCGAGTCCAATCAGGGAATTGACGTCGGCATCCGCATCCGACTGCAGCGGCGACAGCAATTCGAGCGCGGCATCCGGCTGTCCCATGCGCAGACGCACCCGTGCGAGCAATTTGCGCGCCTCGAGATTGTCCGGCGCCAGTGCCACGACGCGCGTGAGATGAGACTCCGCCTGGTTGATGTTGCCCTGCGCGATCAACGCCGCGCCGAGCAGGAATCGCGCCGGCACGAAATCGGGCATGCCGGCAACCACGCGTTGCAGTCCGGCGGTGGCGCCCGCGTAGTCCTGCGTGGCCATGGCGATGCGGGCGCCGAGCAACAGCGTGAGCGGCGCATTGGGGGCAATCTGCGCGAGTGACTGCAGGCTGGTGCGAGCCCCGTTGACGTCGCCCGCGGCCAGATCGGATTCGGTGAGGATCGCGAGCAGTTTCGCCTTGTCGTAGATCGTCAGGTTCCCGTGCGCCGTCAGCGCGGTCTGCAAGCTGCGCCGCGCGTCGGCGAAACGGCCCTGCGCCGCCAGTATCTCGCCCCGGCACAGCAAGGCCGCGGCGTGATCGGGCGAGTTTTCGGGCACGCCGTCGAGCAGTTTCAGCGCCTCGTCGGCCTGCCTCTGCCGCGCGCGCGCGCGCGCGAGCCCGATGAGTGCACGCGGCCGCGCGGGGCTGGTGCGTTGCGCCGACTCGAATGCCGCGGCTGCGTCGTCGGCCTTGTCCATCGCGAGCAGCGACTCGCCACGGTAGATAGAGCGCATGGGTTCGGTCAATGCCAGCTGGTTCGAGTCGATCTGCGCCAGCAGTTCGCGTCCCTGCCCGAGCGCCAGCTGGGTTTCGGCGGTGAGTTCTGCGACCTCCGCGGGTTTGGCGCCGGCATCGCGCGCGCGCCGCAGTTCCTTTTCCGCATCACGCACGTCGCCAAGCTGCAGCGAGACCTGGGCGAGCAGCAGTCGTGCCTGCACGTGATCGGGTTCGCTCTCGAGCGCGTTCTTGAGATCGATCACCGCGGCTTGATAGTCACCTTGCGCCATTTCGCCGCGGGCACGCTCAACACGCCCATTGGCCGAGATGAAGAAATCGCAGCCGGACAACACGACGACACTCATCACCAACAGCCCGATGACGTTTGCCCTTGCAGATCTCATTTCACGCTCTCCTTCGTGCCGACTGTGACATGCGGCAGGAAATCGGTCAGCAGCTGGCGGGCGGACGCGCAATCCGGAACGCAGGAAGCGCTGATCGCGTAGACGCTGGCGGCCGGCGCCCCATGCAGGCTGCCGAGCGCGTAGCTCAACTGCGCCGCGACGCCGCGCCGCATCTCGCGCTCGCCCACGACGTACGCATACCACACGATTCGATCGGAGCCGGTCTCATTGCCGAGCTGGACTTCGTTGACCGTCCGGTCGGCGACGTCGCGCGCTCCCGCCGACACGATTTCGCCGTTCGGGTCGTACGCCGACGTCGAGTATCCGATCAGTTCCTTGTCCTGGTGCTGTATTAGATAGGTGGCGGAGTAGAAACACACCGCCGCCCCGCCCCGCGAGAATTCGTGCTGCGTATGCAGGTCGGCAGTCCGGTACCGCGGCCGCCAGCGGCCGCGGCAGGACTCCCTCGGCCCGGCCCAACCCTCGATCGCAGTGGGAACGGCGACATTCGCTGCCGCTGCGGTACGGAGCGGCAGCAGCAGCAACCAGGCGGGCCCGATGGCCGACGCGAACAGGGCCACCGCGGAGGCACGCGCGGCGCCACGCGGCAGCGCGTCGAGGCGCTCGGAGGCCGATCCGACCTCCGCGCGTTCAGCCGCGGGCGGACGCCCGCGCCTGCCGAGCAGCACGAACACACCCATGGCGACCGCGAAGACGACCCAGCCGAAAACAGAGTGATCGACCCGCACGAGGTAGTGCTGCATGTTGGTGAGATCGCCGGCGACGATGATGATGAAGACGCGCAGCCAGTTGCTCGCCAGCGCCAATGCGATCGCAAGTCCGAGCAGATAGAGGCGCGTGCCCCGACGGTCGCCACGTAATTCGCCGTGCAGCACGGCGATCGTCGCGGCAACGATGAAATAGTGCAGGCCGGCGCAGCCGTCCTCGACGTGAAAGACGCCGCTGCGAATATGGACGAAATCTCCCGTGACGTACGCCGGAATGGCGACGATGCGCAGCAGCGCGCTCACCACCGAAATGGTCATCGCCTGCAACGCCGGCACGAACACGTGCCAGATCGGGATGGCCGAATACAGCAGGCCGATCGGCACCAGCGATCGCACGGCGATTCGTTGCCCGAAGATGATCCGGACGTTGAGCCAGATGATGATGGGCAACAGCGCCTGGTGCGCGACCTGGACTCCCGCGCGCACCGCGATCAGCCACGCGAGACTCGCTGCGGCGAGAAGTGTCAGCGGCAGGAATATCGCGGCGCCCGGGACAACCGGCGGCGCTTGATCCCGCGCCGCGCGGATCAGCAGCCACAGGGTGATCGCGACGATCAGCGAGCCGTGGCGATACGCGCTGGCGGGCACATCGAACCACTCGAACAACAGCGATTGCGCGGACGGCCAATAAAGAACGCCCGTGAGCAGCACGACGGCGGCCAGTGCGACCGGCACATACCAGCTTCGCCAGTCGACCCGCGCCGCGAACCCCGCGCGCGAGGAGGCAGCCCCGGGAGTCTTCGCCGCGGTCACGTCGGCGCCCGGATCCCGTACTTTTCCATGAGATCGTAGAGCGTCGGACGGCTCACGCCCAACAACTCCGCGGTCTTCGAGACGTTACCGTCGGTGATCGACATCGCCTGGCGGATGGCCTGGCGCTCGGCGCGCGTGCGCACTTCCTTGAGATTGAACAGCAGCGCGCTCTCGGCGCCCTCCTTGAGCCCGAGATCTTCCGCGGTGAGCATGGGCGTTTCGGCCATGATCATCGCCGTCTTGACGCGGTTCTCGAGTTCTCGCACGTTGCCCGGCCACGAATAAGCCTCGAGCGCCGCGGTCGCGTCCTCCGTGAAGCCGCGCTTCGGCCGGCCGCCGACTTTGCCGAACTTGCGCAGCATGGCGTGCGCCAGCACCGTCGCACCACCCGACCGCTCGCGCAGCGGCGGCACGTTGATGGTGACTTCGCCGATGCGAAAATACAGATCCTGGCGGAACTTCTGCTCGATGATGAACTGCTGCAGGTCGCGATTGGTGGCGCACACCACGCGCACGTCGACCGGGATTTCCTGGCGGCCGCCAACGCGTTCGATGATGCGATCCTGCAGGAACCGCAGTAGTTTGGCCTGGAGCGCCAGCGGCATGTCGCCGATCTCGTCGAGGAACAGCGTCCCGCCGCTCGCGACCTCTATTTTTCCGAGCGTGGTCTTGACGGCGCCGGTGAAGGCGCCCTTCTCGTAGCCGAACAATTCGCTTTCGAGCAACTGTTCCGGAATGGCCGCGCAATTGATGGCGACGAACCGCGCACCACTGCGGCCGCTTTGCGCGTGCAGCGCGCGCGCGACCAGTTCCTTGCCCGTACCACTCTCGCCGAGGATGAGCACGGAAGCGTCGGTGGGCGCGACCTTCTCGATCATGCGGCAGACCTTGAACATCGCGTCGTCGGTGGCGATGAAGCCTTCCATGGGCGAGGTCAATTGCGCCTCGCGCAACTGGCGGTTCTGCTCTTCGAGCGCGTGAATCTGGAACGCGCGGCCGACCAGCAAGCGCAGCACATCGGTGTCGACCGGCTTCTGGTAGAAATCGTAGGCGCCGAGCGAGACCGCGCGCACCGCGTTGTCGCGATCGGCGTTGCCCGTGACGACGATGACCTTGGTCTGCGGCGCCAGGCTCAGGATGTCGCGCAACGTCTGCATGCCCTCGGTGACGCCCTCGGCGTCCGGCGGCAGGCCGAGATCCTGCAGCACCACCGACGGCTCGAAACGGCGCGCCATCGTCAGCGCTTCTTCACGCGACGCGGCCATCAGCACTTCGTATTCGTCGAAGCACCACTTCAATTGTCTTTGCAGTCCCAGATCGTCTTCGACGATCAGGAGTCTGGGTTTTTCTTCGGACATAGCGGCAGCCTAATACAGAACCTCGTGCCCCGCCCGGGTGCACTCCACACCTCGACGTCGCCTCCGAGCGTGCGCGCGTATTCGCGCACCTGGTACGCGCCGATGCCCATGCCCTTCGATCCCTTGGTGCTGTCGAAGGGACGAAACAGACGTTGCCGCAGGAATTCCTCGTCCATGCCGACGCCGTCGTCGACCACCGTGAGTCGCGCTTCGGTCGCATCGACGCCGAGTTCGACCCCCACCTGGCCATTCGCCGCGCAGGCTTCCTGCGCATTGCGCATCACGTGTTCGATCACCGCCGTCAGCCGTTCGGGATCGGCCTGCACGAACGCGCTCGCGAGCGTCCCTTGCACCGTCACCGCGGGCTGGCGTGCCTGGCTGCGCGAAACCGCCGCCGCAACAATGGGCGAAAGGTCGACCACGCGCGCGGTGCCCTGCGTGTCGCGCCCCTGCAGCTGCTCGATCAGCCGCGTCATGCGTTCCGACGTGTTGCGGATGGTATCGATCGCATCTTCGACGAACACCGGGTTGTGACGGTGACGGGCGGCATTCGCGACTAACAACTGCAGCTGCGCGACGGAGTTCTTGAGATCGTGCATGACGAATGCGGCGAAGCGGTTGTAAGCGTCGAACTGGCGGCTCTCGGTCAGCTGTTCGTCGGCGCGCCGCTGCGCGAGCTGCACGGCAACGTTGCGGCCCACCGTCTTCAGCAGGTCGAGGTCTTCGAACGTGATCGTGAATGGCTCGGGCGGCGCGCGCAGCACCAGGAAACCGAGCAGGTGGTTGCCCATGAGCAACGGGGTCACGAGGCGCCACGGACCGTTCGGGTCGAGCCACGGCGGCAGGCGCAGGTTGGCGTAGCGATCGGGCGCGCGCTGGTATTCGCGCAGGTCGACGACCCACTGCCGGTCCTGCATGAAGCGCGGCAACTCGTCGTCCTCGTCGATGGGCAGGACCTCGGGAAAGTCCGTGCTCTTCTCCGGCCACGCCGCCTGTAGATAGAAGCGGCCGGCGTCCCGGTCGCGCAGCAGCAGCAGGCCACTGGCGCTGTCGAAGATCTGCGCCACCGCGCGCACCGCGTTGCGCCGGGCGTCGGGTTCTTCGCCGACCGACAGCGTCTGTACGAATCGCAACCACTCGATGCGGTAGTCGTACTTGTTGCGATAGAAATGCGTGGAGATGAACACGCGCAGCCGGCGCGTCGGCCACTCGGCCAGCAGGAACACGATGAGCGCCGTAGCCGCGCCGGCGATCACCAGCGTCTGCAGCACGCCGCCCCATTCCGCGCTCAACCCACGCACGAAGTACGCGCCCAGCGCCGTGGCGCCGAAGTACAGCGCGAGGAATATGAAGCTCGCGGTGTAGAACATCACCTGCCGCGACACGAACACGCGCGGCGCCGCCACCGGCACGCGCCACGCGCCGTATACCAGCGGCAGCAGCGACGCGCCGACCGCGGCCAGCCGCAGCGCCGTGAGAGAAGGATCGACGTCGCCCTGCCAGTGCGCCTGCGCATAGGTGAGCGCATCGATCGCGAACTGCCCGGCCACCGCAGAGGCGCACCACTTCACTTCGCGCGAGGCGCCATGAAAGGCGTGCCGCCACACGTGCAGCGTGGCAGCGAGCGCGGCCAGCGCGGTGAGGAATCCAGCCTGCGGATACAGCTTGAGCGGCGATGCACCCTGCGCGATCGCGCCAAAGGCGGTGTAGATGATGAGTGCCGCACACGACCCGAGGCTCATGCGCCGCAGCCAGGCCGGGATCTCGATCGATGCCAGGGCCTGCAGCGCGATCAGCCACGCGCCGAAGCGAAAGCCGTCCGCCATCATCGCGTTCCAGGTGGGCCAGGCGTGGGCCGGCATCTGGCTCCACATGAGCGCAGCCCAACCGGCGCTCACGATGGCGGCCACGGCCGCATTGCGCGCCGGTTCGCTCTGACCCCGACGGATCAGCAGCACGACGCCAACCACCAGCAGGATGGTTGCGGCCAACGCGTAAATGAGCCCGATCATGTCCCCTCGTGTCCGCGAAGGTAGTCAGGCGCTAACGCGCACCCTTGCCCAGCAGGATCACTTCCACGGTTTGCAGCAGTATGAGCATGTCGAACACCAGGTCGTGATTTTTTACGTAGAAAAGGTCGTACTGCAGCTTTTCGACCGCGTCCAGTTCCGACGCGCCGTACGGATAACAGAGCTGCGCCCAACCGGTGATGCCAGGCTTCACGCAGTGGCGCTCACGATAGTAAGGAATCGTCTCGGCCAGCTTGTCGACGAACTGTGGCCGCTCGGGCCGCGGCCCGACGAAGCTCATTTCCCCGCGCAGAACGTTGAGCAGCTGCGGCAGCTCGTCGATGCGCAGTTTGCGCAGGTACTTGCCGAGCGCGGTCACGCGATTGTCGTTGGTGGTCGCCCACTGCGCCTTGCCGTCCCGTTCGGCGTCGACGCGCATGCTGCGGAACTTGAGCACGCGGAAGATGCGGCCGGCAAAGCCGACCCGATCCTGCCCGTAGAACACCGGCGCTGACAGTCCGTCCTCGATCTTGATGGCGAGTGCGGTCAGCAACATGATGGGTGACGCGAGCAGCAGCAGGCCCGAGCTCGCCAGCAGATCGAAGATCCGCTCGGAGCGCACGCGCATGCCGTTGCGGCGGAAGCCACCGCCGAAAATGATCCAGCTCGGCGTCAGCAGCTCGAGGTGAACCTTGCCGGTCTCGCGCTCGAGAAAAGTGACCTGTTCGGAAATCACGATGCCGGCGAGCCGGCACTCGAGCAGATCCTTGAGCGGAAAGCTGCGGCGCCGGTCGTCCATCGCCACGACGATTTCTTCGATGGCGTGCTCGCGCGCGTATTCGTGCAGCGCACCGCTGACGCGCACCACCCGATCCTCCGGAACTTCGACGTCCTCGCCCTCGGCCGGCACGAACCCGAGCAATTTGAAACCGCGCTGATCCGCGCGACGGCGCAGCTTCGCGATCCGCATCGCATTGTTTCCGGCCCCGTACACCAGCACGCGTCGCTTGAAGATGTCTTCGTCAATCAGACGCTGCGAAACGACGCGTACCAGCACCAGCAGCAGCCACGCGAACGCCATCGAGGAAACGAATTCGGTCAGCGTGAATTTGTAGTCAGGCCAGAAGCCGAGGATGAGCCCGCTCAGCAGACCGCCGGCGATGACGCTCAGTGAAATGCGCAGCACCACGCCCGCCATGCGATCGCGCATGCGTCGCGTGAACAATCCCATCGCAACCATGGCAAGGATTACGCTGCCACCAAATACTGCGGCCTGCGTCCAGTCGATCGCCGGGTCGAGGGAGGGTCCGCCTACCAGCCGGCACGCGAACCGGCTCGCGACCAAAACCGCTGCCGACTCTGCCAGCCACAGGAGCACGAGGGCTGGGTGCCAAGTTATGCCAAAAAGTCCTACTCGCATGTGGCCGCGAGTCTAGGCAAGAACCATTAAGAGCTGGGCCCGCGAACGCCGGCTGGCGTTCGCAACTGTGGGCTCTGTCGCAAAGGTGGCGTCCCCAGGGGGATTCGAACCCCCGTTACCGCCGTGAAAGGGCGATGTCCTGGGCCTCTAGACGATGGGGACGCAGACTAAATGGTGGAGCCAGACGGGATCGAACCGTCGACCTCTTGCATGCCATGCAAGCGCTCTCCCAGCTGAGCTATGGCCCCACGCGAGGCGCGGCAACTTACGGTCCAGTCTCAGGTATGTCAAGTAAACAGAAGCGACTGCGTCACATCGTCATGAATGTGCTGCATGGAACCTGTTCACCGAATTTTTCGGTTCCGAGTCCCCCTGTGTCTGCCACTGGTGACAGTTTGTAAATGCTGATCTTCCACGTTCTACTCGTCGCCAGAGCAAAGGCATACCCGTCGTGAGGCGGGGACGCAAAGCTTCCGGTCTGAAGCGCACAGCGGCATCAGACAGCGGGGTTGCCGGTATCGGGAGACGCCCTTCGGGTCTCGCATACCGTCATTACTGTTGTCGCCGCATAGCTTCGGTCTTGCAGACAAGTTGGAATCTGAAGGATCTGAACAATGCGAATTTGCGGCAAACAATGGCTGTTAGTGGCTCTCGCTTCGCTGGCTCTCGCCGCGTGCGGCAGCACCGGCGATTCGAGCAGCGCTGGTGGCGCCGGCAACCTGCCGCCCATCATCAGCGGCACGCCGGTCACCTCCCTGACCGCCGGCACGCCGTACACCTTTCAACCCGAGGCCGCCGATCCGGATGGCGACACGCTGCAGTTCTCAGCCGACAACGTGCCCGCCTGGGCCACCTTCGACAAGACCACCGGCAAGATCACCGGAACGCCCGCTGAAGCCAACGTCGGCATGACCGGCATGATCACCATCGAAGTCAGCGACTCGAAGGCGATCACCCAGCTGCCGGCATTTCGCATTCAGGTGAGCAGCGCCGCCACGGTGCCGCCGCCCATTTCCAATCAGGCCCCGACGATCGCGGGTGCGCCGGCGACCGCCGCCACCGTCATGCAGGTCTATAACTTCGTTCCGGTCGGCGACGATCCGGACGATGACAGCCTCACCTTCAGCATCCAGAACAAGCCGAGCTGGGCGACGTTCACGCCGGCCACCGGCCAGCTGACCGGAACGCCGGTCACCGCCAGCGTCGGCACCACCAGCAATATCATCATCACCGTCAGCGACGGCACGCTGAGCGCAGCGCTGCCGGCCTTCAGCATCACGGTGACCGCGAACGCTCCGGCGAATCGCCCGCCGACCATCACCGGGACGCCGGCCACCACGATCCTCGCCGGTGCCGCGTACAGCTTCCGCCCGGTCGGCAGCGATCCGGACGGCAACACGCTGGTCTACTCCATCCAGAACAAGCCAGCCTGGGCGACGTTCAGCACCACCACCGGCAGACTGTCGGGCACGCCGGCCACCGCCGACGTGGGCACGTCCGCGCGCATCACGATTTCGGTGACCGACAACGTGGCCACGGCCTCGCTGCCCTCGTTCACGATCCAGGTGACGGCGCCTGCCAACCGCCCGCCGACCATTTCCGGTTCTCCGGTCGCATCGCTGCTGGCGCTGGTCGCCTACGCCTTCCAGCCGAGCGCGGCGGATGCTGATGGCGACACGCTGACATTCAGCATCACGAACAAACCGGCCTGGGCCACGTTCAACACGACTACCGGCCGTCTGTCGGGGACACCCGCACTGACAGATATTGGTACGTTCAGCAGCATCACGATCTCCGTGACCGACGGCAAGGCGAGCGTCTCGCTGCCGGCTTTCTCGATCGCCGTACTGCAGGTCGCCAACGGCACCGCGACGGTGAGCTGGACGCCGCCGACCACCAACACCGATGGCAGCGCGCTCACCAACCTCGCGGGATATCGCGTCGCCTACGGCCGCAGCGCGAGCGATCTCAGCGAATCGGCCGACGTCGACAACCCGGGACTTTCGAGCTTCACCGTGAACAATCTGGCGATCGGCCAGTGGTTCTTCGCGGTTTACGCCGTCAACAGCGCGGGCATGGAGAGCGACATATCGAACGTCGCGACCAAGACGATCCTGTAAGCCCGCCCGGCTGACGGTTTTAGCTACTTAAGCGCGCGCTCGATTCGCTCGAGCGCGCGCTTTTTTGTGAGCAGCACGAGAGTCGCATCGATGGGCGGCGACACCGTTCCACCCGATACCGCCACGCGCAGCGGCTGCGCAATCTTGCCGAGCCCCAGGGACTTCTCGGTCGCGAGACCCTCGAGCACCGCGTGAATCGCCGGCGTCCGCCAGTCGTCGAGCCCGATGAGCCGCGTACGCAGCTCGCCCAACAACGCGCGCGCGTCCGCGGTCAGGTGCTTCTCCGCGGCCTTCGCATCGAGCGTCACGTGGTCGCCGAAGAAGAAGCGGCTGTTCTCCGCCATTTCCTTGAGCGTCTTAGCGCGTTCGCGCTGCGCGACGATGATGCCTTCGAGCAAGGACTCATCGTCCGACTGGATACCGAGCAGTGCCAGGTGCCACTTGAAGTGCGGCACGATTTCTTTCGGGTCCGTGCGCACCAGGTGCTGCTGGTTCAACCACAGCAGCTTTTCCATGTTCATGGCCGAGGCGGATTTGTTGATGTCGCGCACGTCGAACGCAGCGATCATCTGCGCGCGCGTGAAGAATTCCTGGTCGCCGTGCGACCAGCCGAGGCGCACGAGGTAGTTGAGCAGCGCGTCGGGTAGATAACCCTGAGTCTGGTATTCGAGCACGCTGACCGCGCCGTGACGCTTGGAAAGCTTCGCGCCGTCGGGCCCCAGGATCATTGGCACGTGCGCGTAGACCGGCGCCTGCTTGCCGAGCGCCAGCAGCATGTTCAACTGCCGCGGCGTGTTGTTGAGGTGGTCGTCGCCGCGGATCACGTGCGTCACGCCCATGTCGGCATCGTCGACCACCACGCAGAAGTTGTAGGTCGGCGCACCGTCCGAGCGCGCAATGATGAGATCGTCGAGCTCCTTGTTCTGGAACGTGACCGCGCCGTGCACCACGTCGTCGACCACGGTGGCGCCCTCTTCCGGATTCGCGAAACGCACCACTGGCGGACGTCCACTGTCCCGGCCCGGACCCCTGCCGTGACGGCAGCGACCGTCGTAACGCGGCTTCTCCTTCGCAAGCTGCTGCGCCGAGCGCATGGCGTCGAGTTCTTCCTTGCTGCAATAGCAGTGGTACGCCGTGCCGGCCTTCAGCATCTCGGCGATGACCTCTTTGTAGCGATCGAAGCGCTGTGTCTGGTAGTAAGGCCCGAGGTCGTGATCGAGACCCAGCCACTTCATGCCTTCGAGGATCACCTGCACCGCCTCGGGCGTCGAACGCGCGAGGTCCGTGTCCTCCACGCGCAGGATGAACTGGCCGCCCATGCGGCGCGCATACAGCCAGCTGAAGAGCGCGGTGCGCACGCCGCCGATGTGCAGCAGGCCGGTGGGGCTGGGAGCGAAGCGCGTGATCACGGGAGCGGTCATGGAGCGTGGAATTCCGGCCGTTTTGAGGGCGCGAATCGTAGCATTTGATTCGGCTCCGGCCGCTCTTTAGACTGCGCACCCTCGCGGGATCACAGGTCCCCGGCGGACGGTTAGCTCAGCGGTAGAGCACTGCTTTCACACGGCAGGGGTCACAGGTTCAAGCCCTGTACCGTCCACCATTCACCTTTACCCACTTCGCGGACCGTCCTTTGCCGGTCGACGCAATCAAGCCTTCTTTCTTCATTTCACGCAGGACGAGCCGCCCGGTATCGCGAGAGACCCCAGCGCACGAAGCCTCGATATCGGAAATCGAGAACGGCGCATTTCGCGCAAGGACCGCTTCGCGTACCTGCCCTTTTTTTGCACCGCGACCGCTGCGTACTTCACCGACGCGCTCTTCAAATTCTCGGTACGCGCGCAGCAATACGCCCCAAAAGTAGTTCAACCACGGATACGGATCGTGGCGACCCTCGTGCCATCCCCGTGAGCTCGCTTCGAGCGTTTCGTAGTAGCTCTCTTTTGTGGCTTCGTAGACGCGTTCGATACTGATGTAGCGCCCCACTTCGTAATCGAAGTGATACAGCAACATCAGGGTCAGCAATCGCGCCACGCGCCCGTTGCCATCGCTGAAAGGATGAATGCAGAGGAAGTCGAGGATTGCGAGCGGAACCACGATCAGCGGATCTTGCTGTGCGGTGTCAGTCGCGACGACGTAGTCGGCGGAGAGTTGATCCATTGCGATCGGTGTCAGAGGTGCGGGCGTCACTTTGAAGCGAACCTGTACCTTTCCATCAGGGTGCTTCTTGGTGATCTCGTTGTCCGCGGCTTTCCACCGTCCTCCAGGCGTCGGCATGAACCGATACAACGTTGAGTGCAGCTGGAGGATCACATTCGGCGTGAAGCGCATCTCGCGGGCCGATTCGTGGATGAGCGCGAGCGCGTCTCGGTAACCAGCCACCTCCTGCTCTGAGCGATCTCGCGGTTTGGTGTTCTGGACAATCAGGGCTTTCAGACGATTTGGCGCAACGGTAACTCCTTCAAGCCGATTCGACGATTCGCTCGACTCGATAACCGCGATTTCGCGGAGCCCCTTCAAAACTTCGGGGGCTTGGCGGTAGAAAAGCTCTTGCTTGCCTCGGTATTCGCCGATGGCGCGCAGCGTCGCCGCTTGGTTCGAGTCGAACCGAAGTTGCGCCAGGAAGTCGGGTGTCACGGAGTTCAAGTGAGGGCCCGGATTGGTGAATTGGGGCAATCCTAGTCCATAAAGGGGGTAATGAGAACCTAAATACCCCATTTAGCCGTGATCATTACCCCATTTAGCGCTGATACCTCATCCGTCGTCGTAGAGCACCTGAACCGCAAGCGGCACCATCACTTCCATGAACATTTCCAGAATCACAGCCATCCACGAAGCCGCCCACGCGGTGGCGGCGATCCGCACCGGCCTCGTCTTCGAAAACGTCACCGCGGTGCCGAACGAAGAACTCGAGCTCGACGGCGCGCTGCATTGGACCGAGTTGCACGACGACCTTGGCCTCTCCATGCCGCCGGAGGGTCTCGCGATCGTGCTGCTGGCGGGGCCCTGCGCCGAGGCGAAGCTGCGGCAGCTGCGACCCGATCGCGTGTTCGCCGGAGTGGCCGCGCTCGACGACCGCGAGTCGGTCGCGTCACTCGGGTTGACCGACGCGCAGTTCATCGCCGCGAGCCGCGGCGCACTCGACCTGGTCGAGCGCGACTGGCCGGCGATCGAACGCGTGGCGGTCGAACTCGAAATGCGCGATTCGCTCGACTTCGACGAGGTCGAAGCGATCGTCGTGTCGTACGACACCGGGTCCGCGCCCGCAGACTAGCTACTGCCGCGGAACGGAGCGGCGCGCGTCAAACGGCGTCAGGTAATCGCTGACGGATTCCGTGACATCTCGGCAGCCAGCGCATCGAACTCGGCCGCAAATTCGCGCAGCGTGGCCGGCGCGAACGCCGCGTCTGGCAGCGGCTGATCGGTCAGCTGCTCGATCCGCCTGGCGCATTCGCTCAAGGCTTCGAATCCGAGCGTCGCGCCCGTGCCGCGCATGCGATGCGCGAAATGACGAATATTCGCGAGCGCAGTGGCGTCGCCATTCGCGAGCCCGACCAGGTTCTTGCGCATCGCATCGAGATCGGTGGCGCTGCGCAGCAGAAATTTCGCGGCGATTTCATTCATGCGCGCCGTGGTGGCAGCTTCCCTGGCTGCGCGACTGTCGCTCATCGCAGCTTCCACAAGGCCCTTACCTGCGCGCCGAGCGCCATCGGATCGAACGGCTTCGCGATCACTCCGATCGCGGAGAGATCCCTGAAGCGCGTTTCCTCCTTCGAGCTGGTCTTCGCGGTCATGAAGATCACCGGGATGTGCGCAAGGCCCGGATCGGCGCGCATACGCTTGAGGATGGCCGGCCCGTCCATTGTCGGCATCATGACATCGAGCACCACGAGGTCCGGCTGAACGACTCGCATCTTGACCAACGCGCGTTCGCCGCCGTCGCTCGTGCTCACCTCGATCTCCCCGTCGAGGCTCAGCGACATCTGCACGATCTCGCGGATATCCGCATCATCGTCCACGTACAGAACTTTGCTGAGCGGTGTGTCGGCCCTGCTGCTGACGCCGTCGATCGTGACCTGATCGCGTCCGTTGCGTTTGCTCGAATACAGGCAGTCATCGCCCCGGCGCAGCAGCTGCTCGACCGTCACGCTGTTGCGATCCGTGAAGACCGAAACTCCCGTGACGCCGACGCTCACCGTCGCATCGACGCTGCCGCCGACGGTCACGATCGGCGCCGCCGCCAGAGCGCGCCGGATCCTTTCCGCGACCAGGCCGCAACCGGCCAGATCGGTCTGGGGCAGCACCACCGCGAACTCCTCGCCGCCGAGGCGCGCGCACCAATCGTAGTCGCACGTCAGGGAACCGCGGATGCGGCGCACGAACTCGACCAGGACCGCATCGCCGGACGCGTGCCCATGGCGGTCGTTGATGTGCTTGAAGTGGTCGATGTCGAACATCAGCAGACCGAGCTCGCTGCCGAAGCGCCGCGTGCGTTTCAGATCGCGCCGCAGGTGTTCCATGAAATAGCGACGATTGTGCGCGCCCGTGAGCGAATCGGTCATCGCCATCTGCCGTCGTTCTTCCATCACCGCTCTGAGCGAATGCTCGAGCGCGAGGATGCGGCGCGCGGTGGATAGGCGCGCGATGAGCTGTACTCCGCTCGCGCGCTTGCTCAGGTAGTCGTCGGCACCGGCGTTGAGGCCGCTCAGGATGTCGTCCTCTGAATCGTGCGCGGTCAACAGCATGATGTAGACGTAGCCCGGATAGTGGGCGCTGTCGCGGATCGTGCGCGTGAGCTCGAGGCCGTCCATGCCCGGCATGTTGCGGTCGAGGATCACGACGGGCGCGAAGTCGCGGCTCAGGAGTTCGAGCGCCGCCGCGCCGCTGGTCGCACTGATCACTTCATAACCGGCGGCCGTGATGAGATCCGTGAGGCGTTCGATCGCGATCTCATCGTCGTCCACCAGCAACACACGTGGAGCGGCCGCCATCAGCGCCGGGTGCGTCTCGGTGATCCCGGATTCGTCGCTCACGGCGGTATTGCGCTCAGGATTCATTCAATGCTCCAGATTCCACATGACCGACCGATCCATAGACTCTTGTGGGGAAACGTAACGTATTGGTAAATCCACGGCATGCGCCACGGTGAGTTCAACAGCATTGCGTCACAGTTGTGCTGCGCGAACGGCACGATCAACTAAGGGTTTATAGCAAGACGCAATGCCGCCTAACTACATTAGCAAGGTAGCCCTGCTGGCGGGACTGTACGTCCTCACGGGACTGCTCGGGCTGCAGCTCGCCATACCGCCCGGCTACTCCACGATCATCTGGCCAGCCTCGGGAATAGCCATCGGCATGTTGCTCGTGCACGGGTGGCGCCTCTGGCCCGGAATTCTGCTCGGCTCGTTCGCAGTGAACGCCTACCACACGGGATCATTCGCCGGCGTTGACTGGGACACGACGAAAATTCTCGCGGCCTTCCTGATCGCGGCGGGCTCGACGCTCCAGGCACTGGTCGGTCGTGCGGCGATCGCAAGGCTGATCGGCCTGCCGCTCAAGCTCGACACCAGTCGCGACATCGTGCGCCTGCTGCTGTTGGCGGGACCGCTCACCTGCACGATCGCGGCGACGGCGGGCGTCGCATCCCTGTCAGGCCTGGGACTCCTCGACGCGGCGACGGTCGGGTCCAACTGGATTGCCTGGTGGTCGGGCGACACGCTCGGCGTACTGGTCTTCATGCCGCTCGTACTGCTCGCGCCCGGCAATCGAGATTGCCTCGTGTGGCGCGGCACGACCGTCGGGCAATTGCCGCTGGCGGCGCTGGTGCTGCTGCTGCTGCCGCTCGGACTGACGTTCTACGCCTGGCAGACCACGACCGAAAATGAACACCAGCGCGGCATCGCGAAGTTCGAGGCGCTGACCATCGAAAGCGAAAAGGCGCTGCAGAACCGCCTGGCCTCGTATGCCAACGCGCTGTCGGGTGCGGCCGGCTTCATCCAGGGATCGACGGAAGTTTCGGACCCGGAATGGCACACGTACCTGAATGCGATCCGGCCGCGCGACAACTTCCCCGGCATCCTCGGCATCGCCTGGGTGGAGAACGTCGATGCGGCGCAGATGCGCGAATTTCTCGGCGCCGCGCGCACCGATGCACCCGCATTCGCCATCCACCCGGATGTCGCCGCCGGTCCTAACTACATAGTCCGCCACGTCGGACCGGCGGCCGATAACCAGGCGGCGCTCGGGCTCAACATCGCGTTCGAGCCGCGGCGCCGGGCGGCCGCCGAACTCGCGCGTGACACCGGCGAGCCGGCGATCTCCGGGCAACTCGAGCTGGTACAGGATGAGACTGCTGCGACCGGATTCGTCATGTTCCATCCGGTCTATCGACTCGGCGCTCCGCAAGGAACCGTGCAGGAGCGCCGCGCCGCGCTGCGCGGCTGGGCCAGCGCACCCTTCCAGGCCGGGATGTTTCTCGCGGAGCTTACGAACACCCAGCACTCCGACTACCGCCTGCGCATCTACGACGGCGAGACCGAAACGCCTGCGAATCTCATCTATTCGAGCGGCACCGAAGTCGCGTCCCGACCCGCATTCTCGAAGCGCGTGTCGCTGCCGATTCTGCAGCGGCAATGGCGCATGGTCTGGGAGAGCACCGGGGAATTCGAGCACAACATCAACAGCAGCAGTCCGCTGTTCCTGTTGCTCGGCGGGGTGCTGTTCACCGCCCTGCTCGGCCTGCTGCTCATCGTGCTCACCGTGCGGCGCATCGAACACATCGAACGGGTGGTGGGTGAGCGGCGCTTCGCCGTTCCGCTGCTGGTATTCATGGTGCTGGCGGCGGGAAGTTTCGCACTGCACTCCAAGCTGCGCGAAAAGGAGCTCGATTTCATTCGCGAGCAGGTACGCACCGAGGCGAGTGACGTCGAGATGCAGGTCCAGACGCAGGTGGATGAGCGCATCGCGTCGCTGGCGCGCATGGCAGCGCGCTGGGAAGCCGCGGGCGGCACGCCGTACGAGCTGTGGCGCCGCGATGCCGCCAACCACGTGGCGCAGCTGGCCGGGTTGCGCGCTCTCGAATGGATCGACGCCACGTATCACGCGCGCTGGATCGAGCCGCTGGCCGGCAACGAGTCCACGCTCGGGCTCGACCTGCGCTTCGATGCCCGCCGTGCCAGCGCGTTGCGCCGCGCCGCCGACAACAGCCGCGCGACGCTGACGCCGCCGCTCGTGCTGTCGCAGGGCTACACCGCGTTCTTTGCCTATCTACCCGTGGCGAAGCAAGGGCAGTTCGACGGATTCATCGCTGCGGCGTTCGACGTGCAGAGCCTGTTCGCCGCGACGCTGCGCAATGAACCCGCGCGCGACTACCTCATCTCGGTCGATTTCGAAGGGCAGTCCTACTACAGCAACGCGGGCGCCGCGGGTTCGGCAGGCAAGGCCTGGACGACCGAGCGGCTGATGCGACTGCAGGACAACGTGTGGACCTTGCGTCTCGCGCCGACCGCGGAATTCATCGACGCGCAGAAATCGATGCTGCCGGGCCTAGTGCTGGCCGCCGGGCTGCTGGTGGCGGCGCTTACGGCGCTGTCGCTGCGCTACATCCTGATCTCCCGTCTCAAATCCGCGCATCTCGCCAAATCGCTGGCGCTCAACGCCGGCATCGTTTCGAGCAGCGCGCACCTGGTCATCGCGATCGATCCGGAATACCGCATCATGATCTTCAACAAGGCCGCCGAAGCCGCGCTGGGCTACAGCGCCGCTGAGGTCACCGGCCGTCGCGCCATCCCCATCTTCATGGATCCGCTCGAGCTCGAGGCACGCGCGCGCAGCCTGTCCGAAGAGCTCAACGAAGCGATTCCGGTGGATGCGCAGATCTTCACGCGCATCCCGCTGCGCGACGGCTACGAGAAGCGCGAGTGGACTTTCATCCGCAAGAATGGTTCGCGCTTCCCGGTGAACGCGATCATCACGCCGCTGCGCGACGCGCGCGGCGCGGTCACGGGTTTCCTCGGCGTGATCGAGGACATCACGCTGGCGCACGAGGTCGACCGCGTGAAAAGCGAGTTCACCGCCGTCGTGAGCCACGAGCTGCGCACCCCGCTCACCTCGATCCGTGGCTCGTTGGGACTCATCCTGGGAGCAATGTCTTCAAGCCTGTCCGTCAAAGTGCGCGAGCTGCTCGAAATCGCGCAGAGCAATTGCGAGCGACTGCTGCTGCTGGTCAACGACATTCTCGACATCGAGAAATTCTCGGCCGGACAGATGCGTTTCGACGTGCAGGTGCTGCCGCTCGCGGGCGTGGTGAGCCAGGCGGTGGAGGCCAATGAAGGCTACGCGCGCAAGCTCAACGTGCAGATGGAGCTCGCCGCCTGTCCGCCGGAATGGTGCGTAGGCGTGGATCCCGATCGCTTCATCCAGGTGATGGCCAATCTGCTGTCGAACGCGGCGAAGTACTCCCCGGCCGGCGGCACGGTGCGCGTGTGGTGCGAGTCGCGCGCTGAGCTGCTGCGCATCACCGTGCACGACGACGGACCGGGGATTCCGGCGGAGTACCGCGACCACGTGTTCGAAAGATTCTCGCAGGCCGATTCGTCCGCGACGCGCGCCAAGGGCGGCACCGGGCTGGGTCTGTACATCGCGCGGCGCTTCGTCGAGCACATGCACGGCCGCATCGGCTTCGACTCCGAGGCGGGCGGCGGCTCCAGCTTCTGGATCGAGCTGCCGGCCGCGACGCGCGCCGGCGAGTAGTTAGACCACGGCGCCGCGACGGAAACGTTCATAGGGGAAACCACTACCGGCGCAGCCGAGATCGGACTCCCGCTCGCCGCGCGCAACGTTTAGGCTTCAACCCGATGGAAATCAACAAGCAGACGGAGTTGACGATCCGTGCCGGCTTCGGCGTCGCGCTGGCATTGCTGGTGGTGATCGGAGTGATCAGCTACGTAAGCGTACTGCAGCTCAGCCAGAACTCCGCCAACGTCGCGCATTCCCACGAGGTCATGCAGGGTATCGACCAGATGGTCGGCGCCACCAGCGAGGCCGAGGCGGCGCACCGCGCCTTCATCATCAGCGGCGACGAAAAGTTTGTTCGCGAATACGACGCCGTGGTCAGCAGCACCGGCACGCTCAACGACCGGCTGCGCGAGCTCGTGGCCGACGATCGCGAACAGGCGCAGCGCCTGAAGGAGCTGCAGCAGGCGATCGACACCAGATTCGCGCGCAGCGCCCAGGCGATCGAACTGCGGCGCACGGGTGGCCTGGACGCCGTGCTGTCAATGGCCACGCACGGACAACCCGGTTCGGTGCTGCAGTCCAAGGTGCGCGAAATTGCGCAAGACATGAAGACCGCCGAACGGGCGCTGCTCGATGGACGCGAACAGCGCGTCCAGCACAGCGCCAGCGTCACGCAAGGCGTCATCGTCGGTGGCAGCCTGTTCGCGCTGGTATTCGTCGGCCTCGCGCTGCTGTCGATCCGCCGGGCCTTCGCGGCGCGCGCCCGCGCCGAGGGCGAACTCGCGCAGTTCTT
>DATHJZ010000127.1:0-7379 GCA_035286365.1 Steroidobacteraceae bacterium | reverse complement strand
TGCCGTCACGGTGGAAGACGACGGTTCCCTGAAGCCGCTCGAGGACCAGGTCACGGTGCTGCTGTTCCAGACCGTGCGCGAGCTGCTGCAGAACGTGGTGAAGCATGCCCGTTCGAAGCGCGCCACGGTGCGCTGCGGCGTCGTCGATGATGTGCTCACGCTCGACGTACTCGATCCCGGCGTAGGCTTCGAAGTCCACGCCATCGACCGCTTGCCGACCCGCCAGGGCGGGTTTGGCCTGTTCAGTATTCGCGAGCGTCTCAAGCTCATGGGTGGCAGCATCGATATCCATTCCATCGTCGGTGAAGGCACCACGGTCCGTATCCGGGTACCCTTGAAGCCACAACATGGATTGTTCGACGAAGCTTTGAGGGCCTGACGCGAAATGCTGATCGAAAGAATCTGGGCAGCAAACGACTTACGCAACTTTCAGTACCTGATCGCCTGTTCGCAGACGGGCGAAGCGCTCATTGTCGATCCGCTGAATGCACGGCAATGTCTCGATACGGCCCGCGCGCACAACTTCTCGATCACCCAGATTCTCAACACGCACGAGCACCTCGATCACACCGCCGGCAATGCGGAGGTCGTGAGCGCCACCGGCGCGAAGGTGCTGGCGCATGCCGGCGCGGCGCGCGTCATCGGCGCAGTAGACCGGGGCCTCGCGCGTGGCGATGTCATCAGGATCGGCAAGACCGTGGAGCTGGAGGCGCTCGACACGCCCGGCCATACGCGCGCGCATGTCTGCCTGCTGGCACACGGCGATGCACCGGCCCTCTTCTGCGGCGATACGCTGTTCAACGCCGGCGCGGGCAACTGCCACAATGGCGGCGATCCCGGATTGCTCTACGAGACCTTCGTGAATCAGCTGGCGAAGCTGCCCGACGCGACCCGCGTGTATCCGGGGCACGAATACATGGCGCGCAATCTCGCGTTCACGCTCGATCGCGAGCCCGGCAATCCGGATGCCGCAAAGGCGCATGCGGCGGCACGCGCGCAGGATCCGGTCTCGGCGCGGATCACCACGCTCGCAGAAGAGAAGCGCTTCAATGCGTTCCTGCGGCTGCAGAATCCGGAGATTATCGCGCGGCTGCGGGAAAAGTTTCCCGGCATCGGCGCGGCGCCGGATGCGCGCACGGTGTTCGTGAAACTGCGCGAGCTGCGTAATAGCTGGTAATGGGGCCTGACCCCATTTACGCCACGAAATCCCCGCGCCCCGCCCGATAGTGTTTTTCCCAATTGCGGCCGTCGACCGCGTTGATCTTCATGCTCTTGACGGTGTCCGAATCGATGCAGCGCGCGTTCACGCTGAAGCCGTCGGGATGCGAGCGCGGCACGTAGAACGACTTGATGCCGCAGGTCGAGCAGAAGAGGTGCCTGGCCGTGCCGGTGTTGAACATGTAGTTCGTGAGCGCGTCCTGGCCCTTTAGGAGGCGGAACCGGCTGGCGGGCACGATGAGATGCAGGAAGCCCGTGCGGCTGCACATCGAACAATTGCAGTCGTCGATGATCAGCTCTGCCGGCGCATCCACTTCGAATCGAACGCGGCCGCAATGGCAGCCTCCCAGGTGCGTGATCATTTCGGGGTCTCTCGAGATTGGTGCCGGGCGATCAGCATGGGCGTGACGAACATGAATGCCAGGCCCAGCAACATCAGGCCTCCGCGTGCCGGATTGTAATCGTCGAGCAGCTGCATCCAAGAAGTACCGACCGCGCGACCAACCGTGCATTCGAATGCCAGCGTGAGAACGACCCACAGGCCGCCGACGATGAGCTGCTGAACGCGCGTCGTCGCGCCGAGCCAGCGTGCCGCGAGCCACGCAACCGCGAAAAGAATCGCGCAGCCCACCGGAACTCCGAGCTGCCGCGCTTTGAGGCCGCCGATCTGAGGTGCGATGAAGATTTCGCGCACGGCGCCATGCAGCGTCTCAAACACCATGAAAACCATCCACACCATCACGGCGCGGTTCCAGGGAACGGCAGTCAGCGAGTGGCTTCGTGATCCAGGGTCCATTGCAACGCGTCCGCAGCGCGCGGGTCGGTGGGCCGGCCGCGTTGGCGCAGCTCGGCGATGATTTTCTCACGCTGCTCGCGCGTGCGATTCTGCGCGAGCTTCCATTTCACTTTGCGCGCGCGCACGGTGAGCGTCAACGCGCGGATTTCCTTGAACGGACCACGGTACATCGCGTGTTCGGTGCTCACCGGCGTGTGCCCACCCGGTTGATAGTGCGCCATGAGGCGGCGCTGCTGCGCGGCCAGCACTTCGGCGTCTTCCGACACTTCCGCTTCGCATTCGAAGATCACCACGCGGTGGTATGCGGTCGCGAACATGGCATTGGTCGCGTGGATCCAGTTCGATGGAATCGTGCCGTGAATCTCGTCAACTTCGAACGCGCACTTCTTGTTTGTCAGCAGATCGGCCAGCTGCTCATCGTTGCGGTGCGTGTGCAGCTCGATGCGGTCGCCGAGGAACAGGAAGGGATATAGCCCCACGTGCGGCTGGCCGTCAGCGCTCACCGTGATGAAGCGGCCGAGTTCCTGCTGCGTGACGAACTCGCGCAGGGTTTCGTCGGGCACATCGGCGTAGTAGTCGTAGAAAATCATGCGCGCATTCTAGGCGCGGCAAGTTTGACTCGACAGGGCCAGCCTGCGGCAATCGTCAGGCCACCTTGCTAGCAATACCGCGCCGATTCAATGCAGCATGTCAGGTGAAGGTGATCAGGCAAGTCCAGCATCTGAACCCGAGCCCGGATGCGGGAATTTCTTTCCCGCTGAGTTTTTTGCTCGCGCAACGTATGTCGCTTGCGTGGGCGACCTGGCCGGGATCCGCGATCTGCAAGGCCGCGCCGACTGCGAGCGCGAGGAGGATCAGCCTAACTTTTCGCACGCAAGGCCCCCAGTCCCAAGCACACCCACCCCGCGAGGAAGGTGGCGCCGCCCAACGGCGTGACGGCCCCTAGCCATCCCACGCCGCTCAACGCCAGCACATAGAGGCTTCCCGAGAAAATGACGATGCCCGCGGCAAACAACCACCCGGCGACGGCGAACACGCGGCGCTGCCAGCGCGCCCAGGCCCAGGCGGCCGCGACGATCGCGAACACGTGGTACATCTGGTAGCGGACCGCGGTGTCGAACACGGCGAGCATGTCGGGATCGAGCCGCGCCTTGAGGCCATGCGCCGCGAACGCTCCGAGCGCAACGCCCACGAAACCGGTGATACCGGCGCAGACATATAAGAGGCGATCCAAGCGGCGTCAGGCAGCCCGGCCGTTGTAGTGCTTCACGGGGATCTTCTCGAGTTCGATGTCGTCGAGCGCGCGAATATTGATCGCTGCCGTCCTGTTGCCCTTGGGATCCACCCCCTCGCCGAAGGACAGGATGCCGCAGGTCTTGCAGAAGCGGTGTTTGATCCTGTGTTTGTTGAATGTATAGGTGGTCAGTTCCGACTCACCGGTAAGTTTCATGTTGTCGCGCGGCACGAACCACAGCAGCGAACCGCGTTTCTGGCAGATGGAGCAATTGCACGAGAGAGCGCCACCGATTTCGCCCTCGACTTCGATGGTGACCTTGCCGCAATGACAGCCGCCGCGATGGACCATGCTGCTCTCCCTTTTCTTTAGTTAGAGATAGTAATCAGATGCCGACGGGCGTCAGCAGGTTGGCGTCGCGCGCCAACTGCCATCGCCCGCCCGACTTGCGCAGTACCGAGAGTGTATGTCCGGCGCGTTTGATCGGCTCGCCACCCGGCGGCGTGACTTCCACGGTCAGCCGCGACCACAAGTAGGCCATGTCCCCAGAAACTTGTACCTCCTGGATTTCGCTCCGGCCGTCGATATGTGCCTGCGGTTTGCCGAGCGGCCCCTTCATGGTTTCGGCGAATTTTTCCTTGCCGAAGGGCGGCTGACCGGCAACCAGAAACACTACGTCATCGGTCATCAAGTTCAAAACCGTCGCGACGTCACCCGCCTTGGTAGCCGCCATCCAGGTCGCCACGAGATCGCGAATCTGCTGTTCATCGGTCGATTTCATTTCGCCTCCGATTTCTGCGGCTCGTGACGTCGTGTTACTTCTTGTCAGGCGCGGGCGCGGGCGCAACCAGCGTCACGGATTCCGCATGCACAACCGCGCCCGCGGGCGCCGCGCTGGTGAACATCACATTCCCGCCCGCAACTCCACGCATCATGCGACGTGGGCCACCCGGGGGCATCATCGTCACGAACTGCGAACGCATGTCCTTCTGCGCCTGCTGATATTCGTTCAGCGCGTTGACCTGCGTGCTGTCGAGGATGCCGCGGGCCTGCGAAGTCACGCGCTCGTTGTAGTCCTCTTCCCAGGCCATTTGCATCTTCTGGAATTCTTCCATGTCGCCGCCCTCGACGAAGTTGGGCGACGGCACCCGGTCACGCTCTTCGACCATGACGGTCAACAGCCGCTTGCGCTGGTCTTCATTGAGCGGCACATCGTAGCCGTCGAACTGACGCGCGAGCATGTCGAGTTCCTGGCGAGCCGGCAGCGACTTCTGGTATTCCTCCAGCGAAGCTACTTTGTCCGCGCCGATCAGGTCGGAGAGTTCGGCCTTCTGCTGACGCTGGATCTCTTCCCAGTTGTTGCGCGCTTCGTTGGGATCGTCGAATTCGAGATGCTGTCCGAACTGGGTCACCTGTTGATCGGTGAGCAGGTCGATGAGTTTGTTCGCCTGCTCCTTGCTCAAGCCGAGCGCAGAGCCGATATCCGCGTACATCCGCTTGTTGTTGGCGCGGATCTGCGGACGCATCATTTTCTGCATGGCCGCGGTTCGTTCCGGCGACGGCCGCACCGACCAGGGAGATGGTTTGGTCTCGTTGGCATTGTCTTCGGAGGCGGCGTTGGGCGGCGGCGGCTTGCCGGGACCCACCGTCGCAGGCCTTGCTTCGAACGCATGGGCGCCTGCGAACTGGCGTTCCCCGAACTGCGCGCGCGCTGCTTCGAGCTCGGCGATGCGGGCATTCAGCTCAGCGCTCCTGGCGGCGAATTCTTCCGCCCGGGTGCGCTCGTCTTGCAACTGGCTCCAGAGATAGATCGAACTGCTGCCGAAGGCAGCCGTGGCCACGAACAGGCCCACTACCGATGCTTTCATTTTTGTCTCCCTTGCCTTGCGGCAATTGTCCCCGCGGCGGGCCAGAAGCGGAAGCTCTAGGGTTGCTGCGCCAGCAGCAAATCGAGGTAGGCGCCTTCGATCAGCTGCCCGGGCTGAATTCCGAGCCGTTCCATGAGCTCACCCGCTTCGCGAACTCCCTGTTCTGCCGGTTCATCGTCCACCAGCATGACTTCGAGCTCGAGAAAATGGCCGAGACCCTCGACGCGGTCCAGGTGAACGCGGGTGCGCCCGACCAGGAAGAGAGTGCGATATTTGCGGATGCGGCCGATTTGTCCGTAGGCCAACGAAAGCGATTCACGTAGCGACCCGGGTGATGAAGTGGGGGACCGTAGATAGAACGACTCTTTCGGTCCCGTCTGGTTCACTCGCCGGTAGAAAATAAGTTCGCCCGCATCGTTCGAGAAGGCGCGCAGCTTGAGGCGGCCGGCGGCGCAGCTGAAGAACGTGTCGTCCTGCGCGATCTCGAGCGGACCTTCGGAGGCGAGTTCGGCCACTCGCGGTGTCAATATGGCGACATTTTCGATGCGCGCCTTGATCTCGACGTTGCGTGCCATCCGTGGCCCCGTTACATCTTGAGTCGCACTCCGCCAGCCGAACGAGGCAGATCGTTGGCGCGCAACGCCGCATCGACCGACAGACGGCCGGCGCCATATGTCGCGAGGTACAGACCGATGAATACCAGGCAGCCCGAAGGGAAAACGCCGCGCATTCCCTCGAAGCGATCCACCATTGCAATGGCGATGGCGAAATTGAGGGCGCAGAAAATCCCAGCCCAGCGCGTGAACAACCCGGCGATGAATCCCGCTCCGATCGCAAGCTGCAGGTAGGCGGAGAGGGGACCGAGGATTTCCGGGCTCGGAAAGCGGTGTTTGCGCAGGAATTCCACGAATTCGTGCATGCGCTCGGTGCTCGTGACGTGATCCCAGACGTTCCAGAGGAGGAAAATCCCGACGAACACGCGCAGCAGCAGCAGCGCGAAGTCCGCAAAGCGCTGCGCGGAGTTCAGGAACAGGAGTTTCCGCATGAGTCCCTCGGGCACGTTTGGAATCAAGCCCGCAAGAGTAGCTGCGGTCTGCGGGTCGCGACAACGCGATAGTAACCGCATCGAGGCGCAGTCTGACCCGTCGCCGGGTGGCGACGCTGGCGAAACTACGGGCCTTGGCCGGCGCGCGCAACCGCAGCGACGCGGGTCTCGAAGTGCGAGTACCACTTCCTGCGGCCAGAACTTTGAGCCGCCCGATGCTCGCCATGGGCGCGCCAGGCCGCGATGGCCTCGAGCGAAGACCAGTACGACACCGTAATGCCCATTCCATCCGCCCCGCGCACGCTCTCGACGCCGAGAAACCCGGGCTGCTGCGCCGCAAGCTCCGCCATGCGCGCACCCGTGTCTTCGTAACCCTCCTCCACGTTCGTGCGTTGCGAGGTGAAGATCACTGCGTAGTACGGCGGTGCAGGTGTTGTCGCGAAGCCTTCAATGATCCTGGGGCTCACTTGGGCTTCTGGAACAGCGAGACGTAGCCGGGCTGCGCCGCCACGCGGTCTAACCACTGGCGCACGTGTGGATAGGCGTTGAGGTCGTGCCCGCCGTCGGTCGCAACGTGCGAGTACGCGTACAGCGCAATGTCGGCGATGCTGTAGCGCTCGTTCACGAAAAATTCGCGCGAGCCGAGGTGCTGCTCCATCACGGCGAACGCGGCACGGCCCTTCTCGAGGCGCGCGGGAATTTCGGCGCGCCGCGGATGATCAGCCGGCAAGTGGCGCATGAGGTAGCGCGGCGTGGCCACGTACGGCTCGTGGCTGTATTGCTCGAAGAACATCCATTGCAGCACCTGCGCGCGACCGAGTTGCGTCGCCGGCACGAAGCGCGAGCCTTCGGCGAGATACCAGAGGATGGCATTGGACTCGGGCAGGTTGGTGCCATCGTCGAGCTCGAGCGTCGGGATACGACCGTTCGGATTGCGCTTCAGGAACTCCGGCGTACGTGTCAAACCCTTGTCGATGTCGACGTCGGTCCAGTCGTATTTCTGGCCGAGTTGCGCCAGCAGCAGGCGCACCTTGTAGCCATTGCCCGAATCGAGATAGTCGAAGAGGTGCATGTAATTCCCTGCGATTGTCTGGCGGTCCAGTATGGCGCGGGCGGCGAGCGCGCACGAGAACCAAGGCTTTTCGCTGAGGCTAAGTTATTCTTGGGCTGGATGCGCCGCCTGCCACCTCTCAATGCCCTGCGTGCGTTCGAAGCCTC
>DATHJZ010000126.1:0-15234 GCA_035286365.1 Steroidobacteraceae bacterium | reverse complement strand
TCGGAAAGACCACCGGTGTTGAAACCACCCGAACCGAGCGGCGGATACACCTGCAGGCGCTGCTGCGCGGCGTTGACCACGTAGCCGTTGCGATCGGCCTGGAAAGCACCGGCGCGTGAATACGAGAGCGCGCCGGAATCGGACAGGACGAACAGGCCCTGGCCGGAGATCGCGAGATCGAGGTTCGACTCGGTGAACTCGATGTTGCCCTGGGCGAACTGCTGCGCGACGTTGGAAACGCGCACACCGTTGCCGCTCGAGTTGGCCGACACGCCCTGCAGCGACACTGCGAACAGGTCGGCGAATTCGGCGCGCGAACCCTTGAAGCCGTTGGTCGCCGTGTTCGCCACGTTGTTGGCAGTGACGTTGAGGTCGGACTGGGCGGCGTTGAGGCCCGAGAGGGCTATACGGAATGGCATGTTTGACTCTCCTTGCTGAAACTGTTGTTAGAGGACGCGTTCAACGTCGCTCATCGGAATTTCTCCGAGCGTATCGGTATCGAGCAGCAGCGCGCCGGTGGCCGGATCGAGCGCCACGCTCGAGACGCTGGCGGCGATGCTCGTCTTGAGGGATTCGTTCTTGCCCGCCGCGTTGGCGAGGATCTCGACCTGGTAGGCGCCGGCGGCCACCGCCGTGCCCGCATCGTTAGTGCCATCCCACGCGAAGCCGCGCATGCCCGAGGTGGGATTGAGCGCTTCGGTCTTGATCGTGGCGCCGCTCGCGTCCTTGACCACGAGCTGCAGCGCCGTCGTGCCCTTGGGCACGTCGATCGCGCCGGCAATGCCGACCCGGTCCTCGCCGGGTTCCGGTAGATAGACCTGGTTGCCGGCGGCAACGACGGTGCGACCGATCATCGCGGCGCCGTCGAGCACCTGGTTGCCGCGCAATGAAGCGGTCAGGCTCGCGATCGAGGTGTTCATTTCCTTGAGCCCGGAGACCGAACTGAACTGCGCCAGCTGGCCCACGTACTGGGAAGGATCGAGCGGCTTGAAGGGATCCTGGTTCTTGAGCTGCGTGATCATCAACTGCAGGAAATCGTCCTGGCCGAGCTCGGTTTTCTGCGCGTTCTTCGCATTGGCCTCCTGCGCATTCGCAAGATCCTCCGCCGAGCGCTGTCGCACCATGGCGGCGTTGACGATGTCCATGTCGATTGGCATGCGAGTCTCCTATCAACCCTGACCGAGCCGCAGCGTCGCCAGCAGCAGATCTTTGGATGTGTTCATTACTTCGACGTTGTTCTGGTACGAACGCGAGGCGGAGATCATGTTGACCATCTCCTCGACCACGTTGACCGCCGGCGCGTACACGAAGCCCTTGGCGTCGGCGAGCGGATTGCCGGGTTCATAGCGTGCGTTCGCGGGCGCGGTGGATTCGTAGATGCCGCGCACCTTGACGGCAGGACCTGACTGCTCGCCGCCGCCCTGCATGGCAAGCGTGGCCCTGACCGCCTCGAAGATCGGATGGCGCGCCTTGTAAACACCAGCCGGCGTGCTCGCGACGCTGTCGGCGTTCGCCAGGTTGCTGGCGGTGGTGTTGAGTCGCACCGATTGCGCGGCCATGCCGGATCCGGCGATGTCGAATGCCTTGAATGAGGACATATCTGGCTACCCCTAACTGCCAAGAATGGCGGTCAGCAGACCGCGAAACTTGGAATTGAGAAATGTGAGCGTGGCCTGGTAACGCACCGCGTTCTCGGCGAACGCGGCCTGCTCGATCTGCGCATCGACGGTGTTGCCGTCGAGCGCCGGCGCGAGCGGCGTGCGGTACTTGAGATCGGGGTTCGTGGCCGCGTCGGCCGGGTTGGCGCCGCCGATGTGTCCCGGTTGAGTAGTCGAAAGCGAAACGCCGGCGGCGGGTTCACCCGCAGCGCGCGCCATGGCCTGGCGGAAATCGATGTCGCGGGCCTGGTAGCCCGGGGTGTCGGCATTCGCGAGATTGTTGGCGATCAATTCGCCGCGCCGCGCACGCACGTCGAGTGCGGCAGCGTGTACGCCAACATATTGATCGATGTTCATGGGCATGGGTCTACTCCTCGCGTCGGCGATCGGTCATCGCACGGGCACACGGGGAGCAAAGCAAGTCACGTGCCACGGAGGCTTTCGGGCTTCCGCAAGGCGGGTGACGAGGAATGGGACGTGGAAGTTGTGATGCGCCGCGCGCGGTGGCGGTCACACATTGCCGCCCGGCGGCCAGTCGCTTCCGGCGCGGGAGGCGCGCGCGTCGTAAAACCGTAACGGCCGCGTGCAAATTATCTTGAGCGCGCGGCCGGCATGGCACGTCGATTGCTAACTACAGGCCATGTCAGTCAATTTGTTGACCCTTTTCACGGTGACCGGCGCCGCACTGCTTGCCTCGGGCGCGAGCGCCCAGGCGATGCCCGTCGAAGACGGCGTGCAATCGCTGGTCCTGGTCCAGCGCGCTGCAGTATCGGCGCTGCGCCGGCAACTCGATCCTGCGTTGCTCAAGGTCGAGCTCTCCGCGGCAGATCTGGACGCGCGACTGCGCCTCGCCGCTTGCGGTGTGCCGCTCGATGCCAGCGCCGCGATGCCACGGGGCTCGCAAACCCGCGTGCTCGTGCGCGTAGCCTGCAAGTCGCCGGCGAACTGGAACGTAAACGTGCCGGTCGATATCCGCCGCGAGGCCACGCTGCTGGTATTGCGGCGGGCCATGGCGCGCGGCGAAACGATCGGCGCGGGGGATGTCAGCGTGCAAACCCGCGTCCTGGCCGGGCTCGCCTCGCCCTATGTGTCGCAGGTGGCGGAACTCTCCGGCCGCGTCACGCGCCGGCCCCTGGCCGAAGGCACCGCGGTGACCGCGGACGCCATGACCGCGGCACTCCTTATACATAGGGGCCAGAGTGTCACCCTTGCGGCCGTGACTGCGGGGATCGAAGTACGCGCACCGGGACTGGCAATGGGCGACGCTGCGGCGAATCAGCGCGTGCGCGTCCAGAACCTGAACTCACTAAAGATAGTGGAAGGTGTGGCCGACACCGACGGTGTGGTCCGGGTGAGCCCGTGAGCGAGAGATTCGGTCAAATGACCCGCCGCAAAAGCGCCAATTTTTCGTCGTGCCGCCTAAAGTTCCTCGTTTACAGGCCGTTACTGGCACGTAGACACCTTGGAGACTGACGATGGCGAACAAGATCAGCGGAATCGACGGACGTCCCGTGCAGGTGGGAGGCGGAGCCCCCGTCTCGCGCGCGCGCGATGCCACGTCGGAAGGCCGCAAGACCGAAACTTCGGGATCGGCTTCGAACATCGACGTCTCCGATACCGCCCGCACGCTGGCCGCCCTGGAAAATCAGATCTCCACGCTGCCGGTCGTGAATGAAAGCCGCGTCGACGCCGTGCGTCGCGCGATGGACGAAGGCCGCTACCACGTCGATCCGCAGCGCGTCGCCGACAAGATGCTGCGCTTCGAGGTCGACCTGCTCGCCACGATTCCTGCCCACAAGTAACACCGGGGTCTATTCGAAGTGGATGCGGCACTGACTCGCGACACCCTCCAGCGTTTGCTGGTCGAGGAAAATGGCGCCTTGAGTGAATTTGAAAGCCTGCTCGACCAGGAGCACGGCGCGCTGCGTTCGCGCGACATCGATGCGCTCGAGAAGCTGGCCGAATCGCGCCAGGCAAACGTCGTGCGGCTGCTGAAAATCGAGGACGAACGCCGCACACTCTGCAGCATGCTCGGCTTCGACATGGACTTGTCGGGACTCTCCAAACTCATCGCCTGGTGCGACCCCTCGCGCTCGCTCCTGAAGCGCTACGAGGAATGCGCCACGCGCGCGAAGAAGTGCCGCGAACTCAACGACCGCAACGGCATCCTGGTAGGCGCGCAGATCAAACGCGTCGAAGGGCTGCTGGGTGCCATGACGGGCACCGCGAACGAGCCGCGCAACTACGGCCCGCGCGGCCACACGAACGCATACTCAGCTTCCGCCGGCAACATGCTATCCGCCGAAGCCTGACGAACAGCTTGCTTGTTAGATGAACATAACGCGCCTCGGGCGCGTTTTTTTTCGCCTGCGGCAACTACCTCTTGACGTCCGGTTCCACGTGGAGCACCTTTTGCGCTCGTTAACCTAATAACAATAACGGTTCACACCTAACAACAATACATAAGAGACGCGGTTCAAATAATTGCCGTGCACCCGCGAAGCCCGTCACATTCGGCGGCTCAATCTGGCCACTTTGCCGCCGTAAACCTGTTCAGGACGCGTGGCATTTCGCGCGTCACCGAAACGCTGGCGGCAGCTTCGCGAGTTCGTGCACACCGACCGACGGTACTCCTCTCTCGCAAGTGCTCGTGCGCTGCCGCCGGCCCCGAATAAAGAAGGGGTTCGACCGACGATGGAAACGATGAAGCTCCGTGCGATTCAACAACCCGGCCACGCCGGCGAGTTGCTCGACAGCTTCATTCGCGTCGCGGGCCGCCTGCCGAGCGAATCGCATCCGCTGACCGAGCAACGTCAGCTGACGCCGTCGCTCGAGAAGCTCGCGCTGCGCGTCCTCGATGAAGGCCGCGTGTGGCGAGCCTGGACTGACGATCGCGCGATGTGGCTGTGGGCCTGCGAAGTGTCGCTGGCACGGTCGCGCGAACGGGGACTGCCGGTCATGGAAGTACGGCGCTACGACGAACAAGGAGCGATCGAAGACAGCGGCACCTGGGTGCGCGTACAAAACGACAATTGGCAGCGGTGTAACGAATGAACATGCGAAACCTCCTGGTGCTGTTGAGCCTCTCGACGTTGGCCGCCTGCGGTGGCGGCGGTGGTGGCGCGGGCGCGCCCGCCTCGGGCTCCGTGTCACAGCCTGCGAGCGCTCCGGCACCGACGCCCGCCGCGAACAATCCACCCGCCCCGGTGAATAGCGCCGACCTCACGCTGGCCGATCGCCTGTACAAGGGCGATGCGCGCACCCCGGCAGGCTTTGACATCGAATCGCGCCCCTCGAATGTCGTGGGCACGCTGAGCACCCGTCACCTGAAGAACACCGATCTCGCCAGCGGCAACCAGGCCATCAGCCGCACCTACGAAATGTGCACGAACGACATGGCCCAGGCTCTCGACTGGTCGGAGCGCCAGGCCACCTGGCAGGGTCAATATTCGGATCTCGTCGAAGTGAACAGCGATACGCGCATGTTCGAAGTCGTGCGCGTGCCGCGCGCCGACGTGACCGCGATGATTCGCCATCGCGTGTTCCGCTGCGACTACCTGGATCGCTCCGACACCGACCTGCGCTCGGACGTCGGCGCCGCCGGCAGCATGAACCAGCGCCCGCTGACTGCCGACGAGCTCAAGAAGCTGTCCGAGTACCTGTGGCAGTTCACCATCTTCAACAACTCGGACTACGCCGTCGACAGCAGCGCGAGCTCGGCCAGCGGTAATACGATCACGCAGACGATTCGCATGGGGCAGCTCGAGCGCGGGAGCGCCGGTGCGTGCGATACCGTCACGATCCGCGACTGGGTCCATTCGATGAACGCTTCCGATGGAACCCTGACGCGAACCCTGACGCAGGTGCGGTCGTTCAAGGTGAAGAGCACTTCGTCGGGTGTGGAGAGCTGCTCGGCGTGAGTAATAGTTTGAGCGTCGAGAGCTAAGAAGGCCGGCAACGGTCCGGATTCACGACGCTTCGCGAGCTCAGTCGGGCGCCCCTTCGGGGTGCCCAGCGGCACTCGGGCCGAGTGCGAACATTAGTCAGCGCATGGTGAGACAGAAAGATTCCGAGGAACTACTCGACTCGGCTGATCCGAGTGGCGCTGGCGCCCCCCAATGAGCTCGCGAAGCGTCGTGAATCCGGACCCTTGCCGGCCCTCTTCGTTCTGGCTCCTCTAACTAATTCTCACGCCGCGCAAGTCTCGACGCCCGAAGAAGCACCCGCCCCTCGAGCGACTCGCGTTGCGCACGCCGCGCACCCTCACGCTCTCGCTCGAAGAAAAGAGCCGTGCCCCAGCCGTCGTCGGGCCTGGTGCTCTTGAGCACACCGACCTTGCGCTACTCGGAGGGTCTCGGTTCGAAGCACGCGCGGGGCGCACGAGGGCCCGCCAACGACGCTCCGCGGCTATCTGAAAACGTTTCCGAAGGATTTGTAAGAGCGGTAACGGTACGCGGGCGCGGGAAGGCGTGCCTTCAGGTGCTGCGCGAGCTCATTGGAGGGCGCCAGCGGCGCTCGGATCAGCCGAGTCGAGTAGTACTTTGGAATCTTTCCGTCTCACCATGCGCTGCCTAATGTTCGCACTCGGCCCGAGCGCCGCTGGGCACCCTGAAGGGGCGCCCGACTGAGCTCGCGCAGCACCTGAAGGCACGCCTTCCCGCGCCCACACCCATTCCCCAATTACAAATCCTTCGAAAACTTCTTCAGATAGCTGCGAAAAGGCGCCGCCAGTTCCGCATGCTTCAGCGCGTATTCGACATTGGCCTGTAGATAGCCAAGCTTGCTCCCACAGTCAAACCGCTTCCCCTCGAACTTGTACGCATAAACGCTTTCATCAGCCATCAGCCGGGCGATTCCGTCGGTCAGCTGGATCTCCCCGCCCGCGCCCTTGCCGATCTGCTCGAGGTGAGAAAACAGGTGCGGTGTGAGCAGGTAGCGACCAACGACGGCGAGATTGGACGGCGCGACCGCAGGTTTGGGCTTCTCCACGATCTTCTCGATACGCAACAAGTCGCCGACACGCGTGCCGGTCTTCACGATGCCGTATTTGTCGGTCTGCGAGTGCGGCACTGTCTGCACGGCGACGATGCTGCCGTCGTCGAAGCGCTGCGCCATCTGCTTGAGGCAGGCCACCTTGGCGTCGATGAGATCGTCGGCGAGGTGTACGAAAAACGGTGCGTCACCCACTGCCGGCTTGGCGCACAGCACCGCGTGCCCCAGGCCCAACGGCGCGGGCTGACGAATGTAGATGCAAGACGCATACGAGGGCAGAACGCTGCGCAGCATCTTGAGCAGGTCACTCTTGCCCTGCTGCAGCAACAGGTTTTCCAGTTCGCCGTCGGAATCGAAATGGTCTTCGATGGCGCGCTTGGACGCGCCCGTGATGAATACCAGGCGCCGCGCACCAGCCTGCAAAGCCTCTTCCACCGCATACTGAATGAGCGGTTTGTCGACGATGGGCAGCATCTCTTTGGGGCTGGCCTTGGTCGCCGGCAGGAATCGAGTGCCGCGGCCCGCGACCGGAAACACTGCGACATCGATACGTGGCTGCTTCGACTTTGCGGGCATGGGGGCTCCGGCCTTTGAGGGGCCGAAACCATACCATGCCGCAATAACCGTCCTGCAGATCCCACGACCGCGCGGGGGCAAAGTTGGCGTTGCTTCACACCCGCGGCGGCGGTAGGAACCAGCTTACGAGGCCGGTTTAGCGGGTTTGGCCGCCGCCGGCGCGGGCGCCGCAGGACCCGCCTTGTCCGCTCCCAGCTTGATGTCGGCGCGGTTCTTGTCGATGAGCTTCTGCGAGATACCCTCGACCATTGCGAGCTGATCCACGGTTTTGAACGGACCGTTCTTGTCGCGGTAGCTGACGATGGCCTTGGCCTTCGAAGGGCCAACGCCGGTCAGCGCCTTGGCGAGCGCCGCGGCATCGGCGGTGTTGATGTTGACCGGCTCGGCATGAACGACGGGTGCGAGCAGCAGCATGGCCGCAAGCGTGGGGATGAGATGTTTGAAAGACATGTGGCCTCCTTGCCTTGATGGGCCCGGCGACTCCGGGCGACAGGAGACTAACAACATCAGGGCCGCGCACCGCAGCCGTCAATCTCGTCAAAGTGCGCGATTATTCACGCTTTGCAACGAGTCCCAGCTGCGGCAGCTCGGGCAGCGCCAGTGCCAGGTGACGCTCGCGACGCCGCACTGGTCGCAGCGGAACCGCGCGGGCTCGGGCACGGAGCCTGCGTCCTGCGGCGGCAGCGCGCTCAGCCGCTGCGCGAGTTCTGCGGATCTCCCTTGCAGCACTTCATGCGCTTCGGGTCCGAACGCCGACTGGATGGTGCGCGAGGCGGACAGCGCCGCGACATACAGATCGAGCGCCTTGGCCTCATCGCCCGAAACTGCCGCGATGCGCGCGGCCAGAATTGCGGCCCGCGCCGAATCCGGTGCGTGCACGCGCGCCGCGGCCACCTGCGCCCGCGCAGCATCGAAATCCCGCGCGGCGAGCGCGGCCTCACCGAGCTCGCAGCAGTAGTGAGCCGCCACGGTGGCGCGCTCGCGCTGTTTTTCCGGCGGCAACTCGCGCCAGATGTCGAGCGCCGCGCGCCAGTCGCGTTGTTGTTCGTACACCCACGCGAGACGTTCCAGGACAGCGGCGCGGTATTGCGCGGACGACATCAGGCCGCGCAGTTTTTCCTCGGCGCGATCCAGCAGGCCCGCGCTCATGTAATCGAGCCCGAGCGCGAACGTGGCCTGTTCGCGAATCGCCGCTTCGCGCTGCTGGCTCAAGCCCATGTGGATGGCGATGGCGCGATCCACCTCGCCGCGCTTGCGCATCAGGCTGCCGAGCGCGAACTGGATTTCCGCCTCCTGCGACTTGGTGGCGAGGCGCGTGAAGACTTCCGTGGCGCGATCGAAGCGATCGTTCACCAGGTGATCGAGACCGGTGAAATAGTCGACGTTGAGTCGCACGCGCCGGGCACGTGCCGAGCGCCGCCCGAGCGCAAACGCGGCCGCCGCGACCACCAGGAAGCAGAGCAGGAGGACTTCGGGACCGATGCCGCGCAGGCGCATGCGGGGAACTTAACAGCTTTACTGACGCGGTGCGGCGCGGGCGCGCTGCCAGTCCGTCCAGTAGTTCGGATACGTTTTCGCCACACAGCCCGGATCGAGAATCCGCAGGCCTGGCAGGCGCGAACCGAGCACGCCGAAGGACATCGCGATGCGGTGATCGTGATAGGTCTCGATTTCCACTACGTCGCGTCGCGGCAACTGCGCTTCCGGCAGTGGTTCGATGCGCATCCAGTCGGGCCCCTCTTCCACCGTCACGCCGAGTTTGCGCAGCTCGCGCGTCGGTGCGGCGATGCGATCGCATTCCTTCACGCGCAACGTCGCGAGACCTTCGATGCGCGTGGGCCTGGACAGAAACGGCGCGATCATCATGAGCGTAGGCGCTACGTCCGGCATGCTGGCCATATCGACCGGTGCATCGAATCCGGCGCTCAAGGTTCGCGGTCCTTCGATGACGGTGCTGTCGGGCGAACGCTGCACGGTCGCGCCGAGCTTCTCGCACAGACCAAAGAATGCGTAATCGCCCTGGCGCGTGCGCGTGCCGAGATTGCTCAGCGTGATGCGCCCGCCATGCAGCGTTGCCAGCGCCGCGAAATAGGAAGCCGCGGACGCATCGCCTTCGACGTCGATGCTGCTGGCGCGGTAGGCGAGCGGCGCCACGATGAGCTTCTGGTAGCCGTGGTTTTCGACGTTCGCGCCAAACTTCGCCATCTCATCGAGCGTCAGATCGACGTAGGGCTTGCTGGTGAGCTCGCCTTCGACCTCGATGATGAGCCCGCCTTCGATCAACGGCCCGATGATGAGCAGGCTGGTTAGGTACTGGCTCGAGATATTGCTGGGCACGCGCGCCGGCCCTTTCAACGAACGCGTGCCGACGACCGTGGTCGGCAAATGCCCGTCGTTGCTCGATTGCAGCTGCGCGCCGAGCGCGGCGAGCGCGTCGACCAGCGGCTTGTTAGGCCGCGTCTGCATGGAGATGTGGCCGTCGATGGTGGTGGGATCCGGCCGCAGCGACGCCATGGCGAGCAACAGGCGCGTCGAAACCGCGCTTTGACCGACGTACAGGTCCACTGGCCCGCTCGAGAAGACACCCGCACTGCCCGTGATGCGGACCACGCCGTCGACGGAATCGTCGACTGCTATCCCCAGCTTGCGCAGGCAATCCTTCATTCGCCAGTAGTCGTCGCATTCACCGGGATAGCGAATGATGCTGACGCCATCGGCGAGCGCCGCAATGGCGCAATCGCGCAACGTCAGCGACTTGCTGCCGGGCAGCGGGGTATCGAATCGGAAAACGCCCGCAGCCCAGGGCTCCAGATCGAGAAACGCGGGATATATCCCCATCAATCGCGGATGGGCCGATCGGCTCCGTCGTTGACCCGCTCGCGCAGGTCCTTGCCCGGCTTGAAGTGCGGAACGTACTTGCCGGAAAGCGCCACGGCTTCGCCGGTCTTCGGATTTCGGCCCTGCCGCGGCGGCCGGAAGTGCAGCGAGAACGAGCCGAAGCCACGTATCTCGATGCGATCTCCCGCCGACAAAGCATCGCTCATGATCTCGAGGATCTGTTTGAGCGCGAGCTCCACATCCTTGGCTGGCAGATGTTTCTGTTTTGCCGTGATGATCTCGATGAGCTCGGACTTCGTCATGGGGGCCGTTATCCTGTGTTGCTTTTATCTTTCTTAAAAGCCTGGGGAAGCCTGGGCTTTAACGTTCGCCGCCAATCTGCTCCTTGAGCAGATCGCCGAGGCTGGTGCCGCTGCTCGAACCCTGCTCGGAGCGGTAGCTCGAGACGGCTTCTGCCTCCTCGTGCATTTCCTTCGCCTTGATGGACAGCGCGATCGTGCGTGTCTTGCGATCCACACCGGTGAACCTGGCTTCGAGTTCCTGGCCAACCTTGAGCACGGTGCGCGCGTCTTCGACGCGATCACGCGCGAGCTCGGAAGCACGCAGCTGGCCTTCGATGCCATTGCCAAGGTCGATCACGGCTCCCCGCGCGTCAACTTCTTTGACGACCCCCTTCACGATGGTGCCCTTCGGATTCGTGGCGATGTACTCGCTGAACGGGTCCTGCGCGAGCTGCTTGATGCCGAGCGAAATGCGCTCACGCTCCGGGTCAATCGAGAGAACCATGGCCTCGACCTGCTGACCCTTCTGGTAGTTGCGCACGGCTTCTTCGCCAGCGACATCCCAGGAAAGATCGGACAGGTGCACGAGACCGTCGATGTTGCCGGCAAGTCCGATGAACACACCGAAGTCGGTGATGGACTTGATCTGGCCCGCCACCTTGTCGCCACGGTTGAAGTTCTCGGCGAACTCCTTCCAGGGATTCTGTTTGCACTGCTTGAGGCCGAGCGAAATGCGGCGACGCTCTTCGTCCACGTCGAGCACCATGACTTCGACTTCCTGGCCCGAGTGCACGACCTTGGCCGGGTTGACGTTCTTGTTGGTCCAATCCATTTCGGACACGTGGACCAGGCCCTCGACGCCGTCTTCGATCTCCACGAACGCGCCGTAGTCGGCGATGTTCGTGACCTTGCCGAACACGCGGGTGTTGGGCGGATAGCGGCGGGCGATGTTCTCCCACGGATCCGCGCCGAGCTGCTTCAGGCCCAAGCTGACGCGCGAACGCTCGCGGTCGAACTTCAGGATGCGGACGTCGATTTCGTCGCCGACCTTGACCACTTCCGAGGGATGCTTGACGCGCTTCCACGCCATGTCGGTGATGTGCAGCAGGCCGTCGATGCCGCCGAGATCCACGAACGCGCCGTAGTCGGTGAGGTTCTTGACGGTGCCCTTGAGCACGGTGCCTTCCTGCAGGTTGTCCATGAGCGCGCTGCGCTCGGCGGAGAATTCCTGCTCCACGACCGCGCGGCGGCTAACAACCACGTTGTTGCGCTTCTGGTCGAGCTTGATGACTTTAAACTCGAGGGACTTGCCTTCGAGGTAGGCGGTGTCGCGCACCGGGCGAACATCGACCAGTGAGCCCGGCAGGAACGCGCGGACGTTGTCGATCTCGACGGTGAAACCACCCTTCACACGGCCCGTGATGGTGCCGGTGACGATTTCGGATTTGTTGAAGGACTCTTCGAGTCGCGTCCAGGTGCGGGCACGCTTGGCTTTTTCGCGCGAGAGGCGCGTTTCGCCGGTGCCGTCTTCCATTGCATCGAGGGCGACTTCGACGCTGTCGCCGGCCTTCACCTCGACTTCGCCGCGTTCGTTCTTGAACTGCTCGAGCGGGATGACGGCTTCGGATTTCAAGCCCACGTTCACCACGACCATGTCGTCGCCTACGTCTACGACGAGGCCGGTGAGGATCATTCCAGGGCGGATGCGCTGATTAGCGAGGCTCTGTTCGAAGAGCTGGGCAAAACTTTCGGTCATTTAGTTTCCATTCGCACGGACCGCCGTAATTTTTTAAATGGCGCCGTGACAATCTTTACGCTCGTGGGAAATCCGGTCCCCTCGAGGATGTGTACACAACTTCGCGTCCGTGCGAAGCAACCTGAAAACGTTTCGAGGGCGAAGTACTTTGGCCAGCGTTGACGCTATGGCCAGAGTCTTCGCTCGCGCCCGAGCGAGAGAACCCGCTCGACGACCGCTTCGATACTCAACCCGGTGGAGTCGAGCAACTGCGCATCTGGCGCGGGCTTGAGCGGGGCGACCTGGCGGGTGGAATCCCGCAAATCGCGCTCCGCGATCTCCCGCGAAAGGGCGGCAAGACTAGCAGCGGAGCCCTTGCCGATCAACTGCTTATGGCGTCTTTGGGCCCTCTCTTCAGCGCTGGCTGTCAGGAAGACCTTCAACTGGGCCTCCGGAAAGATCACGGTGCCCATATCGCGGCCGTCGGCCACCAGACCCGGGGGTGTAGCGAACGCCCTTTGGCGGTCCGTAAGCGCGGAGCGGACGGCCGGCCAGGCGGCCACGCGGGAGGCGCCCGCCCCGGCTTGCTCGGTGCGGATCTTCTCGGTCACGTCCCGGCCATCCAGGGAGACGTGCTCTTCCCCTGAGCCCACCGAGCCGAATTCCACTTTCATGGACCTGGCAACGCCCACGTGCTGTTCGACGTCGTCGGGATCGAGATTGCGCAGAATTCCGCCCAGCGCGACCAGGCGATACAGCGCGCCGCTGTCGAGCAGGTTCCACCCGACCCGGGCGGCGACGATGCGGCTGATGGTGCCCTTGCCCGAACTCGAAGGTCCGTCGATGGTGACGATGGGTACTGCGGCTGCGTGCATGCGGGAAGGCTAGCAAGCTTCCCAGGCGGCGAGGAAACGATCGTTCTGTGCGACGGTACCCAGCGTCACGCGCAGATACTCGGGCAGCTGATAGCTTCCGAGCGGCCGCACGATGACGCCCTTGCGCAGCAGCGCTTCGTAGCGCGCGCGGGCATCTGCACCCGCATGCAGCAGCAGGAAATTGCCGGCGGAAGGCAACGCGTGCGTGCCGGATTTTTCGAGCTGCGCGGCGACCCGCACGCGCTCGGTCACGGCCACCTTGACTGCGGCGGCCACGTGCTCGGGGTCGTCGAGCGCGGCGCTCGCGCCCGCGAGCCCGATCACCGATACATTGAATGCCTGTCGCACACGATTGAGCATGTCCGCGACGCTCGGGTGACTCACCGCGTAGCCCACGCGCACCCCGGCCAGGCCATACGCCTTGGAGAAGGTGCGGAAAACGACCAGGTTGGGAAAGTCGGCCAGCCACTCGATGCCGTCCTGGATATCGAGAGCGCCCGAGTATTCGAAGTAGGCCTCGTCGAGTGCGATCAGCGCGTGGGGCGGTACGGCGGCAATGAACTGCTTGAGTTCGCCGGCTGGCACCCAGGTCCCGGTGGGGTTGTTGGGGTTGGCGACGAACACGATGCGCGTGCGCGGCGTGATGGCACGCGCCATCGCGGCCAGATCGTGTCCCAGCGGCATGGCGGAATCCGGCGGATTCGCAGGCACCGCCACGCCCGTCGCACCGGTCGCCTGCACCGCGATCGGATACACCGCGAAAGCGTACTGCGAGTACACGGCCTCGAGCCCGGGCTTGAGGAAGCCTTCCGCCAGCAGCACCAGCAGGTCGTTGGAGCCGTTGCCGAGCGTGATCTGATTCGTGTCGACGTTGAGCTTCGCCGCCAGTTTCTGTTTGAGCTCGTGACCGCTGCCGTCCGGATACAACCAGGCGTCCGCCACCGCTTTGCGCATGGCCGCGAGCGCGCGTGGACTCGGGCCGAACGGATTTTCGTTCGACGCGAGCTTGATGATGTCGCTCAGGCCGAGTTCACGCTGCAGCTCTTCGATGGGCTTGCCGGGCACGTACGGCGCCAGCGTGCGCACGCAGTCGAGCGCAAGCTCTCCGGGCGCGGCGGGTTTGTCGCTCACGCGTGGAACATTCGGATCAGTTCACCGCGCGCGGGTAGGAGCCGAGCACGCGGAACAGCGAGGCGCGCTTCTTGAGCGCCGCGAGCGCCTTGGCGACATGCGGCTCGTCGGCGTGGCCTTCGATGTCGAAGAAGAACACGTAGTCCCACTTCTTGCGGTGCGACGGCCGCGATTCGATGCGCGTGAGACTGATGTTGTGTTTGGCCAGCGGCTCGAGCAGCCGGAACAGCGCACCGGGTGAGTCGGTGTGGAGCGCCGAGCACAGGATACTGGTGCGATCGTCGCCGCTTGGATTGAAGACCTTGCGGCCTACTACAAAAAACCGCGTGGTGTTGTCGTCGCGATCTTCGATCTCGGTGGCCAGTAGTTTGAGCCCATAGACCTCGGCCGCGGTCTCGCCGGCGATGGCCGCGGTGCCGGCTTCGTCGCGCGCGCGCCGCGCGGCCTCGGCGTTGCTCGCAACCGGAACGCGCGGTACGTCGGGCAGGTGTTCATCGAGCCAGCCGCGGCACTGTGCGAGCGACTGCGGATGGCTGCAGATGCGCTTGATCTTCGCGATCGATTCCATGTTGCCCATGAGGAACTGGTGGATGCGCAGCTCCACCTCACCGCAGATGCGCAGCGGCGAACCTAACAAGCTGTCGAGCGTGTGATTGACCGACCCTTCGGTGGAATTCTCCACCGGTACGACGCCGAAGTCGGCCATGCCGGCTTCCACCTCGTGGAATACTTCTTCCACCGACTGCAAGGCCAGCGCGCGCACCGAATGGCCGAAGTGCTTGAGCGCGGCGGTCTGCGAGAACGTGCCCTCGGGCCCGAGGAAGCCGACCTTGAGCGGCTCTTCCTGCGCCAGGCACGCCGACATGATCTCGCGGAACAGCCTGAGGATTTCCTCGGTGCGCAGCGGACCCTTGTTCCGCTCGCGCGCCATGCGCAACACCTGCGCCTCGCGCTCGGGGCGGTAGTAGTCGACGGTGTGGCCATCGGCATGCTTGGAGATGCCGGCTTGGCGGGCGAGGCGCGCGCGGTCGTTCAGCAGCTCGTGGATGCGCGCATCCACGCCGTCGATTTCCGCTCGCAGCTGCGCGAGCGGGCCCGCCTCGGGCACACCCTGTTTCGCCGCCTTGCCGGATTTCTTCGTTTTCTTG
>DATHJZ010000125.1:0-2928 GCA_035286365.1 Steroidobacteraceae bacterium | reverse complement strand
TTCCTTCTGGCCGCCCGTCTGGTTGTAGATCTGGTCGAGGAACTTGCGGATATCGACGATGGCCGCCTGCGCCTCGAGCATCTTGCCGATCTTGAGTCCGAGCCCCTTCGCGGCGAAGCCGAGATGGGTTTCGAGCACCTGGCCGACGTTCATGCGCGACGGCACACCCAGCGGGTTCAACACGATATCGACCGGCGTACCGTCGGCGAGGTACGGCATGTCTTCGACCGGAACGATCGAGGAGATGACGCCCTTGTTGCCGTGACGGCCGGCCATCTTGTCGCCGGGCTGCACGCGGCGCTTCACCGCAAGGTAGACCTTGACCATCTTGAGCACGCCCGGGGCGAGATCGTCGCCGGCCGTGATCTTGGCTTTCTTCTCATCGAGACGCTTCTCGAGCGCCTTGCGCTGCAGCTTGAGGCGCTCGGAGGCCTGCTCGAGCTGGCTGTTCGCGTCTTCGTCTTCGAGACGAATCTCGAACCACGTTTCACGCGCCACTTCATCGAGATATTGCGTCTCGATCTTGCCCTTGAGCCGGTTCGGACCGCCGGCGGCGACCTTGCCGACGAGCATGTCGCGCACGCGCGAGAACAAGTCGTCTTCGAGGATGCGCTGCTGGTCGCCCAGGTCCTTGCGGACGCGTTCGATTTCAGCCTTTTCGATCGACAGCGCGCGCGAGTCCTTGTCGACGCCATCGCGCGTGAACACGCGCACGTCGATGACCGTGCCGTCCATGCCCGGGGGAACGCGCAGTGACGTGTCTTTCACGTCGCTCGCCTTCTCGCCGAAGATGGCGCGCAGGAGTTTCTCTTCCGGCGTGAGCTGGGTCTCGCCCTTTGGCGTGACCTTGCCCACGAGGATGTCGCCGGCGCGCACTTCCGCGCCGATGAATGCGATACCGGCTTCGTCGAGTTTCGCCAGCGCCGCGTCACCCACGTTCGGGATGTCGGCGGTGATTTCCTCGGGACCGAGCTTCGTGTCGCGAGCGACGCAGGTCAGCTCTTCGATGTGGATCGTCGTGAAACGATCTTCCTGCACCACGCGTTCGCTGATGAGGATGGAGTCTTCGAAGTTGTAGCCGTTCCACGGCATGAACGCGACCAGCAGGTTCTGGCCGAGCGCGAGCTCGCCCAGATCCGTCGATGGACCGTCAGCCAACACGTCGCCGCGCGCGATCAGGTCACCCGCGTGCACCAGCGGACGCTGGTTGATGCAGGTGTTCTGGTTCGAACGCGTGTACTTGGTGAGGCCGTAGATGTCGACGCCCGCTTCGTTCGCGTTCGTCTCGTTGTCGTTCACGCGGATCACGATGCGCGAGGCGTCGACGGAGTCGACCAGGCCACCACGCGTCGCCACCACGGTGACACCCGAGTCGATGGCTACCGGGCGTTCCATGCCCGTGCCTACCAGCGGCGTATCCGCACGCAGGGTCGGCACCGCCTGGCGCTGCATGTTCGAGCCCATCAACGCGCGGTTCGCGTCGTCGTGCTCGAGGAAGGGAATCAGCGAGGCCGCGACCGACACGATCTGCTTCGGCGATACATCCATGAAGTTGATGCGATCGACCGGCATCAGCGTGAATTCGTTCTCGAAGCGGCAGGAGACGAGGTCATCGGAAAGGTTGCCCTTCGCGTCCATGCCCGAATTGGCCTGCGCGATGGCGTACTTGCCCTCTTCGATCGCCGACAGGTATTCGATCTTGTCGGTGACGTGGCCCGCTTCCACGCGGCGATACGGCGTCTCGAGGAAGCCGTACTGGTTGGTGCGCGCGTAAACGGACAGCGAATTGATGAGGCCGATGTTCGGACCTTCAGGCGTTTCGATCGGGCACACGCGGCCGTAGTGCGTCGGATGCACGTCACGGACTTCGAAGCCGGCACGTTCGCGGGTCAGGCCACCCGGGCCGAGCGCCGAAACGCGACGCTTGTGCGTCACTTCGGACAGCGGGTTGTTCTGGTCCATGAACTGCGACAGCTGCGAGGAGCCGAAGAATTCCTTCACCGCGGCCGCCACCGGCTTCGCGTTGATCATTTCCTGCGGCATCAGTGGCTCGCTTTCCGCGATCGTCAGGCGCTCCTTCACGGCGCGCTCGACACGCACGAGGCCGACGCGGAAGGCGTTCTCCGCCATCTCGCCGACGCTGCGCACGCGGCGATTGCCGAGGTGGTCGATGTCGTCCACGCCGCCTTCGCCGTTGCGGATGCTGATGAGCACCTTGAGCACATCCAGCACGTCTTCCTTGGAAAGCACGGAGGAACCCGTGATCTCGCTGCGGCCGACGCGACGGTTGAACTTCATGCGGCCCACGGCCGACAGGTCATACCGTTCCTGGTTGAAGAACAGGTTGTTGAACAGGTTTTCCGCGGCGTCCTTCGTCGGCGGTTCGCCGGGACGCATCATGCGGTAGATCTCGACCAGCGCTTCGAGGCGGGTCTTGGCCGGATCGATGCGCAGCGTGTCGGAGATGTACGGACCACGATCGAGATCGTTGGTGTACAGCGTCTTCACTTCGGTGATGCCCGCTTCGATCAGCTTCTCCATGGAAGCCGCGGTCAGCACTTCGTTGGCCTTCGCGAGCACTTCACCGGTGTTCGTGTCGACGACGTCGTGCGACAGGATCTTGCCGTAGATGTATTCACGCGGAACGGTGAGCTTCTTGACGCCGGCGTCTTCGAGCTGGCGGACGTGGCGCGCCGTGATGCGGCGGCCTTCTTCCACGATGACCTGGTCACCGATGCGGATTTCGAACGTCGCGGTCTCACCACGCAGGCGCGCGGGCACCAGCTCGAGCGACACTTCGTCGCGGCCGATGAAGAAATGGTTCTTCTCGAAGAAGGTGTCGAGGATCTCGCCTTCGTTCATGCCGAGCGCGCGCAGGATGATCGACACCGGGAGCTTGCGGCGGCGGTCGATGCGGGCGAACACGGC
>DATHJZ010000124.1:0-25861 GCA_035286365.1 Steroidobacteraceae bacterium | reverse complement strand
GAAGCGGGCGAACCCGCCACCCATTGCCCATCGATGTAGTGGGAAAGCTGTTTTGTGTCGCTCATTTTCTACCGCTCAATTGTTCAGCAGGCCGCGGCGCGCGAGGTTGCGCATCAGTTCCGCAATACCCATGGACCACGGAGGGGCCTGATCACACGTGGTCACCCTGTTTTCTAACACACCGAGCTTTTCTGTGGAGACCCGAACGACATCGCCGCTCTTGTGGGTAAAGCCCGCACCGGGGCTGCCGCGATCCACGATCGGCGCGAACATCGTGCCGAGGAACAGGGCGAATCCGTCCGGGTAGCAATGATGCTTGCCGATCGTCTGGCCGACGAGTTCGGTCGGGTCGCGGCTGATCTGCGCCATCGAGCTCGAGCCTTCGAGCCTGAAGCCTTCATCGCCCTCGATCTCGAGACGGACCGTGCATTGGCGCACGTCGTCCAGCGTGAAACTGCCATCGAACATCCGGATGAACGGGCCGATGGCACAAGAGGCGTTGTTGTCCTTGGCCTTGCCCAACAACAACGCGCTGCGGCCCTCGATGTCGCGCAGGTTGACGTCGTTGCCGAGCGAGGCCCCGAGGATGCGGCCGGCGCTATCTACCGCGAGCACGATCTCGGGCTCGGGATTGTTCCAGGCCGAGTCGGAGCGCACGCCGATCCAGTCGCCCCAGCCCATCGACGAGAGCGTCGGCGCCTTGGTAAAGATCTCTGCGTCCGGGCCGATCGCGACCTCGAGATATTGCGACCAGAGTCCGTCCGCGATCAGCGCGGACTTGAGTTTCTGGGCCTGCTCCGACCCCGGTTTCACGGCGCGGATGTCGGCGCCGATGCGGTCGCGCAAGGATGCGCGCAGAGCGTCGGCCTTGCTCTTGTCGCCGCGGCAGCGCTCTTCGATCACGCGTTCCATCGCGGAGATCGCGAAAGTCACGCCGCTCGCCTTGATGCATTGCAGGTCGAAGGGCGAGAGCAGGCGGATTTCCTTTCTGCCCGAGAATTCGCAGCTGAAGCCGAACGACTCCAGCGGGCCGAGATCGACGCCCTCGGGAACGATGCCGTTCCAGCCATTGAGCAGCTGCGAGACGGTGGCGGCGTGTTTCGCCACGTCGCGTACGCGGCCTTCATGGACCACGATCGGAGTCGGGCCTTCGCGCGTCAGCATGCGGCCGACGAGCACGGCCTGCCGCCAGTCGGCTGGAAGGTATTCGATCATGTAGTTAGACCGTCTTGGTCTTCCAGAGCTTTTGCATGTTCTCGAGCGACATGCCTTTGCTCTCCGGGACAAACTTCCAGACGAACAAGGCCGCCAGCACGCTGAAGCCACCGTACAGCCAGTATGCGAAGCCGTGGTTGAAAGCGGCAGTGAGGGCCGTATTTCCGTCCATGATGTTGAACGTCACCGTAACCACCCAGTTCATGAACCACTGCGCTGCCACCGCGATGGCCATGGCCTTGTCGCGGATGGAGTTCGGGAAGATCTCCGCGAGCATCACCCACACCACCGGGCCCCAGGACAGCGAGAATCCCGCGATGTAGATGCAGACCACGATCAGCGCGCCGAGGGCCACTGAGCCCGCGTTGAACATGAAGCCCAACGCGGTCATCGACACGGCCATGATGATGGCGCCGAGGATCAGCAGCGGCTTGCGGCCCCATTTGTCCACCGTGACAGTGGCGATGAGGGTGAACACAACCATCACGATGCCCATGATGACCGTGCTGGCGAACGATGCGTCGCCCTTGAAGCCCATGTTGTTGAACATTTGCGGGCCGTAGTACAGGACCGCGTTGATGCCGACCAGCTGCTGAAAAACGGACAGCAGGATGCCGACCACCAGCAACAGGCCGCCATAGGAGAAGAGCTTTCCGGCGGTCTCCTTCAACGAGGCGTCGATTTCCGCCAAGACAATTTTGGCCTCCTCCGCGTTGGCGAGCTTGGTGAGAACTTCGCGCGCTTTCTCGTTCTTGCCCTTGAGCATGAGTCCGCGGGGAGTTTCCGGAACGAAGAACAACAGCAGCACGAATATTCCGGCCGGAACGGCGCAGCAGGCCAGCATGTAGCGCCAGCCTTCATTGAGCGCCCAGTTCGGGTCACCGTCGCCGCCAAACTTCTTGATGAAGTAGTTCACGAAATACGAGATCGTGATGCCGCTCACGATCGCGATCTGTTGGTAGGTAACCAGCGAGCCGCGCTTGGAAGGCGGCGCAATTTCAGCGATGTACATCGGCGCGAGCATCGAGGCGAGGCCGATACCCATGCCGCCCAAGAGGCGATGGCCAATGAAGTTGGTGATCAAATCTCCGAAATGGACGTAGGGCGCATCGTCGAAAAACAGATTCAGGAACCAGAGCAGTGCGTTGATCAGCGGAGTCAGCACCGAACCCAGATGACCCAGCCACGATTCCGGCCAGGCAGAACCCAGTGACGATATGAAGAACAGCACGCCAGCAACGACGAGACCACCGCGACGTCCGAGGAAGTGCGCTAAGACGCCGCCGAGAGCGCCGCCGATGAGGCAACCCCACAGCGCGCCGGCGATGGTGAATCCTTCGAGACTGAGCCGAGCGCCTTCAGCGAGCCCCAGCGGCGCGACGAAGTTTTGCTTGATCGCATCGGTCGCGCCGGAGATGACGGCGGAGTCGTAACCGAACAGCAATCCGCCCAGTGCGGCGATGATGGTCAGGGTGATCAGAAGGCCGGTATGAGTGGAGGCGGAAGGGCCCGAACCCGAAGTTTGAGACACGCGCTATCTCCTTGATGGGATTATGTTTTTCGACCCCGCTGGCGTGCGCGTCACGCGTCCCCCGTTCAGCGGTCGCGGAAGCGTAGTGATAGCGGTATCAGATAGCAAGTTGCGGCCCGGGCAGCGCCGGAAAACCCGCCGAAATACTTATGCTTTTCGCGGCGGTGCGACAGAGTCGCGCTTGACCAGAAGATAAGGCACTAGATGGTCCACGGCCTGGTTCACGTGCCGGTCTTTCGGGCGGCGGATCTTGTGCAGCAGCAGGTTGATGGCCGCTTCGGCCATGGCTGCGATGGGTTGCCGGACGGTAGTGAGCTCCGGCCAGACGGTGGTGGCGATCGGCGTATCGTCGAACCCCACGACCGACAGGTCACGCGGAACGTCGAGGCCGCGCCGATGTGCAACCGAGATCGCAGCGGCGGCCATGTCGTCGTTGCTCGCGAAGATCGCGGTCGGCAAGCGCTTGCGTGCCAGCAGTTTCTCGGTCGCCTCGAGGCCCGATTTATAAGAAAAGAATCCCTGGACGACGAGCGCCGGGTCGACTTCATGCCCGGCTTCTTCCATCGCCGCGTGGAATCCGGCCAGGCGCTGCGCGCTCGCAGTCTGCGCCGACTGACCGATGATGAAGGCGATGCGTGAGTGACCATTTGCGATGAGGTGCGCCGTCATTTCGTGCGCCGCATGGAAGTCGTCGATGCGCACGCAGGAAACGTCTTCGCGCGCCTTGCCGGTAGCTAGGGCGACCACCGGCACGCCTTCGGCGGCGAACGCGGCGGCAATGGCTTTCGATTCGCACAGCGGCGGCGGCAGGATCACGCCGGCGATGCCTTCGGAAAGACGCTGCGCGGCGGCTTTTTCCTGCGCGGGCTTCAGGTTGTCCCAGCGATCGAGCACCAGCTGTGCGGCGGTGCGATGCGAACCGTCGAGCGCGCCCACCAGCATTTCGCTCAGGTACGAAGCGCTGGGGTTCGAATAGATGAGTGCAATGCGCGTATCGCGAGCGCCGGCGAGTAAGCGCGCCGCGGGATTCGGCCGGTAGTTGAGCGCACGCACCGCTTCCATCACGGTCGCGCGCGTGGAATCGCGCACGTTGCTCTCACCGTTGATGACGCGGGACACCGTCATCGGCGACACACTCGCGTGTCGCGCAACTTCGTGAATCGTGACTGCGCCGCCCTTGCGACGGCCGGTACGTTCCGCGACGCGCGGCGTGCCGTCGTTGCTGCGATCCCCTGACTCGCTCAATCGATCTCCCCGCGACTGGCCCGCGTACTGGCGCAACGCTTGCGTTAGCGATAACAATAGATTCTACGCGCCATCAAAGTCCAATGTACCGATGAAGCACCGACCGTTGCTGTTTTTCCTTGCCGCCGTGGCCTTTTCGTTGCCCGCCGCGGCCGAGGACGGATATGACTTATGGCTGCGTTATCGCGCGGTCGACGCTACCGCATACCCCGAACTGGCCACCGGCGTGCGCGAGCTGGTCACCGGCGCAAAGACACCCACACTCGCCGCCGCCGAGCGGGAGCTGATGCGGGGTTTGAGTGGTTTGTCGGGCACGCCCATCCCGTTGGTCGGGGCGATCAGCCAGGACGGCGCGCTCTTGTACGGCACGCCGCGCAGTTCGGAGGTGGTCGCGACATTGCCGCTCGACCTCGCCCGCCTCGGGCCCGAGGGGTACGTCATTCGCAGCATTGCGGTGAATGGCCGGGTTGCCACGGTCATCGCCGCGAACAGCGATGTCGGCGTCCTGTACGGCGCCTTCCACTTCCTGCGGCTCATCCAGACTCGCGCTCCGCTCCATGCGTTGGACATCGCGTCGCAGCCGCGGACCAGGATTCGCGTGCTGAATCACTGGGACAATCTCGACCGTCACGTCGAACGTGGTTACGCGGGCCAGTCGATCTGGGACTGGCACAAACTGCCGGGCTGGCTCGACCCGCGCTATACCGACTATGCGCGCGCCTGCGCCTCGGTGGGCATCAACGGCAGCGTGCTGACGAACGTCAATGCGAACGCGACCAGCCTGACGCCCGCGTACCTCGAAAAGGCCGCGGCGCTTGCCGGTGTGATGCGCACCTACGGCGTGCGCGTGTATCTCACGGCGCGCTTCAGCGCGCCCATCGAGCTCGGCGGATTGAAAACCGCAGATCCGCTCGATCCCGCCGTGCGCGCGTGGTGGAAGGCCAAGGTCGACGAAATCTACCGTTACATCCCGGACTTCGGCGGTTTCCTGGTGAAGGCCAACTCCGAGGGTCAACCCGGTCCGCAGGATTACCGACGCACCCATGCCGACGGCGCCAACATGCTGGCCGAAGCGCTCGCGCCGCATGCCGGCGTCGTCATGTGGCGCGCGTTCGTGTACTCGAACGAGACACCGACAGATAGAGCGAAGCAGGCCTATGACGAGTTCGTCCCGCTCGACGGCAAGTTCGCAGACAACGTGCTGGTGCAGGTCAAGAACGGGCCAGTCGATTTTCAGCCGCGTGAACCTTTTCATCCGCTGTTCGGCGCCATGCCGAAGACGCCGCTGATGATGGAGTTCCAGATCACCAAGGAATATCTGGGCTTCGCCACGCATCTCACCTATCTAGGCCCGCTATACGAGGAGGCGCTCGAGTCGGACACGCTCGTGAAAGGCAAGGGCTCGACAGTTGCGAAGGTGATCGACGGCGAACTGCACGGATACAAACTCACCGGCATGGCGGGAGTCGCCAACATCGGGGCCGACCGCAACTGGAGCGGCTCGCAGTTCGACCAGGCGAACTGGTACGCCTTCGGGCGACTGGCGTGGGATCCGACCGCCTCTTCTGGCGCAATTGCCGAAGACTGGCTACGGATGACCTTCTCGAACGAGGCGCAATTCGTGCGGCCGATGGTCGCGATGATGATGGGTTCGCGAGAAGCGGTGGTCGACTACATGACGCCGCTCGGACTGCATCACCTCATGGACACCGGCCATCACTACGGTCCTGGGCCCTGGGTCGACAACCTGTCGCGCGCCGACTGGAATCCGACTTACTACCATCGAGCCGATGCCAACGGAATCGGTTTCGATCGCGGGCCCAAGGGCAGCGATGCGACGGCGCAGTATTCACCCAAGGTCGCGGCCCGTTTCGCGGACCTGAAGAAGACGCCCGAGAATCTGCTGCTGTGGTTTCACCACGTGCCGTGGGATTACCGGATGTCTTCCGGCCGCAGCCTCTGGGACGAACTCGTGCTGCACTATACGCACGGCGTCGAGGTGGTTAGCCAGATGCGCGCCGCATGGGCTGCTCAGCAGGACCGCGTGGACGCGGAGCGCTTTGCGCAGGTCGCGGCATTCCTGGCAATACAGCAGCAGGAAGCGCAATGGTGGCGCGACGCGTGTATTGCGTATTTCCAGTCGATATCGAAGCGCCCGCTGCCGGCCGGGGTTGCACCGCCCGCCCATCCGCTCGAGTACTACCGGCAACTCAAGTTTCCGTACGCCCCCGGGCGCGGCTGATGTAGAGGACAATCCATGCGTTCTGCATTGCTGATCTGCGGCTTCATGTCCTGTGCGGCGCTGGTGCGCGCCGCCGATCCGGCGCCGCTCGATCTCACCGCCGAGCAGGATCACAGGCTGATGCTGGAGCAGCTCGGCATCAAGGAAATCCGCCAGGGCGCCAACGGACGCGACTCGAATGCGGCCAATGCGGCTAACTACGACGAGTCGAAGGCGAATCCTTATCCGGTGCTGCCCGATCCGCTGGTGTTCGCGGACGGCAAGCCGGTAAAGACGGCGCGCGACTGGTCGCGGCGGCGGCGCCCGGAGCTGGTCGAGCTGTTCGACCGCGAAATCTACGGCCGCACGCCGCGCCGCACACCCTCGGTCAGCTGGGAAGTGAAGTCCACGAAGGACGATACGGTCGGCGGCAGCGCGGTGGTAGTGCGCAAACTCATCGGCCACGTGGACAACAGCAGCTATCCTGCGATCACCGTCGACATCGACCTGACCCTCACGACTCCGAGGGGCGCGAAGGGCGTGCCGGTCATCATCGAGTTCTTCCCGGTCGAATGGGCGGCGCGCATTCCACCGCAGCCATCACCGACGTGGCAGGAACAGGTCATCGAGCGCCGCTGGGCCTACGCGATCCTCTCGCCGGGCAGCATCCAGGCCGACAATGGCGCGGGGCTGACCCGCGGCATCATCGGCCTCGTCAACAAGGGACAGGCGCGCAAGCCCGACGATTGGGGCGCGCTCAAGGCCTGGGCCTGGGGCGCAGCGCGCGCGCTCGACTATTTCGAAACGATTCCCGAAGTCGATGCGAAACGAGCCGTGATCGAAGGCGTGTCGCGCTATGGCAAGGCATCGTTGGCCACGCTCGCGTACGAACCGCGGTTCGCGATTGGCTTCATCGGTTCGTCGGGGGCGGGCGGTGCCGCGCTCGCACGCCGGCATTGGGGCGAGATGCTCGAGAACGTCGCGGGCAGCGGCGAGTATCACTGGATGGCCGGCAACTACCTCAAGTACGCGGGTCCGTTGACGGTGAACGATCTGCCGGTGGATGCGCACGAGTTGATCGCGCTGTGCGCGCCGCGTCCCGTGTTCATCGGCGCCGGCAACCCGGCGCAGGGCGACGGCTGGGTGGACCCGAAGGGCATGTTCATGGCCGCCGCGGCCGCCGGTCCCGTTTACCGGTTGTTAGGCAAGAAGGATCTCGGCACGACGGAATTTCCCCCCATGGAAACGCCGCTGGATGAAGGCGATCTGGCGTATCGCCAGCATGCCGGCGGTCATACGTCGGGTCCCAACTGGCCCACGTTCCTGGAATTTGCCGCCAGGTACTTCGAGCCGGCGAAGCGGTAGTTAGTTACCAGTCCCACATGGTGCCGTCTTCGAGGCGCGCGATCGGCAACTGCTTGGGGTTGTAGGGGTACTTCGCCGCCAGCTTCTCGTCGATCGTGGCGCCGTGGCCAGCACTTTCACCGCAATACAACCTCCCTTCCTTGAAGGTGTAGTCGTGCGGGAACACTTCGTTGGTCACTTCCGCGTGCTTCATGTATTCCTGGATGCCGAAGTTCGGCACCCAGGTATCGAAATGCAGCGCCGCGCCCATGCACACGGGCGACAGGTCGGTGGCGCCGTGAAAGCCGGTGCGCACGCCGTGCAGCGCCGCAAAATCCGCGATGCGACGCACATGCGTGATGCCGCCGCCGTGCACGATGGTGGTACGGATGTAGTCGATGAGCTGATTCTCGATGAGATGTTTGCAGTCCCAGATCGAATTGAATACCTCGCCCGCCGCGAGCGGCGTCACCGAATGCTTGCGAACGAGCTCGAACGATTTCTGGTTTTCCGCCGGCGTGGCGTCCTCCAGCCAGAACAACCGATACGGCTCGAGATCGCGCGCGAGGCGCGCCGCTTCGATCGGCGAGAGACGATGATGCACGTCGTGCAGCAGTTCGATGTCCAGCCCGTGATCCTTGCGCAGCCGTTCGAACAGCTGCGGCACGACCGCGAGGTACTTGGGCGTGGCCCAGGTCGTCTCCGCCGGTAGTTCGCTCTCGGCGGGTTCATACGCATTCTTCAGGCTCGAAATGCCGTAGGCCTTCTTGATGCCCGGCACGCCGCACTGTGCGCGCACCGCCTTGTAGCCCTGCGCAATGTATTTGCCGACTTCTACGCTCGCCTCGTCGATATCCTTGCCATTCGCGTGGCCATACACCAGCACGCCATCGCGCGAGCGACCGCCGAGCAGCTGGTACAGCGGCTGGTTGGTCATCTTGCCGAGGATGTCCCACAACGCGACGTCGACCGCGGCGATGGCCGTCATGGTCACGGGGCCGCGGCGCCAGTACGCGCCGCGATAGAAGAACTGCCAGATGTCCTCGATGCGCCCGGCGTCGCGCCCGATGAGATTCGGGACCAGGTGGTCCTTGAGATACGAGGCCACCGCGAGTTCGCGGCCATTGAGCGTGGCGTCGCCGATACCGGTAACTCCCGAACGCGTAACAATTTTTAGTGTCACGAAGTTGCGCGCCGGGCAGGTGACGATCACTTCCGCCGAGACGATCTCGCGTTCACGGTGCGTGCCCGGGTTTGAAATATTCGAGGCAGGAATGCTCACGCCCATTGCTCCACAAAAGATTAAGAATTAGTGTCGCCCGCCGCAGCCGGCTTTTGCGCACGCTGCAAACGGGGCCGAATACTACCAATATGGACAAACTCAATCCCGATCGGCTTTTTCCCGCCGATCCGAATACGAGAGCGATCGCACGGAAGCTCTACAGTCTCGTCAAAGACCTGCCGATCATCAGCCCCCACGGCCATACCGACCCGAAATGGTTTGCCGACAACATGCCGTTTGCGGATCCGGCCAGCCTGCTGCTCACGCCCGATCACTATGTGTTCCGCATGCTCTACAGTCAGGGCGTGAGGCTCGAGGAGTTCGGCGTCGCGCGCATCGACGGCGGCGTCACCGAGCGCGATTCGCGCAAGATCTGGCGCCTGTTCGCCAATCACTATTACCTGTTTCGCGGCACACCCTCGCGCATGTGGTTCGACTGGGTGCTGTCGAGCATCTTCGAGGCGCCGGTGCCGCTCACTCCCGAGAACGCCGATGCAACCTACGATCGCATCGCCGAGCGACTGCAGAAGCCCGAGTTCCGTCCGCGCGCGCTGTTCGAGCGATTCAACATCGAGGCGCTCGCGACCACCGAGTCGCCGCTCGACGATCTCGCGCACCACGTCAGCATTCGCAAGAGCGGCTGGTCCGGACGTGTGATCACCGCCTATCGGCCCGATCCCGTGGTCGATCCCGACACCCTTGGTTTTCTAGATAACCTCAAGAAATTCAGTCAGCTCACCGGCGAGGATGCGCTGTCGTGGCGCGGTTATCTCGCCGCGCATCGCAAGCGCCGCGCGTTCTTTGCGGTGATGGGTGCGACCTCCACCGATCATGGTCATCCCACCGCGCGCACCGCGGACCTGAGTCCCGATGAGGCAGAGGCGCTGTTCGCGCGCATCGTGAATGGCGCGCAGAACACGGGCGACGCGGATCTGTTCCGCGGCCAGATGCTCACCGAGATGGCGCGCATGAGTCTCGACGACAAGCTGGTGCTGCAGATCCACCCCGGCTCCTGGCGCAATCACAACGGCCCCGTCTTCGACCGCTTCGGTCCGAACGTGGGCGCGGACATTCCCACCGCCACCGACTACGTCGGCGCGCTGCGTCCGCTGCTCAATCGCTTCGGCAACGACGCCTCGCTCAGCATCATCGTGTTCACGCTCGATGAAAGCACTTACGCGCGCGAGCTCGCGCCGCTCGCGGGCCACTACCCGGCGCTCAAGCTTGGCCCCGCCTGGTGGTTCCACGACAGCCCCGAAGGAATGATGCGGTTCCGCGAACAAACCACCGAGACCGCCGGTTTTTACAACACCGTCGGTTTCAACGATGACACGCGCGCGTTCCTGTCGATTCCGTCGCGCCACGACGTGGCCCGCCGCGTCGACTGCTCCTTCCTCGCGCGCCTGGTGGCCGAACACCGGCTGCCGGAAGTCGAAGCGGCCATCCTCGCGCCGCAACTCGCCTACGAATTTCCGAAGAAAGCCTACAAACTTTGATCGACGCATTCTTGAGGGGGCTGCAGCATGAGTACTGACAATCTGTCGAATGACACCGGTGGCACGCGAGCCGCCGGGCGCGTCACCAGCTACCGCTGGGTCATCTGCGCGCTGTTGTTCTTCTGTACGACGATCAACTACATCGATCGCAATGCGCTCGGAGTCCTGAAACCCATTCTGGGTGCAGAACTCGGCTGGCAGGAAACCGACTACGGCTGGATCGTGTTCGCGTTCGTGTTCGCCTACGCGGCATTCCCGTCGATCATCGGCATCATCATCGATCGCGTTGGCGTCAAGAAGGGCCTGGCGCTTGCGCTGGTGGTCTGGTCGCTGGCCGCCGCGGGACACGGCCTGGTGGCGACGGTCATCGGCTTCGCGGTGATGCGGTTTCTGCTCGGCGTGGCCGAAGCCGCCAACTTCCCGGCGTCCATCAAGGCGGTGGCGATGTGGTTTCCGCAGCGGGAACGCGCGCTGGCAACCGGCATTTTCAATTCCGGCACGAGCGTCGGTGTCATCGCCGCGCCCGTGACTGTCTATCTCGCGCACGCGTTCGGCTGGCAGTGGGCCTTCGTGGCGCTCGGTCTGTCGGGTTTTCTGTGGCTGTTCTTCTGGCTGCGCATGTTCCAGGCGCCGGAGGAACATCCGCGCGTCGGTCCTGCCGAACTCGACTACATCCGCTCCGGACGCCCGATCGCCGCGGAGTCGATGAAACTGCCGTGGGCCGCCATGGTGCGGTACCGCCAGATCTGGCCGTTCCTGATCGGAAAATTCCTCACCGATCCAGTGTGGTGGTTCTTCCTGTTCTGGCTCCCTAGCTACCTGAGCGCCGAGCGCGGCCTGAACATTCTCAACAGCTCCTGGATCATTGCCGTCATCTACACGGGTTCGAGCGTGGGCTCGATCTTCGGCGGCTGGCTGTCGGGCCACCTGATTCGCAAGGGATGGCACGTCGGCAAGGCACGCATGACGGCCATGGGCTGCGCGGCGATTTTCATGCCGGGGTCGATCCTGGCGTACTTCACCGACAGTTTCGCGCTGTGCGTCGCGCTCATCACCCTGGCGACCGCCTGCCACCAGGCTTGGTCCGCCAACCTGTTCACCAGCGCCACCGACCTGTTCCCGCAGAAGGTCTCGGGTTCGGTGGTCGGTCTCGGCGCGACGGCGGGTGGCATCGGCGGCATGTTCATTGCCCTGTTCGCCGCGCTCACCATTCAGTGGACTGGCAAACAGGAACTCGTCTTCATCTATGCGGGCGCGATGCATCTCATCAGCCTGCTGATTTTCTGGCTGTGGTTCCGGGGACGCTTCGTGCCGGTCGACGTGGATGCCGGCATCGATCTGCATTCCCGGCATACGCCATTGCTCGTCTCCGGCGGCATCATTGCCGCGGTCGGCGTCACGCTGGCAGCCCTGATCGCGCTGAACTGGGATGTGTGCGTACGCGCTACCAGTGCGTCGGGTGCTGCACAGGCGGTGACCGGAGCGGTGTTGGTCTGCCTGATCGGGTTTGCGCTGCTGTACTCGGGTATGGCCAAGACAAAAGCTCAGTCGCCGGGTTGAATCTGCCGGCCCTTACTTTGTCGATGTGTAGCGCCGACGTTTTTCGGCGGCCACGGCGCGCGCGCGCTCCATCTCTTCGACCTCGGTGACTTCGAGCAGATCTTCGATGACGCGCGAGAGGTGCTCACGCATGGCCGCACGCGCGGCATCGGGCTCGCGGCGCTTCAAAGCGCGGACAATGGCCGCGTGCTCTTCGATCGGAGGCTTGTAGCCGCGGTCGCGCACTTTGACGCTCATCGACCTGTTCTGCGGCGAACGAACGCGTGAATCCCACAACATTTGAACCGCGGCGATGATGCCGGTGTTCTGCGTCGAACTTGCGATGAGCTCGTGGAAGCGCCGATCCGCATCCTCGCTCAGCAGGATTTCGTTGCGCTTGTTGTCCTCGCGCATTTCCTCGATGAGCGCAGAAAGCTGGCCGAGTTGCTCATCGTCGATCCGCATGGCCGCCATGGCACAGGCTTCGCCCTCGATGGCGCGTCGTGCTTCGAGCAGCTCGAAGAAACCGATGTCTTTGTAGCCCGCGGCACCCGCCGGCGGCTGACGGTTGATGACATACACGCCGGATCCGAGCCGAACGTCGACCAGTTCGTCGAGTTCGAGAGCAATGATCGCCTCGCGCACTGTCGGCCGCGATACGGCAAAGGTCTGCGCGAGCTCGCGCTCGGACGGAAGTCGTTGTCCGACCTCGTATTTGCCGTCGGCAATCGCCCTGGCGAGCTGTTGCGCGATTTGTTCGTAGAGTCGCCGGGGTTCGGGCATGGCAGGCAGTATCGTTGGGCGGGCCGCCGCCAACAACAAAAATTGGTAAGAGCGCTTCGGGGCATGTCCTGTGGCTTGTAGGACAGGGTGGCCAGGGTACTTCTTGCACTTGGCCTGACCACTTGATACGTTTCCGCCCCAGCGTCGCGGGAGACTACGCGGGCGATCGGTCTTGATTCGCGGGATCGCCGGTTCTTTTTTTTGAGGGGGATACCAATGTTTACGAACAAATTTCACGCGCTTGCGTTGTTGGGATGGATCGGCGCGGGCGCATTCATCTCGAGTGCGACACTGGCGCAGGACGCACCGGCGGCACCGCCTGCCGCAGAGACCGAAGACGTTGGCGAAGTCGTCGTCACCGGCTTTCGCGCCTCGCTTCAGGACTCTGTTAGCGCGAAGCGCGAGAACATCGCGTTCACCGATTCGGTTTTCGCCGAAGACATCGGCAAGTTTCCAGACCTCAATCTCGCTGAGTCGCTGCAACGCATCCCGGGCGTGCAGATCGCGCGCGACGTCACGGGCGAAGGCGCCTCGGTCGCCGTGCGCGGCCTTGGCAGAGACTTCACGCAGATCACGTTGAATGGTGCGCCGGTCGAAACAGCCTCCGACAGCAACATCGATGGTGTCAGTTCTGGGCGCGGTATCGATCTCGTGCTTTTCCCGACGGAGCTCTTCCATCAGTTGACGGTCTCAAAGACACCGACATCGAGTCAGATTGAAGGTGCCGTGGCGGCGAACATCGACCTGCGCGTCGCGCGACCCTTCGACAACAAGGGCTTCCATCTCAACTACACGGCCAAGGGCAATTACCAGGAAGCCGCAGAAGACTGGAGTCCGCGTCTCGGCCTCTACGCGAGCAATACCTGGGACACGGGCATCGGCGAATTCGGCGTTCTCGCCGGCGTCGCATACTCGGATCGCAAATACCGTTCGGATGGCTTCAACACGATCGGCTTCACGACTGTCGCTCTCGGCACTCGCTGTCCGACCACGCAGGCGGGTTGCAACACGTTGAACCAGGCGACGGGTGGTTACGGCAATAGCAGCCAGGCCTGGGCGACGACGGTTCCGGCGGGCTACAGCTTCGGAGCCAATGGTGCGAATCCGGGCGATGCACTCACGGTCTGCGGGCCCGGGGACACTCCCGGCGGCACCTCGGGTCTTTCCTGCAATGAGCTCAGCTATGCAGTTTTCCCGCGCCTCGGCCGGCCGGATACGCTGGTCGGAGAGCGCGAAACCAGGTCAGGCCTCCTGTCGCTGCAGTGGGCGCCGTCAGATTCTTTGTCGTTCTACTTCGACAGCCTGTATTCGGAGGCCGATCACCAATACGAGCGCAATGACCTGAACCTGGCGATCCGCAGCATCAACACCAACGTCCCGGTGAATGTGACCGTGAACGATGATCACGTGGTCACCAGCGCAACGATCGCGAACGCGCAGTTCCTCAACGAAAACCGCCCATATCAGGAAGACACGGATTTCATCAACCTGAACTCCGGCATGGAATGGAACATCGGCGACAAGTTCAAGTTGGGCACGTCGCTCAACTACAACCACAGCAACTATTTCCGCTCGACGAACACGTACCTGTTCAACTCGAACCTGATCCCGAACATGAACGTGACGATCAACAGCATCGGTGACGGCGTCATCAGCCTCTCGCCGAGCCACGATCTCAACGATCTCACCATCTGGAACTGGAACGCGTTGCGTATCGAGCCGGTGCAGCGCGAGCTTTGGCAAAAAGGCGCTCGCGTCGACGGCGAATACGCCTTTGCCGATTCCCTCAAGCTGAGCGCAGGGTACGCCCGCGACAAGTTCCATCGCGAAATCACCAACTGGACGGTGACGAGTTGCGCGTCGGACGGCGGCGCGCCGACCACCGAGTGCGGCGCGGCGCTGTTGCGCGACGGCGTGCTCAATGCCAAGGCGGCCGTTCCCAACGCGCAGCTGGCCAACTTCATGCAGACGTGGACGCACGGGGCGCTGTACAACACCTCGGATTTCGACGTAGGCCTGAACAACGGCTGGGCGCTGCCTAACTACAGCCTGCTAGACCCGGCGGTGAACATCAATTACTTCCAGGACGAGCTGGGTCGCGGTCTGGCCGGCGGCATCAACGTCGCGAGCTACAACCCGCGCGTGATCGATGAACAGACGGATGGTGTGTACGTCGAAGCCAACGGGCAGATCGAGATGCTCGGCAAGCTGCGCTACAACCTGGGCGTGCGGCGCATCGAAACCGACCAGTTCGTGTCGGGGTATGTCACCGTCAACACTCCCGCGGGCCCGGTGCGCCAGCTGCAGAGTGCCGACAGCACGTACGACAAGATGCTGCCGAGCTTCAATATCGCGAGCGAGCTCGGGCACGGCTTCCTGGTGCGGGCGGCGGCTTCGCGCACGATGACACGGCCACAGCCGGGTGACATCGCTCCGAACGAGTCGCTGAGCGTCAATGGCGACGTTTTCACGCGCGGCAATCCAGAACTCGCGCCGTACTTCTCGGACAACTACGATCTGGGTCTCGAGTGGTACTTCGGCGAATCGGGCCTCGGTGTCATCGCGGTCAACGCCTGGAAAAAGAAGCTGGAGGGCTTCACCTCCATCGTCAGTACGACGGTGCCGTTCAGCTCGTTGGGCATCGACTTCACCACTCTGCCCATCGCCACCCAGACCGGCCTCACCAACGCCGGCCAGGGCAATCCGCAGAATGCGCCGGTGCGCGTCGATCAGCGCCAGAACACCAGCGAGCTCATCACGCTGGATGGTGTCGAGTTGACTTACGTTCAGCCCCTCGACTTCCTGCTGAAAGGCGCTGGCTTTACCTTCAACTACACGCACATCGACCAGAAGTCGACCGGCGGACTGCCGAACGCCCCGTCGAGCGCGGTCACGGGTCTGTCGCCGTACACGTACAACCTCACGGCGTTCTACGAGAACTTCGGATTCTCGGGACGGCTGTCGTATGCGGTGCGCGATGCCTACGTGGCGTTCCTTGGCAACAACGAGAACAACATCCAGGGCGACAACTTCGCACAGAAGAGTGGATACCTGGATGCCTCGTTCAGCTACAAGCTCCCCGTCGAGACGAATGTGTCGATCAGCCTCGAGCTGCAGAACATCACGAACGAGCAACAGCTGACTTACTTCCGCGACGATAAGCTGACCCCGCGCGCTTCCTTCGCGCCCGGCCGGCAGCTCCTGCTCGGAGTGGTCGGTTCATTCTGATCTGATCGCCGAAAACGATCGTCTGCAAACGATCGAGGGGGCAACGTATGTTGCCCCCTTCTTTTTGCCCTATCGTTCAGCGCGACTTGGTGAGGAACCAGTCGTACAGGTCGCTTCCGCCGTACACCCGCACCCAGGTGAAATGCCCGAGGTCTTCGTGGTTCGTCAGGCGCACCGACTTGTGCCCCAGCGCTTCGAGCTTCTCGAACACCGCATAGAAGTAGCGTGCCTCGACCACCGGGTCGCGTCCTCCCGAAAAACACCACACGGGTAGTTTGGCCTTGGCGATCGGCGCCGCGTGATCCGGATGTCCGAATCCCACGACCGGCGCCAGCGCCGCGAACTTATCGGGATGTTTCGCAGCGAGGTCCCACGCGCCGAAGCCGCCATAGCTCAGACCGGTCAGGTACACGCGCTTGGGGTCTCCCGCGAAGTCGCGAACGGTGCGCTCCGCCATGGCGATCAGTTCATCGCCGATCAGGTTCCATCCGTCGACGGGCCCATCAGGCCCAGTAGGAAGCTTGTCGTCGCGCCGGGTGCCCCGCATGGGCTCGTCAGCTCGCACGTTGCGCTCGTCGGGTCGCGGGTCGACGCCATCGGATTTTCGGCGCGGTATCTGGGCGGGTGTGCGGTTCTTGATGTAGTCGACTCCCGCCTGCCCGAACTTCGGCAGTTGCGGCGAGATGATGATGAACGGCAGATCGCGCTTCTGGCACCAGGCCTCGTACAGCGGTCCGTGCGTGAGCACGTAATCGAGCTCGCCCTTGCCGTCACCGCGTTCGCCGTTGCCGTGCAGGAACAATATGACCGGCCAGTCCTTTTTCTGCGCGTGGCCGGAAGGTAGATAGACAAAGTAGTCGCGCTGCGCGCCCGTGCGCGCGCTGCGGTAGGGCACGCGCCTGAGCTCAGGCCCGGCGGCCACCGTGGCGGCGTTGCTTGCGCCGGCGGCCGACAGCCCGGCCGCCCCCGCGATGAGGGGAAACAATGCTCTGCGTGTGGTCATGGGTTCCCCTGAAGATTGATCGACGAATCACGGGCGCGCATCAGCGAATGACGCGCGCGCCCTTGCCCTTCATCACGGCCTCGACTTCCTTCACATTGACCATCGAAGTGTCGCCCGGCGTCGTCATCGCGAGCGCGCCGTGCGCCGCGCCGTATTCAACCGCCGCCTGCGGACCTTTGCCTTCCATGAATCCATACGCGAGGCCCGAGGCGAATCCATCGCCGCCGCCGACGCGATCGAAGATCTCGAGGTTCTCGCGCATCATCGACTGGTAGAACTGGCCGCCCGCATAAAGAATCGCGGACCAGTCGTTGAAGGTCGCCGTTTTCGCATTGCGCAGCGTGGTGGCCGCAACCTTGAAGTTCGGGAATTGCTTGACGGCGGTCTGGATCATCTTCTTGAAATTGGCCGGATCGATCGCCGAGATGTGCTCGTCGAGACCTTCCACTTCGAATCCCAGGCACGCGGTGAAGTCTTCCTCGTTGCCGATCATCACGTCGACATACTTCGCGATGTTGCGGTTGACCTTCTGGGCGCCTTCCTTGCCGCCCTGGCTCTTCCAGAGTGAAGCGCGGTAGTTGAGATCGTACGAAACGACGGTGCCGTACTTTCTTGCCACCTCTACTGCTTCGATGACGGCTTCCGAAGTATTGGGTGCCAGGGCGGCAAAAATGCCGCCGGTGTGGAACCACCGGACGCCTTCCTCGCCAAACAGCTTCTCCCAATTCACTTCGCCGGGCTTGATCTGCGAGGCGGCCGAGTGGCCGCGATCCGAGCACCCGAGCGCGGCACGAATGCCGAAACCCTTCTCGGTGAAGTTGAGGCCGACACGCGTGTTGCGGCCGAGGCCGTCGAACTCGCGCCAGATGATCTTCGAGGTGTCGACGCCGCCCTGCATCATGAGGTCCTCGACCAGCCAGCCGAGGTCGTTGACGGGCAATGCGGTCACCGCGGTTGAGCGTTTGCCCCAGCATTTGCGCATCGCGCGCGCGACGTTGTATTCGCCGCCGCCTTCCCAGACCTGGAACGTGCGCGCGTTGCGCACGCGGCCGAAGCCGGGATCGAAACGCAGCATGATTTCGCCGAACGAGGCGCAGTCCCAACGAGTCTCCGACGCCGAACGAACTTTTAGAACATTGTCAGACATGACTTCTCTTACTTCCCACGAATGGTCTTGATGAGCTTGACGGTATCGCGCACGCGCGCTTCGACGCCGGCGTAGTCCTGCTTGGCGAGCAGTTCCTTGGTGATGAGGTTGCTGCCTATGCCGCACGCAACGATACCGGCGCCAAACCACTTGCGCAGCGATTCCTCGGTCGGTTCGACGCCGCCGGTGGGCATGATGCGTGTCCACGGCATCGGGCCCATCACGTTCTTGACGAACTCGGGTCCGCCGACCGAACTACCCGGGAACACCTTGACGATTTCGCTGCCCAGCTCCTGCGCGTACGAAATCTCGCTCGCCGAGCCGCAGCCGGGCGAGTAGGGGATGCAGCGGCGGTTGCAGACCTTGGCGACGTCGGCGTTCAAGATCGGACCGACGACGAACTTGGCACCGTTCGCGATGTAGATGCCCGCCGTGGGTGCATCGACGATCGAGCCGACACCCATGATCACCGAAGGATCCGCCTGGTCGAAATGACGCGTTACTTCGTAGAACACGTGCGACGCGAAATCGCCACGGTTGGTGAATTCGATGCACTTCGCACCGCCGTTGGCGCAGGCCTGGATGACCTTCTTACAGACCTCGACATCCGGGTGATAGAAAACCGGTATCACTCCCTGGTCCATCATCGCGGTCAGCACGCTCATTCGATCCTTGTTCATCCACGGTCTCCGGAAGATTGGCGACTTCGCCAGGTTGGTCGGCTCGAAGTTCCAGGCATTTTCACGGAGCGGCATCGGTCGCCGCAATCGAATGTCGACCTTTCGGGCGCACTATCGAGCTCCCGCATTGCCGCCCTGATGGTAACCGGTGTCATCGGCCAGGAGTGGGGACCTCTGACACCGTCAGACCCCCGCGTGATACTGGGTCTCGCTTCCTCAGTTCGGCAAACCTTGGGATCCGGGCGCTCGGCGCTCGCCGAGCGGCTTTTGGCGCGGCAGTTTTAGGGGAAACTGTGCGCGGTTCGGTGCCGCCCAGCGGGGGTGGCGGGCACACTTTGGGGTGGCCAAAAAAGAGCACGTGACGCAGTTCACGTTATGACCGACATCACCAGCACGAGGGAAACCAAAGTGAGGATCCGGCAATCGCCGCTGCCTGTCATAGGCGTGGTGGTTGCGATCATTCTCGTGGCTTTCTATGGCTGGTCGCAGCGCGGCTGGCTCTCGAACGTCGCCGACATCGAATCGCGCGACGTCGACATGCAAAGCCGCCAGCTCGAGCGCGGCTACGAGGCCGAGCTTACGGACCTGTACTCCGCGGTCGGGGACTATTCCATCTGGAACGAGACCGCCGAGTTCGTCGCCGGCAATCGCCCCGACTATTTTCATCTGTCGGTGGGCGCCGGTTCGCTGGTGCGCTTCGACGTCGACACTTTCCTGGTGCTCGACAAGAACCTCGAGACGCGCGCGTCGCTGGCCGTCGATCCGACCGCAATGCAGGAATACGAGATTCCGCCCGATCCCGAGTTGCTGGCCGCCATCAAGCAGGGCGTCACATCGGGGCAATTGAACGGCCATGCCGACAGCGTGCGCGGCATCGTGCAGCGTGCGCGCGGTCCGGCATTGTTCGTGGTGCGACCCGTTTTCGCGAGCACCACACACACACAGCCGCAGGGCTGGATTGCGTTCGCGCGCGCCTTCTCACCCACGGTCGTGGAGCGCATCGGCCATTTCTCTCCATGGCCGGTCACAGGGTATCCGGTTGCGACCCTGGAACGTTCCGGGGTGCCGGAGGAGGTGCGCGAATGGGTGCGGCGTTCGCCACTGACCGCCAACCTCATGACGCGCGTCGCGGGGCGCAGCGCGGTCAATGGATACCTGATCCTGCGTGACCAGGTAGGCACTCCGGTCTGGCTGGTGCAGCTCGAGATGCCGCGCAGCGCATCGGCCCAGGCCACCCGCACCACGCTTTACCAGACGATCTTGTTAGGCCTGCTGGTCGGTGGATTCACGCTGGTCGCGGTGCTGCTGGCGGCGCGTTCGCGCCGCCTCAATGCCGATCGTCTGTCGCTCGAATCGCGTTACCGCGCCATCATCGAACAGGCGCAGGACGGCCTGCTGGTCGCCGATGCGCGCACCGGTGAAATCGTCGACGCCAATCCCGCCGTGCAGCAGCAACTCGGTTTCACGCTGGACGAGCTCCGCGGCCGCTCCGTGTTGTCGGTGCTGCGCGGTCCGAACGATTCGCAGGATCCGGTGATCGCCACGCTCGCGCGCGTCGAACCCAGCCGCGGCATCGAGCTCGTGCAGTGGCTCAAGGACGGCCGCCAGATGGACGTCGAAGTGAGCTGCGTACCCATCGAATCGCGCGATCGCCGCCTGGTGTCGTATCTCATGCGCGATCTGTCGGAACGAAAGAAGGCGCAGAGCCAGTTGCTCGCGAACCAGCAGCGTCTCGACAAACTCGCCAATCACGATCACCTGACGGGTCTGCCGAACCGGCTATTCCTGCAGGCGCATCTGCCGCAGGCCATCGCGCGCTGCCAGGAAAGCAGCACGATGCTGGCTGTGCTGTTCCTCGATCTCGATCGCTTCAAGCACATCAACGACTCACGCGGTCACGAAGTCGGCGACAAGCTGCTGCAGGAGATCGCCAAGCGCGTGCGCGCTGCGGTGCGACCGTCAGACGTTGTCATTCGCATGGGCGGCGACGAATTCGTCGTGGTACTGCACAAGGTGAACGCTCCCGACGAAGTGGCCATTGCCGCGACCCGCATCAACGAAGTGCTGAGCGCGCCGGTCATGATCGACGGCCGGGCGCTGGTCGCCACGGTGAGCATCGGCGTGAGCATGTTCCCGCGCGACGGCGCCACGATGGGCGAGCTGCTCAAGCATTCCGATACCGCGATGTACCAGGCCAAGGATCTTGGCCGGAACAACTTCCAGGTCTTCAGCCCGCAGATGGACCGTTCGCTGAAAGAGCGCGTCGCCATCGAGTCCAGCTTGCGCGCGGGTCTCAAGCTCCAGCAGTTCGACGTGCACTATCAGCCGATCATCGACATCCACTCGCGGCGCGTCGCCGGCCTCGAGGCACTGCTGCGCTGGAAGCATCCGACGCAGGGCTACATCTCGCCCGAGCGCTTCATCGAAGTGGCCGAGGAAACCGGGCTGATCATTCCTATCGGCCAATTCGTGCTCGACCGCATCGGCCGTGATATCAGCGTCTGGCGCGATCAGGGCGCGCACCTCGTGCCGGTGAGCATGAACGTGTCTGCGGTGCAGCTGGAGCGCACCAAGCTGCGCGAGCTCATCACGCAGGCAATGGAAAAATACCGCATTGGATCGGAGCTCATTGCGCTCGAACTCACCGAAGGTTCGCTGTTCGAGAAACGCACCGGGGAGTTCCGCGAAGACGCGCTGGCCACCCTGCGCGACCTGGGTGTAAAAATCGCCATCGACGATTTCGGCACCGGCTACTCGAGCTTGTCGTACCTCAAGCGCTGGCGCGTGGACTCGCTCAAAATCGATCGCAGCTTCGTGCGCGAAATCGCCACCGATCCGTCGGATCACGCAATCGTCAGCGCCATCGTCGCGATGGCGGGCAGTCTCAATATCCTGGTGGTTGCCGAGGGAATCGAGACCTGGCAGCAACTCGAGATCCTGCGCAACATGGGATGCAACCTCGCACAGGGTTTCCTGTTTGCAAAACCCTGTCCCGCGGCCGAAGCGTTGCGCTATCTGAAGGTCGAGCCTCTCGACTTGCTCGAGTCCAACTGGGAAGTCTCCAACCCGCTTGCCGAGACCGGGTAGATACAAACCCCGCACGCCGACCGCATCTTCATCTGCCGGCAATGAGGAATCCCGCGGTTTCTGAAATACTCCAGCTCCCGAGGCCTGGAGATTTCATGTGCGTCACTGGATCGTTGCGTTCGCCTGCCTCTACTCCTGCGCCGCGAACGCGGACGACGCTGCCGGTCGCGAGCAGTTGAACGCCACGTTGTGGATGCAGCGGTCGCCGGAGTACCGCGCCATCGTCGCGCAGGTTTATCGGCTCGCGACGGAGAAGACTTCCGCCCCAGGAGCGGGCAGCGCCGCACTCGAACAGGCCGGGATCCCTGCTGACCAGCTCGCGCGCCTGCCTACCGCCGTCGTGCTCGATCTGGATGAGACCGTTCTCGACAACACGGTGTACCAGGCGCGCCTGATCCGCGATCGCGCCACGTACAACGCCGAGACCTGGGGCGAGTGGGTGCGCGCGGGCGAGGCCGAGGCGCTACCGGGCGCGCGCGAGTTCATCGCCGCCGCGCGCCGGCTCGGCCACACGGTGTTCTACATCACGAATCGCGATTGCTCGACCCCAAAGCCCACGGCGGACGATCCGTGTCCGGCCAAGACCGCGACTATGCGCAACCTCGTTGCGCTCGGTATCGATCCCAAGCCCGACCCCGACCGCCTGCTGCTGCGCGCGGAACGCCCGGACTGGGCGTCCGGCAAGACTGCGCGCCGCAAGTTCATCGCGGCTAACTACCGTATCGTGGCGCTGGTCGGCGACGATCTCGGCGATTTCACCGATCCGCAGGTTTTCGCGGCCGACCGCGAACGGCTCGAGCCGCACTTCGGTGTCGACTGGTTCCTGCTGCCGAATCCGATCTATGGTTCCTGGACCAGTCCCTACGGCACGCTCGAGGAGAAATACGCCGGCCTGCGCACGGATGACACGGAGCTCGAACTGCCGGGCGGCGGCGTATGGCACGGCGATGCGACCAAGGTGCGCATCGGCGCCTGGAACGTGGAATACCTCGTGACGCCTGCGACCCACCAGGCGCTGCGCAACACCTGCGCCGAAAACGGCGGTATGGTGGGCGGCGACGATCGCACGTTGCCGTGCTCGATCACGAAACACGCGCTGCGCACGCCAGATGACTACGCCAGTCTGCGCCGCTACGCCACCGCGCTCGGCGCCGACATCGTCGCTTTGCAGGAAGTGGATGGCCCGGACGCGGCGGAGCTGGTGTTCCCCGGGTACGACTTCTGCTTCAGCAATCGCGGCCACACGCAGAAGAATGGTTTCGCCATCCGTCGCGGTCTGCCGCATCGCTGCGAACCGGAATACGCGCCGCTGTCGCTGGACAATGCCGTGCGTCGCGGTGTGGTGGTCACGTTCTTCCCCGGCACGGTCAACGAATTCCGTCTCATGTCCGTGCACCTGAAGTCCGGCTGCCCGGCGGGGCCGCTGACCGCGCCGGGACGCAACTGCGAGCTGTTGTCGAAGCAGGTCGCGCCGCTCGAGGCCTGGATCGAAGGCGAGGCGCGCGCCGGTCACCGCTTCGGGTTGTTAGGCGACTTCAACCGCAGGTTCAGCATCGAGAAGGGCCCGGCGCGTGATGCCGATGGACGGCAGCTCAACGTTTACAAGGAAATCGACGACGGTGATCCGCCGGCCTCGAAGCTCACGCTGGTCACGACGCAGTCGCGCTTCACACCCTGCACGAAGGACAGCGAGTACACGGAATTCATCGACAACATTCTCATCGGCCGCGATCTGGTCAAAGACGTGCTGCAGAAATCCTTCGTGCGCGTGGTGTTCAACGACCAGGACGCGAAGACTCATTGGTTGTCGGATCACTGCCCGGTGGGCATCGAGCTCCGTCTGCACTGACGTCGATCCAGACTTGCGTTGCATTCGCGCCACCCTGGGCCGGCGGCGGGTGTCGCAAACGTGGCGGCGGCATCACGCCGCCGCCACGAGTACCGTCAAGAACGCGCCGCGCACGGCGGCGGCGGCGTCAGAAGTTATATCTGACCGCCACTACGGCAGTGCGTGGCGCACCGATTCCGAAGAAGCCGACGCCGCCGTTGAGCGTGCCTCCGGTCGCGCCGATGCAGTTGCCGAGTGCGGTGCCGTCGACATCGACGCACTGCAGGGGTAGTCCGTTCCCACCGAGACCCGAGCTGATCGTGCTGAAGTAGTCTTCGTCGGTGAGATTCGACAGGGTGAACGACAGCTCGAGCGCGTTGTCGCCCTTCAGTTTGAATTTGTACTGCATGTCCAGGTCGACCACGGTGTATCCCGGGGACGTCTCGTCGTTGAGGTCGGTCGAGAAGCGGTCGCCCACTTTCTTGCCCTGGATGCCCGCGTGCCAGTTCTCTGTAATGTCGAAATCCGCGCGCAATGCGAAGGTCCAGTCGGGCGTCTCGACAAGCTCGTTGCCCTTGAGCGGCAGGTATTGCACCAGCCCCATCGGATTCACCGCGAACAGCAGGTTCTCGAGCACTTCGCTCTTCGCGTACGCAGCCGAGGCGCTCAGCGAGACGACGCTGCCCAGGCGCTGGCCGATCTGCGCTTCGGCGCCCCACAGGTCCACGTCACCGACATTGCGGTCGGTCGTGATGGTGAGCTCGGGGTCGAACGACGAAACGATGCGATTCTGATAGTCGATCTTCCACAGCGCGACGGACGCGATTGTGTTCGCCGTGTTCAGGCGCCAGCCGAAGTCGTACGCCTTCGTCGTCTCGGACTCGGGCGTCGGGCGTCCGAGCGACCCGTCCCCAAGACGGCGCACCGCGTAGAGGTTGTCCGTGCGCGGCGCCGACAGGCCTTGCGCATACGAAAGATAGAACTGCTGGTTGTCCCAGGGCGTGAACGACAGGCCGACGTTCGGCAGGATGTCGTCGAACTTCACCTCGTCGTGGTAGGGCGCGATGAACTGCACGGCGGCGCCAGTCATTGGCGTAACGAAGGTGACGTTGCCATTGGCCAGCGTCGCAATCGGGGACCGGTTGGTGCACAACGTGCCGCCCGCGGCGCCGATGTTGCCTGAGGAACCGTTGCCGCCATCCGGGGTGTAGCAGTACTGATTGAGTTCGCGCGAGAAATCGGCGGCGCGCACACCGACGGTCGCGGTGAATTTGTCTTCCATGAACTGTCCGCGCCATTCCAGCGCGAACTGGCTGAGTTCCGCGATGGAGAAGCGATCGCGGCCGCGGATGATGCTGCCGTCGGCCCCGAGCACGCGGTCACCTTCACGGCCGGCGAACACGTTTTCCGGATTGCCGGCGTCGGTCACCGGGCCCCACATGCCGGTTTGACGATGGCGTGCGCGGTCCCACGTGTAGGCCACGCGCAAACGCTGGTCATCGTTGATGTCCCAGATCAGCGAGGTCGTGGCGCCCCAGCGCCTGGTGTTGGTCGTGTTCGGCGAATAGAAACGCACGGTGTCGAGAATGTCGCCGTCGCCGTTCATATCGAAGCCCGCCAGGTTTGCAGCGCCGACGGCGCGGATGTCTGCCGTGTTTCCGAACGACTCGACGATCGTCGCGGAGCCGCCGCCATTGGCCATCGTGTACTGCCACGACGGATCGAAGGTCAGGCGCAGATTGTCACCGAGGTGCCAGAGCGACTGCATGCGGATGTTGCCCGTGTCGGACGGGTTGATGCGCAGGCCGTAGTAGTTGCCGCAGCTCGAAGGATTCGCCGGGTTGTCGGTGTTCAGCAGCGTCGGTGTGCTGGCCACGGGGCTCGCGCCATCGTTGTCTGCGACAGTCGCCGTCGGCGCGTCGCGCGTACAGGTTGCGACGTTGTCGTAGTCGAAGCCGAACTGCTCGAATGTCGCGGCGCTGGTCGTGCGGTAGAACGCATTGCGGTTGCGGTTGAAGTGGAACCCCAGGCTCACGAAGTTGTCGTTCTCGAAATCCTGGCGGAACACAGCGTTGACCTGCTTCTTCTCGAGGTCGCCCGGGCCCTTGAACTTGTCGTAGTTCTGGTAGGAGGCCGAGACGAACGCCTTCGTGCCGAACGGACCGAACTCGCCGGTGTCGACGCGCAGGAACGCGCGGCGATAATTCTCGTCGCCGCCGGCGAGCGTCGCCT
>DATHJZ010000123.1:0-21639 GCA_035286365.1 Steroidobacteraceae bacterium | reverse complement strand
CGCGGCGGCGCCACGCGTGCGAGCCGTCGCGTGGCGCGCAGCCACGCGCGCGCGAGGCGGTCGGGTTTCGCGCGCGCGACGCTGCGGCGCAGGGACAAGCTCACCCAGGCAATCCATAGCAGCAGCGCGGTGGCAAGCGCCCAGCCCAGGTGCTGCCAGTCGGGCGAATCGATGCCTAACTTCCGGAGCAGGTCGAACTGCGCCCGCAGATTGAACTCGACGACGCGCTCCTGCCACCACTGGTTGGCGCCGTCCCACAGATGGCTGAGGCGGTTCAGCCAGGCGTTGCGCAGGAAGGCGCTGGTCGCCGGCAGCGAATCGGTGAGCAGGTCCAGGATGCCCCGTTGCAGACGCTCCGGCGCGACGATGGCGGTGGGATCGATGCGTGTCCAGCCGCGTCCGTCGAGCCAGATCTCGGTCCAGGCGTGTGCGTCGGACTGACGCACGATGAGATAGCCACCCACGGGGTTCCACTCGCCGCCGAGATATCCGGTAACGACGCGCGCTGGCACGCCCACCGAGCGCATCATCATCGCGTAGGCCGAAGCGAAGTGGCCGCAGAAGCCGCGCTTGGCGTCGAACAGCGTGGTGTCGACGGAGTCCAGGCTCGTGAGGCCTGGTTCGAGCGTGTACTCGAGGCCATTGTCACGAAACCAGTCGAGCACGGCGCGCGCGAACTGGCTGTCGTCGCGAGTGCGCGCGCGAATCTCGTGCGCCAGCGCAAACGCGCGCGGGTTGCGCCCCTGCGGCAGCATGGTTTCGAACCTGCGGCCGAGGGTCGACAATTCGCCCGGCGATCGGGTCGCAAGGTGCGACACCGCGTCGTAACTCACCACTTCGGAAATTCGATCCATCGCGGACAGCTGCCGGTCGTGCGATAGATAGACGTCGCGGCGTGGGCTCGCGTCCACGGTGTCGAGCGCGAACATCCAGGGCTGGTTGGTGGGTTCGAGCGTGATGCGATAGCGAACCGGCGCACCCAGCATCTCGAGCGGTGCGGCGCGATAGAAACGCGAGCGCTCGCGCCGCCAGGTGTAGCCATCGAAGCTGTTGAGCACCGGTCCGCGCCAGTACAGCGACTCGCGCGCGGGCGGATCGGCGGCGAAGCGCACGCGAAAGGCCGGGTCATATTCGTTGGCAAGTCTGCTGATGCTGCCCGGGGACATCTCATCTGAAAGCCCGGTCGTCGCCTCACCGCCGCGTTCCAGCGCCCAGAACTGGCCGGCAACGCGCGGAAAGAACAGGAAACACGCGACCGCCAGAGGCACCGACATCGCGAGCGCACGCGCGGAAAGTCGCAACGCCGCGCGCGCCTTGAGCCCGGCCCCGGGATACGCGATCAGCGCGGTGGCGGCACACGCGCCGAGCAGGATCAGTAGATAGAGCGGCAGCCGCCACAGCGACTGCGCCGCAAGGGTCGCGGCCAGCAGCAGGAACAGCGACACGCCGATCACGATGCCGTCGTCGCGACGCGTGCGGGATTCGATCAGCTTGAGCGCGCCCATGACGACCAGCAGGGCGGTGCCAGCGGCAAGCCCGTTGATCGTGCGAAAGCTCGCGACTACCGCCGCCACCAGCAGCGCCGTGATGACGCCGAACAGGAAACGCATGCCGCGGCGCCGACGCGGCGGGCGCAGCCAGCCGAACCCGATCGACAGGCGCCAGGCCGCGCTCGCGAGCGCGATGGCTGAACACCACAAGGGCGCATGGCCCGTGATCAAAAGCACGCTGGCCGTGAACACCAGCGTCGCGGCGATATGGGCGCGCGCCGCCGTGCTCACCATGACTCACCGCTGCCGTAGAGCGCCAGGCCGTCGAGGCAGCGCGCCCTATGATCGTGGCCGCCGCCCGGCGGCAGTTCGTGGCTGCCCAGCTTCAGGCCATAGCGTTCGCCGCGGGCGTGCGCGGCGACGATCCAGGCCGACAATTGCTCGAGCCGTGGTTCGAGATTTTCGCCCGCGGTGCTGGCGAGATCGAATGTACGGTGATGCGCCGCGGAGGATTGATAGGTCTTCACCAGCAGGCCCCGGCCGCGCGCATAGGCGCCCCAGGCCACCTGGCGCGGCGAGTCGCCGCTGCGGAATTCCCGCAAGGACGACCATTCCTCGTCACCGGCGCGGTGCAACGCCTGCGAATGGCCGTCGTTCGCGGCCTCGGGCGGGGGCTCCCGCCGTCCGCGCGGCACCGGCCAGGCAAGCACGCCGACGCGCAGATGCACGTAGGTCCACGCGCGAAACAGGCCGAACGGAAACGCGGTAGATAGTTTGAACCGGTCGATGTCGATCCGGCCGCGCCGCGGCAGGGGCAGCGCGAGATCCGCGCGCACCGTGGCGCCGGCGGGCACGTCGACCAGGATCCGTTCGCTGTCCGCTGTCTGGATTTCGATGCCGAGACGCGGTGTGTCGGCGGCATTCTGCAGGGTGACGTGGATGGTGCCGTGTTCGCCGACGAAAGCATTCGCGGTCGAAACTGTGCGCACGGAGATTCGCACCAGGTTGCGATGCGTGAGATGCATCGCGATCAGGCCGAAGCCGGACAGCAGGAAGGTGATCATCAACGCCATGCTGTTCGAGTAGTTCAGGCCCGCCAGCAGCATGACGAACACCAGCGCCGCGAAGGCGAGTCCACCGCGGGTTGGCAGTATGTAGGCGCGGCCGCTCGCGATAGTCACGGGCAGGCGGTCGTCGCCCTGGCGGCGGCGCACCCAGGCCGCCGCTCTCCTGCGCAGAGTCGCCTTCAGGGTGCCAGTTCCAACTCGCACCGCGGCAAACATGGCTCTAGATGGGAACCGCGACGCCGCGCGACAGGGCCGCGATGAAAGCGGCGTGATCGGTGCCGGTGGCGACGCCGGCGTCGAGCCGGTGCGTTGCGACCGGCGCGAACACGGCTTGAACGTCCTCCGGAATCACCATGTCGCGACCTGACACCATCGCCCAGGCGCGCGCGGCTCGCACCAGGCCCTGGCCGGCACGCGGCGACAGGCCGATCTGGATGTCGGAGCGCTGGCGAGTGCTGGCGACCAGGGTCTGCACGTATTCGAGCAGCGCGGGCGCGACGTGCACGCGTTGCGCCGTCGCCTGCAACTCGCGCACGGAGTCGGGATTGAGCGCGGGTGGCATTCCCGCCAGGAGTTCGCGCCGGTCGCCTTCGGCCAGCAAGGCGCGCTCATGCGCGGCGTCCGGGTAGCCGATGGAAATGCGCATGAGAAAACGATCGAGCTGCGATTCGGGCAGGCGGAAGGTGCCTAACTGCTCGAATGGGTTTTGAGTGGCCACCACGAAGAACGGATCCGGCAGGCGATACGTCGTGACATCGACACTGACCTGTCGCTCTTCCATCGCCTCGAGCAGCGCGCTCTGCGTCTTGGGACTCGCGCGATTGACCTCGTCCGCGAGCAGGAGCTGCGTGAACATCGGTCCCTTGCGAAAGTGGAAATTGCTGTTCGAGGCATCGAAGACGGACACGCCGATGATGTCGGCCGGCAGCAGATCGCTTGTGAACTGCACACGCTGCCAGGCGAGGCCCAACACGTGCGCGAGCGCGTGGGCGAGCGTCGTCTTGCCGACGCCGGGCACGTCTTCGATGAGCAGGTGACCTCGGGCCAGCAGGCAGGTGAGCGCGAGCCGCACGGCCTCGGGCTTGCCGAGGATGATGCGATCCAGCGCGGCGAGCGCATTGGTCAGTGCGGTAAATGAGGCGTTCACGTTTCGACTATATCCCGCACAGGACGCAAGGACTCGTGATGCGGTTCAGCTTCCGCCGAGCCGCCGCACCCGCTCGAGCTGCACCGCGAGCCCGGCGTTCTGCGATTTAAGCTCCGCCAGGCGCGCCTGGTCGGCGGCGACCACGTCGGGCGGCGCATTCTTCACGAAGTTCGCGTTGCCGAGTTTGGCCTCGAGTTTGCCGATGTCGGATTCGTTCTTCGCGATGCGCTTCGACAAACGCTCGACTTCGGCCTGCGGGTCTATCAATCCCGCCATTGGCACGAGCAGCGTCAGTTCGCCCAGCATGGCGGTCGCGGATTCGGGCGCGGTTGCGCCCGCGGCCAGCCGCTTGATGGACTCGAGTCCCGCCAGGCGCGACAGGTAGGCAAAGTGCTTCTGGGTAAGCGCCACTTCGCGCGCGCCGGCGTTCTGCAGAAGCAATGGAATCTTGCGCGACGGCGCAATATCCATCTCGCCGCGGATCTGGCGCACTGCCAGGATGAACTGCTTCATCCAGCCCACTTCGGCTTCCGCCTCCGAGTCGGCGGCGTAGTCGGTGGCCGCGGGATAGCGCGCCTGCATCAGCAGTGCGGGCGTCGCCGCGCTCGCCCGCGCGTCGGCAGCGGCCGCGAGCGGCGCGACCAGCGGAATCACGCGCTGCCAGATTTCCTCGGTGATGAACGGCATCAGCGGATGCAGTGCCCGCAGCAGCGCCTCGAGCACCGCGACGAGCGTGCGGCGCGTGCCGCGCTTCTGCGCCTCGGTCGTGTGCTCGCCCTGCAGCACCGGCTTCGTCAACTCGAGGTACCAGTCGCAGAATTCGTACCAGGTGAACTCGTACAGCGCGGTGGCCGCGAAGTCGAAGCGATATTCCTTCAGCGCGCTGTCCACCTGCGCAAGGGTCGCGGCGAAGCGCGACACAATCCAGCGGTCGGCGATAGAGAGGTCCGCCGCGCCGCTGAGGTCGCCCTTGCCGGCATCACTTTCGACCGTCATCAGGACGAAGCGCGCGCCGTTCCACAGCTTGTTGCAGAAATTGCGCGCGCCGCCGACGCGGCCGAGATCGAAATTGATGTCGCGCGCGGGACCGGCGAGCGAGGACACGGTGAAGCGCAGCGCATCGGTGCCAAACGCGGCGATGCCCTCCGGAAACTGCTTGCGCGTGGCCTTCTCGATGCGCTCTTTGAGGTGCGTCTGCATCAATCCGCTGGTGCGCTTGGCGAGGAGGTCCGCGAGCGAAATGCCATCGACCACGTCGAGTGGGTCGATGACGTTGCCCTTCGACTTCGACATCTTCTCGCCGTTCTCGTCGCGGATCAGTCCCGTGATGTAAACGTCGCGGAATGGCACGTCGCCCATGAACTTCACGCCCATCATGATCATTCTGGCGACCCAGAAGAAAATGATGTCGAAGCCCGTGACGAGCACACTGGTCGGATAGAACTTCTGCAAGGCCTGCGTCGTGTCCGGCCAGCCGAGCGTCGAGAACGGCCACAGCGCGGAAGAAAACCACGTGTCGAGCACGTCGTCGTCCTGGCGCAGTCGGGAATCCCCGAGCGAATGTTTCTTGCGGACCTCGGCTTCATCACGGCCCACGTAGATCTTGCCCGCGTCGTCGTACCAGGCGGGAATGCGATGACCCCACCACAGCTGGCGGCTCACGCACCAGTCCTTGATGTTGCGCATCCACTCGAAATAGGTCTTCGACCAGTTGTCGGGCACGAAGCGGATACGGCCGTCTTCGACGGCCTTGAGCGCGGGTTCGGCCAGCGGCGCGATCTTCACGTACCACTGGTCGGTGAGATAGGGCTCGATCACGGCCCCGGTGCGATCGCCACGCGGCACCTTGAGTTTGTGAGGCTCTATCTTCTCGATAAGCCCGGCGGCTTCGAGTTCGGCGACGATTTTCTTGCGGGCGTCGAATCGGTCGAGGCCGCGGAAGCGCTCGGGCGCGTTCTCGTTGAGCTTCGCGTCGGGTGTGAAGATGTTGATCTGCGGCAGCGAATGCCGCTGACCCATTTCATAGTCATTGAAGTCGTGTGCCGGTGTGATCTTGACCGCACCTGTGCCGAAGGCGGCGTCCACGTAGCTGTCCGCGATCACGGGAATCGTGCGGCCCGTCAACGGCAATTGCAGTTGCTTGCCGAGCAGCGCCTGGTAGCGTTCGTCGTCGGGACTCACGGCCACCGCCGTGTCGCCCAGCAAGGTTTCCGGGCGCGTGGTCGCGACCACCACGTGGCCCGCGCCGTCGGCGCGTGGATCGACAACGGGATAACGGATGTGCCACAGGCTGCCGTTTTCTTCTTCCGACAATACTTCGAGGTCCGACACCGCCGTCAGCAGCACCGGGTCCCAGTTGACCAGCCGCTTGCCGCGGTAGATGAGTCCCTCGTCGTGCAGTCGCACGAAGACTTCCGTCACCGCGCGCGACAACTCCGGATCCATCGTGAACTTGTCGCGCGACCAGTCGACGGAGGTGCCGAGCCTGCGCATCTGGCGCGAAATGGTGTTGCCGGATTCGGCCTTCCACTGCCACACGCGTTCGAGGAATTTTTCGCGCCCGAGATCGCGCCGGCGTTTGCCTTCCGCACCGAGCTGGCGCTCGACCACCATCTGCGTCGCGATACCCGCATGGTCCGTGCCCGGCTGCCACAACGCGGCGTAGCCGCGCATGCGATGCCAGCGTGTCAACGCGTCCATCAGCGTGTGCTGGAACGCGTGACCCATGTGCAGTGTGCCGGTGACGTTCGGCGGCGGCAGCATGATGCAGTACGGCTCGCCGTCGCCCGCGGGAGCGAATGCGCCTGAAGATTCCCAACGCTGGTAGATCCGGGTTTCGATTTCGCCCGGCGTGTATGCCTTGTCCATGAAGGCCGGGAATCATACAGGGGCGCGCCTGATGGTGCCTTACGCGACGTTGTGCGTCTGCGGTTCGATCGACTTGCCGCGATACATCTTGAAGCGCTCGCGGCCGGCCGTGCGTACTTCGGGGCGGGCGTCGAGGAATTCGGCCACGCGGACGAACTTGTCGAAAAAGGGCGGCACGGCGTTGCCGAGGTTGATCAGCACATCCGTGTGACCTTCGGGCAGGGCGCCGGTAGTTAGCGCGACGGGCGCCTCGCAGGGACTGCCTGCGACGCTGACCGTGTCGTGCGGCACGAAGGTGCCGTCGCCGAAGGTCCACAACAGGTCGTCGACCTTGGACAGCAGCGCCGCGTCGTCGCAGAACACGACCACGCGCTGTTTGGCGAGATAGGCCTTCTCGGCAATGCGACAGGCAAGACGCACGCGCGCCTCCACGCCCGCCACCTCGCTCAGGTAGAAATCAACGCGGGGCGGCACCTGGACTTCAGTGCGCTGTCGCGCGACGCAGCAGGAACTCGAGCAGCATGGCGCTCGGGCGTCCGGTGCTGCCCTTGGCGGCGCCACCCTGGTAGGCAGTACCGGCAATGTCGAGGTGCGCCCAGGTCAGGCCCTGCGTGAACTTCGACAGGAATGCCGCCGCGGTGATCGAGCCGCCATCGCGGCCGGCGACATTGGCCATGTCGGCGAAGTTGCTCTTGAGCTGCTCGCCGTATTCTTCGGTGAGCGGCATGTGCCAGGCGCGATCGTCGACGACGGCGCCGCAGTCCACGAGCTCGCGCGCCAGCGCGTCATCGTTCGCGAATACGCCGGTGTGGTGCGTGCCGAGCGCCACGACAATGGCGCCGGTGAGTGTCGCCATGTCGATCACGACCGCGGGCTTGAAGCGGCGCGCGTAGTTGAGCGCGTCGCAGAGGATCAGGCGGCCTTCGGCGTCGGTGTTGAGGATTTCGACCGTGAGCCCGAGCGCACTGGTGACAATGTCGCCGGGCTTGATGGCGCGGCCGTCGGGCATGTTTTCACAGCTGGCGACGAGGCCGATGACGTTCAGCGGCAGATTGAGCTCGGCCACCGTGTTCATGGTGCCGATGACGCAGGCGGCGCCACTCATGTCGAATTTCATTTCGTCCATGAGCGGGGGATCTTTGAGCGAGATGCCGCCGGTGTCGAAGGTGATGCCCTTGCCGACCAGCACGACCGGCGCGCCTTTGGCCTTGGGATGACGGTGCTCGATGACGAGGAAACGGGGCGGCTCTTCGCTGCCCTGGGTGACGGCCAGGAAGCAGCCCATCTTCTCGCGCTTGATCTCGGCCAGGCCCAGCACTTTGACCTTGAGCGATTTGTGGGTCTTGGCGAGGTCCTGCGCGACCTTGCCGAGATAGGTCGGCGTGCAGACGTTGCCCGGCAGGTTCGCGAGGTTGCGCATGAGGGCGGCGCCGCCGGCCAGTGCTGCGCCCTGCGAGCAGCCCTTCATGACCGCCTGCGCGGCCTTTGCGGACGCGGCCACGACGATGCGTGACAGTGCCGTGGCCCGCGGCTTCTTGGTGCTCTTCAGATCGTTGACGCGATACAGGCTCGCGCCCGTGAGCTCGGCCACCGCGCGGCCGAGGCGTTCGTCCGACAGCAGCTTTACCGTGGGGCGGGGCAGCGCCAGCGCCAGCGACGTGACGCGCGTACGGGTGGCAGCCCCGATCGCGGCCGAGACGCTGCGGCGCCAGGCCTTGCGCGCGAGCTCGCCCTTGGCGCCCACACCGACCAGCAGCACACGCTCCGCCTCAATGCCTTCGAGGTCGGTGACCAGCCAGGTTTCGCCCAGCTTCGCGGTGAAGTCGCCGCGCTTCACCAGACGCGAAAGCTTTTCGCGGCAGCGCAGGTCGAGGGTTTTCGCGTCGGGGGTCAGCTCGCCGTCATCGTGGACACCGACGGCTACACAATCGATCGAAAGCTCAGCGAGCGCCTTCGTCCAGATTTCGAACTGCATTCTTGTAGTCCTGCGCATTTTCCGACCCGGTACGCGACGTCACAGCTCATTGTCGCGGGGGGCGGCGGTGCTTTAAGGTCGCGAAGTGTAACTCAAGTCAAATCAGGTGGTCTGTTGCTGCGGATTCTCGACCGCTACATCCTGCGCGAAGTCGTCGGCAGTTGGGTTGGCGTAACTGGCGTATTACTAGCGATATTGCTGACAAATACGGTTGCGCGTGTGTTAGAGCGCGCGGCCGACAGTCAGTACCCGCGCGGCGTGGTGCTCGAGCTCATCCTGCTCGGCATGCTGCAGAACCTGCCGATGGTGATTCCCATTGGCCTGCTGCTGGGCACCGTGCTGGCACTCGGGCGCTTCTATCACGACAGCGAAATGACCGCCGCCCAGGCCTGCGGCGCGGGCCTGCGCCCGATCCTGCTGCCGGTGCTGGGGTTCTCGGCGCTCCTTGCAGGACTGGTGGCTGCGCTCTCCCTGTACGTGACTCCGTCCGCGGCCGGTCGCGTGCTCGAGGTACGCAGCGAGGCGCTGCGCGCCGGTCAGTTCTCGCCGATCACCTCGGGCAAGTTCCGCATGTTCGGCGGCGGCAGTACGGTGGTGTACGCGCAGGGCGCGGAAAAGGACGGCACGCTCACCCGGGTTTTTGTTGAACGCGACCGGGGCGATCACCTCGAGATCGCGCTCGCGCAGCGCGCGAAGCACGCGTACTCGGAGGATGGCAACACGCAGGTCATCACGTTGTACGACGGCCAGCGATTCGAAGGCGTGCCCGGCGAGCGGCGTTTCAGGATCGTCCGCTTCGCCGAGAACACCATTCCCGTGCGGCTGCCGGCATTGTCAGGGGGCGCGGTCGCACTCGAGGGTCTCGCGACTGCCGAGCTTCTCAAATCGGATGACAAGGCGCAGCGCGCGGAAATCAGCTTCCGCCTCGCGTTTCCGGTGATGGCCTTCGTGCTCGCCTTGATCGCGGTGCCGCTGGCGCGCCTGCGGCCGCGCCAGGGACGCTATGCGCGCATCGGATATGCGGTGCTGATCTTCTTCGTCTACATCAACCTCACCATCGCCGGAAAAATGTGGATTGCGCGCGGCACCACGCCCGCGTGGCTGGGGTTGTGGTGGGTGCACGCGGTGGTGATCATGCTGGCGGGCGCAATCCTGCTGGTGCCGCGCTGGCTCGCGCGCGCCCGCTACCGCCGCAACATGGCTCTCATGGCCCGGGCGGTGCCGGCATGAACCTGCTCGATCGCTACGTCGTGCGCGCCGTGCTGGGTGGTGTGTTCATCGTCGTGGCCGTGCTCACCACGCTTGGGGCGATGTTCCTGTTCGCCGGCCAGCAGGACGACATCGGTGTCGGCAGCTACAGCGCGCTCGACGCGCTGTGGTTCGTGTTGCTCAACATGCCGCAGCAGGTCTACGAAATCCTTCCCATCGGTACGATGATCGGCGCGCTGATCGGACTCGGCACCCTGGCGCGCGGCAGCGAGCTCACGGTGATGCGCGCGGCCGGCATTTCGGTCTGGCGTATCGCGGGCTCGGTGACCATGGCGGGCGTGCTGCTGATTCTCCTGGCGGTGATCTGCGGGGAGTTTCTGGCGCCTCAGCTGCAGCAGATGGCCACCCGCCAGAAAGCAATCAGCAAGTTCTCGACCATCAGCTACGCGGGTCGCGGGGGTCCCTGGGTGCGCGATGGCGATGTGCTGATCAACGTGATGGAGCAGTCGGGCGCGGGCGAATTCGGCGGCATGCGGATCTTCGAACTAACGCCCGAGCATGAGCTCAAGTCGGTCGCGAGCGCTTCGACGGCCACCGTCCAGCCCGACGGCACCTGGAAGCTGACGCGCTACGCGGCCACCAGGTTCGGGGGCGCGACGGTCGAATCCGAGAAGCAGGCGAGCAGCACGTTCAACTCCACGATCGGCGGGGATTTCCTCGCGCTCACGGTGCGCGAACCGCGGCAGCTCGAGACCCGCGTGTTGTGGGGCCTGATGAGCTATCTCAAGGAAAACGATCTCGACAATGGGCCGCAGGAGTTCGCTTTCTGGTCGCGTATCGCGCGCACGACGGCCATCCTGTTTGCAGCGTTGCTGGCGGTGCCCTTCGTGTTCGGCAGTCTGCGTTCGGCCGGTGCCGGCGCGCGCACGCTGATCGGCGTGCTGATCGGCGTATCTTTCTTCTTCGTGCAGCGCATGCTCGAAAGCGGGGCGGTGGTGTTCGACGCAAGTCCGTTCATGCTCGCGTGGTTCCCGACCTTTCTGCTGGCGGGGACGTCGCTCATCCTGATCGCGCGCACCCGCTAGGGGCTACTGCTTCTTCGTGGGCTGCGTTTTCTTCGCGGCCGCGGGCTCCGGCTTCTTCTCGAGCAATTCTTCCTGCGGCTTGAAGATCGCCTCGTATTTGTAGACCGGGATCTCGTATTCGACGCCCTTGGCGCGTGCCTCGAGACGTTCGACAACGGCCGCCGGCGGCGTGGCCACTGGCGCTGCCGCGGGCTTGGCCGCGCTTGCCGGAGCCGGCGCCGGTGCGGCGGGCGGTGCGAACTGCGCAGCCAGCGCCGCGTCGTGGCTCGCGCTCACGGTGACATAGGCCTTCTGCTCCGCGCGTCGGCCGGAGAACGCGAGCACCTGGCCGTCGAACGTGCGATAGGTGGCGCGATCGCCGGGGGCGCCAGCCGTCGCGGGCAGCGGGCGCAGGTCATCGAAATTGAATGCGACCAATGCATCCGCCTGGCCGTCGATGGACATGGTACTGGCGGCCGTGCGGCCTTTTGGAATGGGGCTCAAGGAAAGATTGGCGTCGCCGCGCTTTGCGCGCGTCAATAGATAGGCAGGCCCGCTGGCCGGCTGGACGGAAATGTCGTGGACGTTCGCGCCCGGCAGATCGACGATGAGCCGGTCCACCCAGCGTTTCTGATCGGGGTCCGCCACCACACTGGGCTCGACCAGTTCGCTCACCGCCTCGCTGGGCTTGCGCACGTAGAGCGCGCGACCTTCGGCACCCTTGCCGACGATCAGCGACCAGGTTTTCTTGCCGGCGACGACCTCGAGCAGCGTGCTCGCGGCCGTGGGTGTTTCCGGCGCTTCGACGCCGAGCTTGGCGTAGTTGGCGGGGTCGCTGGTCTTGTGCTCGATGACTTTCATCGCGACCAGGTTCATCACGAGCTCGCGCACGCGGCTGCCATCGGCCGGATATTGGCGTTCGACCACCGTCCAGCCGTTGGCGCCCCGGCGCAAGGTGGTGCGGCTGCCGTCGCCCTTGGAGAGCCGGATCTCTTCGACGTCGCCCAGCGCGGGTTTGAGGTCGGGGAACACGGCGCCGCCGCCGAGGCCACCCTGCTGTTCACGATGGATTGACAACCAGACACCCGCGCCTAACAACACGACCGCCGCCGCGGACACCGTGAGGAATCTCCGCTGGTTCACGTCGCGCCTCCCTTGCGCAACATGGCGATCGCATGCCGCCGGCGCCGATGCCAGGCATTCACGAGGAGCGCCAGCAGCGTGAATACGATCGGGATCACGAGGATGTTGATGAGCTTCATCCGCATGCCGAGCGACTTGATGTCGTTCTCGAGCCCGGCCTTGACTGCGCGCAGTTCCTTGCGGATGCGCACCTTGTCTTCCTGGAAGCGCTCGATCTCGCGCGCCTGGTCGGCCGACAGGATCGCCTCGCCGCCGCCGGGGCGCGCGGTCTGCAGTTTGGTGAGATTGTCTTCGGTCTGCTGCAGCTGCTGTTCGAGTTCCTGTTCCTTGGTGCGGAACTGCGCATCGGCATTGCGACGCAGGGCCTCGACGCGTTCGAAGGGCCGCGAGTACGCCGCGCGGCCGCGGATGCTGATGAGGTCGGCACTGCCGGCGAGATTGTCGAGCGCGTTCCAGACCAGCTCGCCGTTGTTGGCGAACGGCTGCGCCATGCTCTGGCCGAAGAAGTTGCGCACGTTCACCCACATGAAATCCTGCAGCAGATCCGTGTCGGCGATGATGACCACGTTGAGCGGCTTGGAAGAAGCCTTCAGCGCGTCGGGCGCCGCGGTCACGCCCGCGGGCGGACCGTTCGCGAACGCGCTCGCGGCATTTCCGGAGATGCGCGCCGCGACGGTGAGTTCGCCGATGGGCTTGAAGCCGTCGCGCAGCGTGGATGGGTCGCTCATCATGGCGAAGCGCTGCGCGGGCAGCAGGCCTGCCTGCTTGCTGGTCCTGATCAGCGGCTCGAACTTGAGCTTGCTGCCGGCCACCGGCTTCAAACTACCCACGGTCGCCATGTTGATGCTGTCGAGCCGGGCGGTGATGACGTCCTTCGTGACGCTCGAGCCATCGAAGCCGAGCACGGCGATGTGCTGCGACGGCGGCTCACCCTCGCGCATGGACACCGTGAGTCCGCGCTGCAGGTCGCCGACCACCTGGTCGGATTTGAAGTCCACGCCCCAGGCGGCGAGCAGTGGTTCGAGATGCGAGGACTTGTCGGCCTGGAACTGCGCCATCGGGTTGTTAGGGTCGTTGCCCGACTGGTCGGCCTGGGCGTTCGGATCGATGAAGGCGAGTACGTGGCCGCCGCGCATCGCAAACTGGTCGATCGCGTACAACGCGGCCGGCGGCAGGTCTTTGGGATGCACCAGCACCAGGACGTCGACGTCGGCGTCGATCTTGGTCAGCGTGGGCTCAAGAGCGCGCACGGTATAGAGCTGTTCGATCTGGCCGTAGACCACCCACGGCGCGCGGGGCCGGCCCGACTGCATGTCGAAATCGCCACCCATCGGCAGCGTGGACAGCCAGCCGACGACGGGTTTCTTCGCGGTCGAGAGCTTGTGGATGAGCTTGGCGACGTCGTACTCGAGCTGCTCTTCGAGACTCGGATCGAGATACGGAATCGCTTCCTTGCCGTCGGTCGAGTTGGTGGCGGCGAGGCCCAGGTAGAGCTTTTCGCCGCTGGCATTCACCGGCACCGAGCTGATGCCGAGCTCCGTGGCGCGATCTTCTTCCTCGGAGAACGGCTGCGGGTCGATGACCTTGAGCGTGAGCTTGCCCTTGGAACGCGAGGCCAGTTCCTCGAGCAGTTCGCGCACACGGATGCCGTGGTTCTTGATCTGCGGAATCGGCGTCGCGGTGCGCTCGGAGAAAAATAGATAGAGGTTGACCGGTTCCTTGAGGTTTTCGACGATGTGTTCGGTGCCGTCGGAAATGGTGTAGAGCCGGTCGGCCGTGAGGTCGATCTGTGCGCCGCGCAACAGCAGGTTGGCGAGCAGCATGACCGCGACGAACAGGATGCCGATGACCGCGAGGCCGCCGACGCTCAGTGTGGATTTCTTGAACATTCTTGGGCCCATCAACTCGATTTACGCGACTCGAGCACGACGGTGCTCGCGAGCAGGAAAAAAACACTGACCAGCGCGAAGTACAGGATGTCGCGCAGGTCCAGCAGACCCTTGACGATGTTTTCGAAGTGCGCCAGGAACGACAGCGAGACGATGCTCGCCACCAGCCATTGCGGCGCCCACGATTCGAACCAGGCGGTCACCATCGCGTGCCCGGCGAGCAGCAGCACGAAGCAGATGGCCGCGGCGACCAGGAACGCGATGAGCTGGTTCTTGGTGATGGCCGAAGTGAACGACCCGACCGCGAGAAAGCCGCCGGCGATGAAGAAGCTGCCGAGGTAGGCCGCGAGGATGGCGCCATTGTCGGGATTGCCGAGATAGTTGATCGTGATCCACAGCGGGAAGGTGAGCGCCAGCGCGAGACCCACGAACAGCCACGCGGCGAAGAACTTGCCGAGCACCGCCTGCCACAGGCTGATGGGCTGGGTGAGCAGCATTTCGATGCTGCCGTTGCGGCGCTCTTCCGCCCACAGGCGCATCGACACCGCCGGACACAGCAGCAGGTACAGCCAGGGCAGGAAGGTGAAGAACGGGGTCATGTCGGCCTGACCGCGCTCGAAGATGGCGCCGAAGAAAAACGCGAACAGGTTCGCGAGCACCAGGAAGAACAGGATGACCACGAGGGCGAGCGGCGTCGCGAAGTAACTCGCGAGCTCGCGCCGCAGGATGATTTGCACGGATTTCAAGGAAGTTCCCCGGAAAGAGTTGTCAGGCGGCCACGTCGCGGAATACGTCTTCGAGCCGGCCGGAGGGTGCGCGCGACTTCAGTCCCGCGGGCGTGTCGTCCGCCACCAGCTTGCCGCGCGCGACGATGATGGCGCGAGTACACACCGCATCCACCTCCTCGAGGATGTGCGTCGAGATGACGATGGTCTTCTCGCGCGCGATTTCGCCGATCAGCGTGCGCACTTCGTGCTTTTGCAGCGGATCGAGTCCGTCGGTGGGCTCGTCGAGGATCAGGACTTTCGGATCGTGCACGATGGCCTGGGCGAGGCCGACGCGGCGCTTGAAGCCCTTGGACAGCGTTTCGATCGTCTGCTCGTAGACGGTCTCGAGCTGCAGGCGCTGCATGACGTAGTCGAGCCGTGCCTTGCGATGCGCGCCGCTCAATTGGCGCAGGTCGGCGATGAAATCGAGGAAGCCGCCGACGCTCATCTCGCCATAGTGCGGCGCGCCCTCGGGTAGATAGCCGAGCGCGGCTTTGGCGGCCCGTGGATCGGTGGCGACGTCGTGCCCGCAGATGCTGGCGCTGCCGCTGGTGGGGGCGATGAAGCCCGCGATCATGCGCATCGTAGTGGATTTGCCGGCGCCGTTGGGGCCGAGGAAGCCGAGCACTTCGCCCGGTTCCGCCGAGAAGGACAGGTTGTCGACGGCCAGCAGGCCGTCGTAGTTTTTAGTGAGGTTCTGCGTCTTGATCATGGCGCCTGATGAGATCGGGACACCTCGGGTAAGTTCCGTCGGCGTCGGGGCGCAGATTTTGCTGAGGAGTGGGTCCTGGCGCAAGGAGCCATGCGACCTATCACGGTCAGATTACGGTCTTGTAATGCCCTTGGACTGCCGGTGCGCTGCGTTCAATCGCGGCGGCGGGTGGCAATGGCGTCGATATGGTCGCGGTACGTCTTGAGGACGCGACGGATCTCCGCGGGGGCCGGGCGTTCGGAGAGCCGCGCGATCATTTCGGCGAGTTCGTGCCACTGGCGTCCCCAACCTAACAACCGCACCGCATCCGCGATCACCACGTGTTCGTCCGGCGTGATCGTCGCGGGCGCCTTCTTTGGCTTGATCGTGGCGGGGCGCTGCGGATCGCGGCGTACCTCGCGTTTGGGAGTCGGCGTCGTATCTTTCAATGGTACACCGGCCCGCTGCGCGGCCAGCATGCGATACACCTTCGAGTTCGGAAGCGCAGGCATCTGTCGCGTGGTCTCCGCGGTGCGCTTGTGCTCGCCGGTGCGCGATTGCACCTCGACCGCCTTGCGATTCTCGGCGGTGCGCGAGGTGGGCTCGCGTTCGCGCGCGGCCGGCGGTGGACGCGAGCGCGGCTCCGCCCCCGGGATGGTTTTCGACAGCGGCGGTGGTTTGGATTGCGCGGCCCGGACGGGTTGTTCCGGTTTCGCGCTCAGCACGTCGCGTCGTTCGGTTTCGTGCGTCGCGAGCGGAATGAAGCGCTCGACCGATGTCAAACCCACCAGCGTCGCCAGAAAACTCATGATTTCGATGCCTTCGATGAAGGCGCGATCTCCTTCAGCCTGGCGCTGCGCGACGATGCGCTTCAACGCGAGGATGCGCTTGCGCGCCAGCTGGATGATCCAGCGCTGCGGGCGCTCGTGCTTTGGCCACGGCTGCACGTGCCAGTAACGCTCCTCGTCGAGCGCGGCGTATTTCGCGTGAAGGTCGAGACTGGTCTGCCAGCGTTCGAGCAGGGATTCGAGCTGGCCGGCCTGTTCGCCCGGCAATCGTTCGGTAGCCATGCGCAGAAGATAGCCGCGCTACGGTCGGAAATCGCCAGGTTCTTATGTCATCTGTGAATTAGTTTGGCGAATTGCGCTGCTAACCTTCATCGTCCGTCAAATAAGAAGAAGAACGACGATGAAACACCCGAAAAGCCTCTTCCGGGGACTGGCCGGTCTCGCCGTCTGCTGCGCTGCGCCGTCTTTCGCGATTCCCCTGGTGTTCGATTTCGCGGGCAGTGTGCAGACTCAGGCGCACTTCGATGCGCTGACCGGCATCCGCACCTTCGACGACGCCGCGGTGGGGCAGGTGTTCACCGCGCAGCTCGTGATCGACACCGACCGGTTCGTGCCGGGCACGGTCACCGACAACTTTTCATTCCGCGACCTGTTCATCCCGACCGGCATTGGCGGAACATCGCCCTGGATGAGCTCGCTTTCGATCGGTGGCAACGCCATCGATGTGGGTATCTACGATCTGAACTACGCGTACGTCGAACTGCAGGACACCAAGAATCCGGCCGTCGGCGATTCGCTGCTCGTCGTCGCGCGCTCGGATCTCAGCGGCCCGCTGGGGGTCACGAATTCCAGCCTCCTGCAGCTCGTCGCGTTCGAGACCTACAGCGCAGGCCAGGCACTGCCCGGGTACATCGATCTGGATCTGCCCTTCGATATGGACAGTCTGCTCACCGTTGCGCTGCCGAATCTACGCCTGGGCTATGGCACCTCGTCATTCGATTGCCAGGCGGTGAATCTTTGTTTCTTCGCCGCGTCCGACAGCACGGATTTTCTGGTCACGTCGGTGACGCGCTCGGTGCGCGGCGCGACCGACGTTCCGGAGCCGGGCACGTTTGGCTTGTTTGCCGGCGCGATGCTCGGAATGTGGATATTTGCTCGGCGCCGCCCTGCGCTCACCAGCGACTCGGCGCGAATTCGCAAGATGCATTGAGGGCGGTCGGCCTCGCACTCAGGTTGCCTGACGTTTACGCGTCAGCGCGCGCAGGACGTAGCCGTATTCCTCGCTCAGGATGAAACGCGCGGACACCGTGTAGACGATGCCGAACAGGACCACGCCCGCCGCTGAACTTAAGGGCGAGGCGGGCAGCAGCACGATGACCGCGTGCATCACGCCGAGCGCGAGCGCCGAGGCCAACACCGACAGCCACAATTTCCGCCATTGAAAGATTTCGCCGAGCGGTATCTGGTATCGCTGCATCACGCGCCGGCCGAGGTAGAAAGCGGTCCACCACTGGCCGATGACCAGGCCCAGCGTCGGTCCCCACAGTCCATAGTGCGGCATCAGGATGAGGATCAATGCCGCGTTTATGCCGAGCGAAATGGCGCTCGAGGTCGCGAAGGACGCGTTGTCCTGCACACTGCGCAGCAATGTCGAGAACTGGAAGCACTGCCGCACCATCAGCAGGACGAAGACCTGGAAGTACGGCGTCGCGGAGACGTAGGCGTCGGTGAAGGCGAGCCGCACCAGCGGTTCGGCGAAGTAGGTGAGCAGCACCCATGAAGGGCAGATCACCGCGAACACCATCATCTGCGCGCGCTTCCACAGGCGCAGGCCTTCCATCGGATCTTTCTGCGCGCGCTTTACCATGTCGGGAAAGATCACGTCCGACAACGAAGTCTGCACGATGTTGACGAGCGGAACCTGGTACGCGGCCGTCGAGTAGATCGCCGTGGCGACCGGGCCCATCTGCATGCTGACGACGACGCGGCCGAATTCGTTGGCCTTGTTGAACACCGAGCCCAGGCCGAGCGGGGCGACCAGCCGCACCTGCTCGCGCAACACGTCGTGCTCCCAGCGGAAGACGAGCAGGTGCCGCGCGCGCAGCCACAGGTAGATAGCCACGTTCTTCATGCCTTCCGAGCAGACGATCGTCGCGAAGATCATCTCGACGTCGCGGAAGTAGAGCGCGGCACCGAGCAGCGTGGCGAGGCGCCAGACCGTCACGACCAGTGTGTACGCCATGACCTGGGCGGACTGCCGTTGGGCCAGCCAGTACGCGACGATCACTTCGAGATTCATGAACATGAAAACGTATACGGCGAGCAGAACCCAGCTGTTGGCGATCTCGTCGGGCACGATCCAGCGCCGGAAGACCGCAACCGTAAGCGCGCTGATGATCGCGACCAGCAACATCAGGAGCGAGGTCTTGGTGATGTCCGACGCGGCGCGCGCGGGCGTGCGCGACAGCAGGTAGGTGAGATTGGCAGAGAGCGCGAAGCCGCCGAGGGACGTCACCAGCATCGCGATGGCCATGAATTGCCGGTAGCGGCCGTACTCGAAGATGTCCAGCAGGCGCACCAGCAGCAACGGGCTCAAGAGCGCCAAGGCCTGGTTGAGAAGGCGCGCGGTGGCGAGTACTGCGCCTCTCGATACGAATGAACTCATGCGGTGTCGGGATGGTGGTCGGCAGGGCGGGAGTTCACTGTCGGCGCGCGGCTCGAATTGCAGGTAAGCCAGCGCCTACACGTCGGCAGGCGCTCGACCTGTGGGAAAGCGCACGACCGCCCGCCAAGCTGCGGCAGCGTGCCGGTCGCGGCCGACGCATTACACCTGAGTGGAGGGAATACGTGGTCGATTCGACACCTGAAGTCAGCGTCATTGTCGCAACCTACAACATGGCGCAATACCTGCCGCTCGCCGTGCGTTCGATTCTCGGGCAGACCCGGGCGGTGCTCGAGGTGCACGTCGTCGACGACGGTTCGACGGACAATACCGCCGAGGTCATGCGGGAATTCGCGAACGATCCGCGCGTTCATTACCACTGGCAGCAAAACGCCGGGCAGACGAAAGCAAAGAACCTCGGCATTTCCCACGCGCGCGGCGCGTTCATCGCCTTCTGCGACGCCGATGACTTGTGGACACCCGACAAGCTCGAAGTGCAGATGCCGCTGTTCGAGCGCAGCGCGAATGTCGGGGTGGTTTATGCGCGCAAGCAACAGATCCTGCCCGATGGCTCGCCGGGGCGGCCCGCTCCACCAGCGAAATCCTTCGAAGGCGTCGTGACGAACGATCTGTTCAAGTGCAACTTCGTTTCCTTCGGCACGGCGATCATCAGGCGCCGTTGCATAGACGAGCTCGGCGCATTCGACGAACGTTACCGGATGGGAATCGACTGGGAGCTGTGGCTGCGGCTGTCGACGCGCTACGAATTCGCTTTCGCAGACAAGGTGACGTACCTCTACCGCGTCTGGCCCGGACAGATGTCGCACAACTGGCGCGGCCGGTACGAGCACGAGTTCCAGATCATGCGCGACTTCCTCGGCAAGCATCCGGGAAAAATACCGGCGGCAGTGGAGCGCGCGGCCTACGCGTTCACCTATGCACGACGTGGCCGCCTGCGCGTGCTCGTCGACCGGGAATACCTCAATGGGTTCAAGGACGCGTGCCGGTCGATCTTCTATCTACCGACGTACGCCCCCGCCTGGCGGATCATGGCTCGCACCACGCTCGACGCAATTCGCGGTGTCGCCCGCTGAACGCACGGCGGGCCGGCAAGCCGGACCGAAACCAGGCCGCGTCAGGCGAAAAACAACGCGTAGATTCCGAGCGCGGCGAACGTCAGCGATGCGACGATGCGCACCGTCTTGAGCGACACGCGCTTGATCAACGCATCTCCGAGATAGACCACCGGGACGTTGGCCAGCATCATGCCGAGCGTCGTGCCGACCACCACCCACACCAGCGAGTGGAACTGAGCTGCCAACGCGACCGTCGCGATCTGCGTCTTGTCGCCCATTTCGACCAGGAAGAACGCGATCACCGTAGTTAGAAAAACCCCGTAGCGCGGCGGGCCGGCGTTTTCATCCGGCGGCGAATCGGGAATCAGCGCCCAGGCGGCCATCGCGAGGAACGACAGGCCCAGGATCCAGCGCAACGTCCCCGGCCCCAGCAGTGTCACCAGCCAGTTGCCCACCGCGCCGGCGAAGGCGTGGTTCGCGATGGTCGCGACGAAGATTCCGAGCACGATGGGCAGGGGCGCGCGAAAGCGGGTCGCCAGCAGCAACGCGAGCAATTGTGTCTTGTCGCCGATCTCGGCGAGCGCGACGACACCCGTCGAGACGAGGAATGCTTCCAATTCGAACGCTGCGCCGTCAGTGCCCGGAGAGGCCGCCGCCGGACTTCATCGATTCGTTCCCACCGCTCGCCAGGCAGGCGGCCATGGTGCGGTACGAGATGAAGTACCTGACGGTGCGGTAGTTAGGAGAGCTCTTGTCATGGCAGATGTTTTCGCGGGACTTCTTCACGGGCGCGTTGCGGTCGGGATTGGGCGTGACGTCACGGTGGCAATGATAGCTGCCGTGCGCGCGGTCGTAGTGGCAGCCGTTGGCGTCGAGCCCGCCTTCATGGGAGACGGCGGTGGCCGCGGTCAGCAGCGCCAGGGAGCCCAACAGGCGGGGCAGGTGTGCAGCACGCATATGCAGCCCTCCATGAACGAGGGGCGGACTTTCGCTCATCCCGGCGCGACGCGAAACGACAATCGCGCTGTCCAAGGGGCGCCTGAGATTGCGTATTCCTCGATAGGAGGCGTTTCTCCTGCTGGGAAATGAACATGAAAAATCAGATTTCGGCCCTGGCTGTGCTGTCGCTCGTGGGCGCAACCGCGGTCCACGCGCAATCCGCGTCGACTCGTGCGCAGCAACCGCAGGCGGCCGCACGACCACCGGCCACTCGAATCACCACCACGGCCGCTCAGGCGGTGCCCTACGGCGCCGCGAACAAGCAGGTCATTCCCGCCAATCTGTTCGGCATCGAGGATCGCGCGATCATCATCGTCGGCGGCCGGCAGGTCGCCGCTGGCGACGTCAAACGCCAGCTCGCTGCCGAATTGCGCAAGAGCGCAATCCCGACGGCGACGATACGCAGTCGCTCGCGACTGCCAGCCAATTCCGGCGCGCCGGTGCGCGATCTGCCGCTAGGCGGATTCAATTTTCCGGGAAGCATCAATCGTCCGGTGCGGCCCGCCATCGATCGCGTGAAAGCGACGACTACGGTCACGCCACGCGACGCGGCGGTTGGCAACGGCGGGCGGCCCAACCTCTCTCTCTCACCCGTTCCTTCCATCGCGGCGGCGCGGGAATACTGCCGCACGCATCCACCAGAAATCTCGAAGATTCGCGGTGTCGTCACGCCGAATGGCCGTTTCACGATCGAAGGCCTGTGCTTTGGCGATCAGACCGGCGCGGTCGAGGTCATCGGTCAGTTTGCCGGCGGCAGCATGCGGCTGGTGTTCGAACGGTGGAACGACGTGGAAATCGGTGCCT
>DATHJZ010000122.1:0-6833 GCA_035286365.1 Steroidobacteraceae bacterium | reverse complement strand
CAGCAAACGCAGACCAGGACCCGGCGTGCCACGCGCAAACGAACGCTGGTACTTGATCGGTCCTGGGATGATCGCGACCAGGAAGGCCATCTGGGCCGGCGTCAGCGCCTGCGGTTCGCAATCGAAATAGTGGCGGGCCGCGGGCCGCAGGCCACGCAGGTCCGGCCCCCACTCGATGATGTTCAGGTAAATCTCGAGAATACGATCCTTATCGAGCGCCGACTCGAGCAGAAACGTAATCGCCAGTTCCTGCAGCTTGCGTCCGACCTCCTTTTCACGCGACAGGAACAGGTTCTTGGCCAACTGCTGGGTGATCGTCGACGCGCCGCGCGCCGCGCCCCCGCGAGACCAATTGGTGAGCAGCGCGGAGGGTAGTTCGCGAAGGTCGATGCCGCTGTGCCCGTAGAAGCCCGCGTCTTCGGAAAGCAGCAGGGTGCGCACGAACAGCGGCGGAACGTCGCGCAGGGCGATGAAGTCGGGGGATGAGAGCGAGACATCGATGGGGCGATGCGGGCCCGGTCCGTCGCCTGCGCCAAAGACGAAGTCGCGGCGCAGTCGCGAGATCGCCGGCGGCATCTTGCCTGGCGGACTGAAGTTGATCTTTTGGCTCACTGCGAGAGCGGCGGGCGCTGACCAACGGCCGCGTACACCCACTTCTATAGAGGCCGATCCAAGATCATGGGTACCGCCGGGCCCCACTCCCAAGCTTTCGGGCACCGCCAGGCCGGCTGCGCCCAGCAGTCGCCCGAAATCCAGCTGCCGCACGCCGAGTGCGAGATCGACACTCGGATCGTTATCCATATGCAGCGTCATCGACCCCGACAGCTCCGCACCGGCCAATGTCCCGTGGACCTCGGGGATTTCGAGCGCGCCCTCGGCACGCTGGAAGACGCCATCGAATTGCAGGGTGACGTCCGTCGCATCGCCGAGCTGTGGTTCGCCGTTGTCGTTGTCCGCCAGTGTCGCGAAGCGCGCACGGCGCGCACCGATGTCGACGTCAAAACGGAGCGCATCGGCGCTCGTCCGAAAATTCACCCGGCCGTCCGCGATACCACCATCGAGGAGCGGCGACCCTTCGCGCCGCACGTCGAACAGATGGCCGATGTCGAGTCCGCGTGCCTCGACGTTCCACTCGCTGCCTGCCGAATCCTTCAGCTTGCGAATCGAAAGACCGGCCTGTGGCTCGATCAACGTGAGCTGGAGATCCTCACCTCTAATGCCCGCCATATACCAGGCAGAGGCCGGCGAGCTCACCGTGAAGCCTGCCGGACCCGAAAGATTGGCGGCGCGAACCGCGAGTCGCACGCGGCCGGGATACGTGGCTGCGATCATGTCGGCGTGCAGTCGCGCTCCGTGGCCGAGATCGAGATCAAAGCCCGTCAGGCGCAAGAACGGCCACACAGCGACGCGTACCGAACCGATTCGGGCCACCATCCCATGACGCACGGCTGCGGACTCGATCCGCTCACGGACCGCGCGCTCGAGCATCGGTTTCAGCAACACCACGGCCAGGCTTGCGACCAGCGCCGCGGCGATCGCTCCTCCGAGCCACCACCATCGTCGGCGGGTCCGAAGCGTAGTCATCGAAGCAGAATGCCACAGCCGGACCGGCGCTCAGGTTGGCGGGCGTCCGGTCGCAGACTTCCTCGATCAGGTCCGCTTCGATTCGTCGCTTGAAGATTGGTGGAAAGGGAGGAAGCAAGCTCAACTCACAAGTTCATGACTCAAAAGGTTCTTTTCCAGCGTATCGAGTCTCATACCATCAGAACTTCCATAAAGATTTGGCGCTGAGTATTGAGGAATATTTGCCCTTTATCTGGGGTCGGCGGCTAAGGATCACGGAACTCTTCCTGCGTCAGATTCACCTGCTTTTCCGCGTCGCCGTCCTGCTACGCCATCTAGCGCGATTTTTCTTTGAACGCTTAGGTTCTCAGTACGCTGTAAACGACCATGCAGACGAAGCCGAACACCTAAAATCCTTTCAAGAAGGGGTAGCAGACATTCATTGCAGGTGCATCACGTGTCCGTCGATCAGATGCCATTCGCGCGATTCGACGAGCATCGCAAGGTGGGCGAGCACAACCGTTGGTGTGCGCAGCTCGACCACGAGGAAGTGATCGATGTCTCCGCCGCGCTGCGAGCGCTCTGCACTATCGAAAACGCGCGGCTCGAAGATGCCGCGCTCGAGACCGGCAAGGCTGTGTGGCCAGCGAAATCCAAGCGGACAGATTCCAAAGAGGTGCGCGTCCGGTGGGCCAATGGTCTTCGCCCACTGGTATCCACTGAAACGCCTCGCCGCGGGCACAAACTCTTTCGGCCAGTCGTTCTCCGATTGCAGGGCGGCGATCTCCAGACTAGACGACCACCTCACGTAGCTACTGAGAGTGTCGGTTAGAGTTCGCATGCGCGAAAAAAAGACCTGCGGTTGCAGGACCGCAGGTCAATCATAGGCATGCGAATCAGGTTTCATGCCAATGGGGATCCTCGAAAAGAATGGTGGAAGCAGCCGAAGGCCAGCCGCTCTCCTTGCCATATAAGAGCGTTCGACGAGCAATAGTGGATACCACTGCTTGAGAGTGAGACGCACGAGAGGCGCCGATCCCCTACCGAACGGCGAAATTTGAAGTGCTGGTGGTGTCGCCTTGCAGGTCTCGTTCACATTGCAGTAGCCGCTCAAATTCTGCCCGCGTTGACATCAAAGCCAACCAACCACATCGTGCGTAGATGCCATCGTCGACGAATCAAATCCCCGAGTCGGCTATGAGATGCAGGTCTCCTTTGGCACTAGAGCGATCTCGGCGTGGAAATTGAAACCCCTCGCGCAAGGAGACCCTTACTGTTGGCAATGCTGGTCACGGCGCTGGCCGCGGGCGGCTGCGAGACGGCGGCTCAGCGCCAGGCGCGCGAGGTGGCGGATGCGCGCAAGGACGTGGCGCGGGAGGTCGCCCGGACCTGCGCGCTTCCGAAGGAAGAAAGAGAGAAAGAGTTGGAGAAGCTGAAGAACGAGTCAGGGATGGTGCTTCAGTGCGGGAAGAACGCAGTATCAAGATAGCGAACTCAGTCGCCAGCATCTGCACTAACGATCAAGATCCACAATGTGCGAGCCCAACGGAACGCCACTCCACTCAGCATTGAGATAGGGAAATGTGCCGCCGGGCTTGAAGAACTCGAGTTGCTGGCGAGAGGAATCCTTCAAATAGAGCAGTACCGCAGGTGTTCTGTCGACCCCCGGAGTGCCTATCGTGTAGCGCGCTGAAACGCCCCATGTTGCGCCGCTTGCACGCTCGTTTTCGATATCGTCCGTCACCCATGAGCCGGCGCGGGGATGCGTGATGATATCGGCATACTCGAACGAGGTAGATTCGCCGGAATTCCGCGCTGAAACCGTCACGTACCAGAGACCCGGCTTGGGGTGCTCCGCGAACAGGAACCTTCTGCCTTCTCCGGGTTGTGAGCGCCGGTAGGCGCCGGGCTGGCAGGTTCCACTTGTGCAGTCGTACAAAGACAAATCCACGTCTCCCGTCGCTTCGGCAAACAACGATCTCGTATCGGGCGGAACTAACAACTCCACGAGCCGTGCCTCGTTCCCTTCGAGCCGTCCGACCAAACGTCGTACGCCACCTAAGTACGTCGAAGACAAGACGCCGCGGATATCTCCCCCGCGATTGCCGATGGTGAGTTGCCTCGGATCATCGCCAGCCTGAATGTTTACGGCAGCGGTGCTAACGCTCACCTCGACCGCAGTGGGCGGCAAACCTTGCAAGGCACTTTCCGGAACGTATTGCATGAGATTGCTGAGATCGCCCAGCACAATCTGCCAAACTCCGCGCATCGGCGCGGGAAAACTCACGCTGACCTGCCCAGTCTCCGCGCTTGGCAGAAAGTTCGGGGTCATCGTGTCCCCGGTCGGCGAATGCACGAACGCGAAGATCGCGCCCGTGCCGCGCCTCAGCGTTACGGTGAGAACGTCCTGCCTGGCGGGAACATCGAAGAACACGCTGCGACGGCCATTCTGCGGCACCTCTACCGTTTGCATGAGCTGATACCGATTCGCAGCACTCAGTGCGTCCGCGGCAACGACGGTACACAGAATTCGATGCGCGATTTCACCCGTTGCGACGTCTCTCAACAGCAGAAAGGCGCTGTGTGCGCCCGGCGTCGCGGGATGAATCTCGACGGGAATACTCACGAACTCGCCTGGCGGTAGCACAACGCGCGCGGGTGCCTTGAATGTCGCCTCGTCCGTCGACCAAATGAGATCGTACGCAACGTTGGTTAGCAATCCCCCCTGGCGCCTGACTTTGATAACTCGCGTGCCTGAGGTCCCAGCAGCCCAGCCTTCCCTCACCAGCAACCCCTCGCCTTCATCAGCCGGCACGAGGTTGCGACTGGTGCGAGTGTGTACGGGCGCACGGGTTGTGAACACGGGCGGAGCGGATTTCGAGCTCTGTAACACGAGGTTGCGCCAGGCAACATCCACGCGAATGACTCCGGCACCCTGTTGGTGTGCACCCACTCCAGGCAAGGCAAGCGCTGATGCCTTCAACGCATGCGCAATGCTTCGTGCGTCATAGGAAATTCCCGCCTGCCTGGCAGCGCTAACTAGTAGCGCGACGGCACCTGCCGCAACGGGCGCGGCGGTCGAAGTTCCTCCGCCGACGAGATAGCCCGGCGGCAGGGGAATCGGCGACTCGCGCACACCGGGTCGTTCGAAACCTGGCCGCAGACCGATGGCGAGCACGGGCGCCAGGAAATCGGGCTTCGCCGCACCGGTGTCCGCCGGACCATCGCTTCCCACCGAGTGCAGGATGAAGTCCGGCGCGACCCGCACACCGAGCTGCGCATACGTTGCGCCGCGGCTCTGTGCCGCTCCGACGTTCAATGCATCCGGGGCGATCGGGTTCAGAGACATGCCGAACCCAAGCCGGTTTCCCGCCGTGTAGAGGAACGGCTTTCCTGTTTTTTCAATGAGGCGTTGGGTGACGAAATCCATTACAGAGCGACCGCCGGCCGCCACGTACGGATAGACGATCGCGGTGTACGCCTCCAGGCACACCACGTCGGCAGGGCTTTCGAATGCCACGATCAGTGCTTGCGCAAAGGTGGAAGCCTGCTGCCCGCTGTAGACAGGCAGAAGCTGCGCACCGGGCGCCACTCCGTCGATGAGACCACGTTCGCCGGCTCGCGCTGCAGCGGTCGAGTTCGTGAGCGTCACATGGCTATCGAGTCCGAAATTGAAACTCAGGTATTCACCACTGCGTTGCAGCGCATAGCCGACGCTCTCGCGCAGCGGAGTCCGTGGATCGTCTTCCCCCATCACTCCGAAATGGCGCGCGGCGCGATACTCCCGCACCGGCGCGTCGTTCGTGAAGTCTCCATCACGGTTGGCGTCGACCCGTGCTTCCAGTTTCGAAGGTGACCACAGCACGTCGAAATCGAGCGCGTCGCCGTTTTCCGCGCTGTCAGCACTCCCGAGTTTGAGGGAGCGCGCCTGGGTTGCCGGAAACCTGAGGACTCCGAGCCTGTATTCGCCGTCTTTCGCGGGAGTACGCAGGATTCCGCTTGCCTGCTGGATCGCGCCAGCCTGTGCGCGCACCGGGGGATCGAGGCGCACCCATTGCCAGGCTGTAGTGCCGACCGGCCGCGCATCCTTCAGGCTGGCGGATAGATCGGGCAGATTCAGTGTGTCCCGAAATTTTGGAATCTCACTTCCATGGGAATCGAGCGCTGTCTGCAGCTCGGGCAGCAGGAAGTCAGGAAATCCTTCGACCAGCGCGATGAGAACTCCACGCCCATCCCAGGTCGGATGCTCGCGCTGCCAGTCGTCCGCCGACAAATCCTTCAGGAACGGATACGGCGGGCGCAGGCGTCGATCGTCCCAGAATTGATCCCAGCGCGTGTCCTCCGGTGGCGCGACGGGAGGCTGCAGCACCGGCTGCGAGCGCGGCCAACTCTCAGCCGCATTGTATTCAGGCGCGAATCCAATTTCGTCGACCGCGATCGCCTGCACGCTGTCGCTCGCCGCGAGCAACGCGACCACCGCGCGCGGGACTACGGCCGTGAGGTACGCGATGGAATCCCGACGAAAGCGCACGACTCCACCTTGACGCAGCACCGTCCTGGCCGTTTCCGCGTTGCGCCCAGGCCGCGAAGCTATCGCGAGACTGACCGTGTCGACGCCGATAACCTGGTAGCGCGTCAATTTTTCAAGATCTGCGGGAGCGAGGCTCGCCGCGGTCGCATCGCCCGCACAGACCAGTATCGCCATTGCCGCGGCGGCCAGGGCCGCCTTCATCACCATCGGCGCGAAAGGCTGAGTGCGATATATCGACCGAGGGGGCTGGCATTCGTGGCGTCGTAACCCACGCCGCGTGTGGAGTCCACGAATGGCGGGTCTTCATCGAGCAGATTGAGCGCACTCAGTGCCAGCACGACTCCCTCGAGCAAGTTCGTCCGTCCGGCAGTCGACGCGTCGTAGCGCAATTGCAGATCCGCCGTGGTCCAGGAGCCGATATGGCGATTCGGCACACTGATGGTGTCCGTGTAGCTGTTCGAGTAGTTCAAGAACGCGCTCATGCTGAATCCATTGCGGCTCCACGTTCCGCTGCCACGCATGCGAAGATCTACCGGACGCGCAATCGTGTTCAGCACGTTGAACGGCGCCTGCGTGGAAAGAAAGGCCTCGTCGAATCTGGTCAGATAGTTCGCGTTGAGCGTGAAATCCAGTTGCCCGAGGTGCGTGGACACGGGGTAACGGAAATTCAGGTCAATCCCGCTTACGCGCGTGCTTGCCAGGTTCTTCAGGCGCACGTCCAGGAGCATTTGCACCGGTT
>DATHJZ010000121.1:0-6248 GCA_035286365.1 Steroidobacteraceae bacterium | reverse complement strand
AGTTCGTGGTCGCCGCGCACCAGCAACGCGACGACGCCACCCTCGTCGCCGTCGACCAGCAAGGTCTTCACCAGCTGCGCGGCAGGTAGTTTGAGAAGCTGCGTCACTTCCTCGATGGTCTTCGCACCCGGCGTCGCGACTTCGGCGAGCGTCGCGCGCGCCGCGGGACGCGGCGCCTGCGGCGGTAGCGCCACGGCCATCTCGACGTTGGCGGCGTAGCTGTCGCCGTCGGAGAACAGGATCGCGTCTTCACCGGATTCCGCGAGCACGTGGAATTCCTCGGAACCGGTGCCGCCGATGGCGCCGGGATCCGCGATCACCGAACGGAACCTGAGCCCGAGCCGCGTGAAGATCGCGGTGTAGGCCTTGCGCATGGCGTCGTAGCTCGCCTGCATTCCCTGTTCGTCGAGGTCGAAGGAGTACGCGTCCTTCATGAGGAATTCGCGCGCGCGCATCACACCGAAACGCGGCCGCCGCTCGTCGCGGAATTTCATCTGGATCTGGTAGAAGTTTGCCGGCAGCTGGCGATAACTCTTGAGATCGTTACGCGCGATGTCGGTGATCACTTCCTCGTGCGTGGGCCCCAGGCAGAAGTCGCGTTCGTGGCGATCCTTGAGGCGCAGCAGCTCCGGCCCGAATTGCTGCCACCTGCCGGATTCCACCCACAGCTCGGCGGGTATGACGCCGGGCATCAGGACTTCGAGCGCGCCGGCACGATTCATTTCCTCGCGCACGATGTTCTCGACCTTGCGCAGCGTGCGCAGGCCCAGCGGCATCCAGGTGTAGAGGCCGGCGGCGAGTTTGCGAATGAGGCCCGCGCGCAGCATGAGCTGTTGGCTCACGACATCGGCGTCGGCGGGAGTTTCCTTGGTCGTGTTGACCGGGTATTTTGACCAGCGCATAGGGGCGCGAGAGTGTATCAGGTGAGGGATTCGCCTATGATGCCGGCCGTGACGCAAGAGCCCCAGAATCGCGGCGATAATCCGCCAGATTTGCAGACGAATCCGCCGAGCCGCGGCATATATCTGCTGCCCAATCTGCTCACCACGGGCTGCCTCTTTTCCGGTTTCTATTCCATCGTCGCGGCGATCGACCGGAACTTCGCGCTCGCCGGCGGCGCGGTCTTCATCGCGATGTTGTTCGACGGGCTCGATGGCCGCGTGGCGCGCTGGACGCGTACCGAGAGTACCTTCGGCAAGGAATACGACAGCCTCGCCGACATGGTTGCCTTCGGCGTCGCGCCCGCCGTGCTGGTCTATCAATGGGGCGTCGTGCGCATCGGCGAGTACGGCCATGAGTGGCGGCAATTCGGCTGGGTGGTCGCCTTCTTCTATGCGTGTTGCGCGGCGATGCGTCTCGCGCGTTTCAACACCGCCGTCGCCGGCGGCGACAAGCGTTACTTCCAGGGTTTGCCGAGCCCGTCGGCAGCCGCCGTGGTCGCCGCCTTCGTCTGGTTCTTCAGCAAGTGGCGCGAGCCGGGCCTGCCGGGCCTGTTGCTCGCGTTCGCGGTCACGGGATACGCCGCGGCGCTGATGGTGTCGTCGTTCAGCTATCTGTCGCTCAAGCAGATCGAGGTCAACCAGCGCGTGAAGTACTCGTACATCGCGTTCGTGATCCTGCCGATGCTCATCCTCATCCGCATCGATCCGCCGACGATGTTGTTCGCCATGTTCGTGTCCTACGCGACCTACGGACCGGTGCAGTGGTTAGTCCGCAAGATGCGCCGTCCGCGCGTCCTGAACAGCGGCTGACGCCATGCAGCCGGGTCCGCGGCGCTTGGCCTATCTAGACGCGCTCGGCATCGATCGCTGGGTGCCGCGTGACGCCATCGAACCCGCCCTGGATGCGCCCGCCGCGCCCGAAGTCGTGCCGGCTGCCCGGACGATCGTCGCGCCCCGCGCTCCCGTGTCGACTCCGGTCGCAGCGCAACCGTTGCCGGCGGGCATCGACTGGGTCCCGCTGCGCGAGCGTGTCGCCGGCTGCACGCTCTGCGACCTGTGCAAGACGCGTACGCAGACCGTGTTCGGCGTCGGCAACACGCAGGCGGACTGGCTGGTGATCGGGGAAGCGCCCGGTGCCGAGGAAGACCGGCAGGGCGAACCATTTGTCGGGCGGGCAGGGCAGCTGCTCAACGCCATGCTGCTCGCCATCGGACTGCCGCGCGAAACCGTGTTCATCGCCAACATCCTCAAATGCCGGCCGCCCGGCAATCGCGATCCCGCGCCCGTCGAGGTGTCGCGCTGCCTTCCCTATCTGTCGGCGCAGATTGCGTTGCTCAAACCCAAGATCATGCTCGCGGTCGGCCGCATCGCGGCCCAGAACCTGCTGGCGACGGACGCGCCGCTGGCGCGCCTGCGCGGCAAGCTGCATACCTTCGGTGAAGCGAAGACGCCGCTGGTGATCACCTACCATCCGGCCTATCTACTACGCACGCCGGCCGACAAGCGCAAAGCGTGGGAAGATCTCAAGTTCGCGCGCGCGACCTATGCGCGCATCGTGGGTGGAGGCGCCTGAGGTGGCCGCCGCTCCCGAAGACCTGCTCGAGGTGCCGGAAGTCCTGATCCGGCCGATGATGGAGATGGATCTTCCTGAGGTCGCCGCCATCGAGCAGAAGAGCTACACGTTTCCGTGGAGCGAGAACATTTTCCGCGATTGCCTGCGCGTGGGTTACACCTGCCGCGCGCTCGACCTCGCCGGGCAGATCATTGGCTACGGCGTCATGAGCCTGGGCGCCGGGGAAGCGCACATACTCAACGTCTGCGTGCGTGACGAATATCGCACCGTGGGCTTTGGCCGCCGCCTGCTCGAAAACCTGCTCGAACGCGCGGCCGCCGCCGGGGTCACGGAAGCTTTTCTCGAGGTGCGGCCGAGCAATCTCGCCGCCATCAGGCTCTATCAACGTCTCGGGTTCGAACAAATCGGCGTTCGCCGCGGGTATTATCAGGCCCCCGATGGGCGTGAAGACGCCATCGTGCTGAAGAGAGAGCTTCCGCTCTCCTAGACACCAGAGAGTTTCATGACTTCTACCGGGCAGGAAACGGCGCGGCGGCGCACGTTTGCCATCATTTCGCATCCCGACGCGGGCAAGACCACGCTCACCGAGAAGCTGCTGCTGTTCGGCGGCGCGATCCAGCTCGCCGGCACGGTGAAGGGCAGGAAGGCGGCCCGCCACGCCACGTCCGACTGGATGGCGCTCGAGAAGCAGCGCGGAATCTCCATCACCTCCTCGGTCATGCAGTTCCCGTTCCGCGGCGAGATTATCAACCTGCTCGACACGCCGGGTCACGAGGATTTCTCCGAGGACACCTACCGTACGCTCACGGCGGTAGATAGCGCGCTGATGGTCATCGACTGCGCCAAGGGTGTCGAGGAGCGAACGGTCAAGCTCATGGAAGTGTGCCGGCTGCGTGACACCCCGATCATGACGTTCATCAACAAGCTCGATCGCGAGGGCCGTCCGCCCATCGAGCTGCTGGATGAAATCGAAAGCGTGCTCAAGATCCGCACCGCGCCCGTGACCTGGCCGATCGGCATGGGCCGCGACCTGGCCGGCGTATACCACCTGCTCGAAGACCGCATCTACGTCTACGAGGCGGCCGCGCGCGGCGAGCGCGGCACCAATCGCACCATCGAAGGGCTGCACAGCGCGCAAGGCCGCGAGTTTCTCGGCGACCGCGCGGTGCGCTTCGATGACGAGATCGAGCTGGTGCGTGGCGGCACCCAGGAATTCAACCTGGAGGCCTATCTGGATGGACGGCAGTCGCCGGTGTTCTTCGGCTCGGCCATCTCGAACTTCGGCGTCGAAGAGTTGCTCGCCCATTTTGCCGCGCACAGTCCGAGTCCCCTGCCGAGAAATACCGTGCAGCGCGAAGTGGCTGCCGGCGAGGAGAAGCTCACCGGCTTCGTGTTCAAGATCCAGGCGAACATGGATCCGCAGCACCGCGACCGGATCGCGTTCATGCGCCTGTGCTCGGGCAAGTACACGCGCGGCATGCGCATGTACCACGTGCGGCTCGACAAGGAGATGCGAATCGCCGACGCGCTCACGTTCATGGCTGCGGACCGCAGCGCCGCGGATGAGGCGTTCGCGGGCGACATCATCGGCCTGCACAACCACGGCACCATCAACATCGGCGATACCTTCACCGAAGGCGAGAAGCTCACCTTCACCGGCGTCCCGAACTTCGCGCCGGAAATGTTCCGGCGCGCCGTGTTGAAAGACCCGCTCAAGATGAAGCAGCTGAGCAAGGGCCTCGGCCAGCTGTGCGAGGAGGGCGCCACGCAGCTCTTCAAGCCATTGCGCAACAACGACATGATCCTGGGCGCGGTGGGCCAGCTGCAGTTCGAAGTCGTCGCGTTCCGGCTGCAGGATGAATACGCCGTCGCGTCGGTATTCGAAACGATCGGCGTATTCACCGCGCGCTGGGTGTACTGCGACGATGAGAAACACCTCGAGGAGTTTCGCACCAAGGCTTACGACCACCTCGCCATCGATCATTCGGGCGCGCTGGTCTATCTGGCTCCCTCGCGCGTGAACCTCGAGCTCACGATCGAACGCTGGCCGAAGATCTCCTTCCGCGCGACGCGCGAGTCGCAGTGAGCAATCCGGCCAGCGCCAGCAGCCTTCGTGATGGCATGTGCGTCGCGCAAAGTGAGTGACGCCGTCACGCGCGCCGCGTAGCCTTCCGCCCAATGCGTGAGCTCTTCAAGAACCGTTCCGTCTTCTCCTGGGCGATGTACGACTGGGCGAATTCGGCTTTCGCCACGACCATCATGGCCGGCTTTTTCCCGGTGTTCTTCCAGAAGTTCTGGAGCATTGACGTCACGGCGACGGAGACCACCGCGCGCCTCGGCTACGGCAGCGCGATCGCAGGCGCAGTCATCGCCATCCTCGCGCCGATCCTCGGCGCTATTGCCGACCGCGGTGGCACGCGCAAAAAATTCATGTTCGCGTGGACGCTGCTCGGCGTGGCCGCAACTGGCGCGCTCTATTTCACCGCGAAGGGCGAGTGGGTCGCCGCGCTCACGCTGTTCGTGCTCGCGACGATTGGTTTCAACGGCGGCATCGTCTTCAACGACGCGCTGCTGCTCGATGTCGCAAAGCCCGGGGAGCTCGATCGCGTGTCTGCGTTCGGCTATTCACTGGGCTACCTGGGCGGTGGACTGCTGTTTCTCGTGAACATGCTCATGGTGCAGAGCCCGGTGACGTTCGGACTGCGGGATGCGACGCAGGCGGTGCAGGTGTCGTTCGTGACCGTCGCCGCGTGGTGGCTGATCTTCACCATTCCCGTCATGCGCGGAGTGCGCGAGCAGCATCAAGGACCCAGGATCGAAATGTCGGCGGCGATCCGCGTGGGCTTGCGCGAGCTCGGCAGCACGATTTCACACGTGCGCCAGTACCGTACGCTGGTGATGTTCCTGATCGCGTACTGGTTCTACATCGACGGCGTGAACACCATCATCAAGATGGCGGTGAACTACGGTACGGCGCTCGGGCTCGACACCGGCGCACTGCTCAAGGCGTTGCTGATCACCCAGCTCATCGGCTTCCCTTCGGCGCTGTTGTTCGGCTGGATCGGGAATCGCATCGGGCCGCGGCCCGCCATCCTCATCGGGCTGGTCGTTTACGCGGGAATCACCGTGTATGCCTATTTCCTTGATTCCGAACGTGAGTTTTTCGTGCTCGCCTGTGCGGTGGGCCTCGTGCAGGGTGGCGTGCAGAGCCTTTCGCGTTCGCTGTTCGGGCGGCTGGTGCCCGAGGGCAAGAACGCGGAGTTCTTTGGCTTCTTCAACATGATGGGCAAGTTCGCCACGGTGCTCGGGCCCTTGCTCATCGCCATTGTCGCCGGGGTCACGCACAACGAACGCGCCTCGATCATCTCGCTGGTGCTGTTGTTCGTGATCGGCGGTGTCCTGCTCTGGCGCGTGCGCCTCACACCGCAAGACGCCTGACGTCGCGTTCGAATTCCGCGATCTGATGCGTGTCGGCCGGCGGGCCGAAACGCAACTGCGCGTAACGCGCTGCGAGCGATCCGACGTGTGGCGCGATCTCGGGACGCAGCGCGCCCACGCGCCGCGCATAGTCCATCGGTCCTTCGTGCGCGGCACGCGGCGGCGCCACGCGTGCGAGCCGTCGCGTGGCGCGCAGCCACGCGCGCGCGAGGCGGTCGGGTTTCGCGCGCGCGACGCTGCGGCGCAGGGACAAGCTCACCCAGGCAATCCATAGCAGCAGCGCGGTGGCAAGCGCC
>DATHJZ010000120.1:0-23356 GCA_035286365.1 Steroidobacteraceae bacterium | reverse complement strand
GCGATGGCGAGGATGTCGAGCAGGCTGCCCATCGCGGCGCGGCTGCCCCACTGGCTCTGCATCTCGTTGTGATACAGCGCCTGGCTGTAGAGGAAATCGAGGCGCAGGAACGTGCGCATGCGCTCGTTGAGCGGCTGTTCGAATATCAGCGGCGCGGCTGCTGGCGCGCTCGAGGGTTGAATCTGGGCCTCTTCGGACATCGCCGTATTCTGCGCGTGCCCGCCCTCTGGCGTAAACCGTGCAGATTCGCGTTGCTCGTCGTCCGTGTTCATGTGGCGACCTTATCCGATTGCGCGGCGGCCGCGGCCACATAGCGCCGATGGAGCTGCTCGACCTGGTCGCGCAGGGCGGCGACCTCGCCGTCGTTGCGGATCACGTCGTCGGCCACGGCGAGACGCGCCTCGCGCGACGCCTGCGCCGCGAGCATGCGTTGCGCCTCTTCCCTCGTGGTGCCATCGCGTGCCTGGAGGCGGGCGAGCTGCAGTTGCGGTTCGCAGTCCACCACCAGCACGCGATCGAAACGCTCCGCGCCCTCCGTTTCCACCAGCAGCGGGATCGCGACCACGGTGTAGTTGCCCTTGGCGGCCTTGCTGCGCGCATCCGTCAGCTCGCGGATGGCCGGATGTGTGAGCTCTTCCAGCCAGCGACGCTCGGCGGGGTCGGCGAAAATGCGCGCGCGCAACGCTCGCCGGTCGAGACTGCCGTCCGCCGCCCTCACCGTGGCGCCGAAATGCTCGACGATCTTCGCCAGCAGCGGCGTTCCGGGCGCCACGACCTCGCGCGCCAGCTCATCGGTATCCACAATGGTCACCCCGAGCGCGGCGAACAGGTTCGCGACGGTAGTTTTGCCGCAGGCGATCCCGCCGGTGAGCCCCACTCTGAAGCTGGGCAGCATCGTTCAGGTATTCGTCGCGAACAGTGCGAAGTAGCGCGACACGACTGCGTGGCCGGCCACGAGCGCGAGCCAGCCGGCGATCGCAAGGAACGGGCCGAACGCGAGCTGCATGTCCTTGCCCTTGCGCTGGCGGATCATGACGTACACCCCGAACATGGCGCCGACACCGGACGCGAACACGATGATGGGCAGCAGCATCTGCCAGCCGAGCCAGGCGCCGAGCGCGGCGAACAGCTTGAAGTCGCCGTAGCCCATGCCTTCCTTGCCGGTGAGCAGCTTGAAGGCCCAGTACACGCTCCACAGGCTCAGGTAACCGGCGACCGCGCCGATGATGCTTTCGCGCGGCCCAACGGGTTCCGCTCCCGCAGCCCAGGCCGGATGCCACAGGCTCACGATCAACCCCAGCCACAGCAATGGATAGGTGAGCTGGTCGGGAAGGTACTGCGTGTCGAAGTCGATCAACGTGAGCGCGATCAGAAACCAGGTTAGAGCGAGCGCGGCCAGCGCGAGCCCGCCGAAGCCGAAGTGCCAGGCGATGAACCCGGACAGCAGGCCGGTAGCTAGTTCGACCGCGGGATAGCGCGCGCTGATGCGCGCCTTGCAGTTCGCACACCTGCCGCGTAGCGCGAGCCAGCTCACGACCGGCACGTTCTGCAGCGCGGTGATCGGCGCCTTGCAGGCCGGGCAGGCCGAGCGCGGCGTGACGATATTGAACACCGGCGCAGTCACAGGCTCGCTGCCGGCCAGCGCCGCGCACTCGGCACGCAATTCGTTGTCCATCATCATCGGCACACGGTAGATCACGACGTTGAGGAAGCTGCCGATCAGCAGCCCGAGCGCAACGCAACAGCCGATGAACAAACCGGGACTTGCCGCGAAGGTGTCGAAGAGCTCCATAGGGCCGCGTTACTCGTGTCTGACTAAAAAAGAAACGCCGCGGGGTAAGCGCGGCGTTTCGGGTTCAACAGCCGGAAGTGGCTTACACCACGGCGCCCAGCTTGAAGATGGGCAGGTACATCGCGATGACCAGGCCGCCGACGAGGACACCGAGGATTGCCATGATGAGCGGCTCGAGCAACGACGACATGCTGTCGACCGCGTTGTCCACTTCGGCTTCGTAGAAGCTGGCAACCTTGCCGGACATGGCATCGAGCGCACCGGCTTCTTCGCCGACCGCGATCATCTGGATGACCATGTTCGGGAACAGGCCGGTGTTTTCCATGGCGCGTTGCAGGCGCTGACCCGTGGCCACTTCGTCGCGCATTTTCAGCACGGCATTTTCGAACACAATATTGCCGCAGGCACCGGCAACCGACTCGAGCGCTTCGACCAGCGGCACGCCGGCGGCGAACATGGTCGAGAGGGTGCGCGCGAAGCGGGCGATCGCTCCCTTGTAGAGGATGGGGCCGATGATCGGAAACTTGAGCATCATGCGATCGAGGAATTCGCGCATGGCCCGCGAGCGTTTCTGGAAGTAAAAGAACGTCCAGACAAAACCCGCGATGACCAGTGCGATGAATATGCCGTTATTCTGCAGGCCGCGCGACATGTTGATGACGAATTGCGTGAAAGCCGGCAGATCCGCGCCGAAACCCTTGAACAGGCTTTCGAACTGCGGAATCACGAATATGAGCAGAATGGTCGTGACGATAAGCGCGACGGCCATCACCGCCGCCGGATAGAAGAGGGCCTTTTTGATCTTCTTCTTCAGCGCTTCGGTCTTTTCCTTGTACGTCGCGATCTTGTCGAGCAGGGTTTCGAGTGCACCAGCCTGCTCGCCTGCCTCGACGAGATTCACGAACAGATCGTCGAAGTGCAGCGGATGCTTGCCGAGCGCCTCGTGCAGCGACGTGCCGCCTTCGACGTCCGACTTGATGTCGAGAATGAGTCTCTGCATCGCGGGTTTGTCGTTGCCATTGCCGACGATTTCGAAGGCCTGTACCAGCGGAATACCCGCGGCGAGCATGGTCGCGAGCTGGCGGCTGAAAACCGCGATATCTTCGGGCTTGACCTTGCCGCCGGCCCTGAACGCCTGGCTCTGCTTCTTGACGCGACTGACGGCGATGCCCTGGCGACGCAGGTCTGCGCGCAGCGCGGCTTCATCGGGCGCGAGGCTTTTGCCCGAAACGCGATTTCCCTTCTTGTCCATGCCGGACCAGGAGTAAGGGACGTCGCGCTTTACGCCTTTTGCGCCTTTTGCGCCTTGAGTTGCTACAGCAGTTGCCATGGGTTGCGGGTCCTTATTCGAGCGTGACGCTGTTGACTTCTTCGAGACTGGTCATGCCCTGCCTGACCTTTTCGAGTCCCGCGCGGCGCAGATCCCACACGCCTTCCTTCGCCGCCTGATCGGAAATGTCGATGGCGTTCCCGCCTTCCATGATGATGCGGCCCAGCGCTTCGGTAACCGGCATGACCTGATAGATGCCGACGCGGCCCTTGTAGCCGTCGGTGCAGGCCGAGCAGCCCTTGGCGCCGTAGATCTTGATGCCGGCCTTGATATCGGATTCCTGGAAGCCTTCTTTGAGCAAGGCTTCGGCCGGCACGTCGACCAGTGCCTTGCACTGCGAACACAGGCGGCGCGCCAGGCGCTGCGCGATGATGAGACTGACCGAGGTCGCGATGGCGTACGGCTTCACGCCCATGTCGACCAGACGCGTGAGCGTCTGCGGCGCGTCGTTGGTGTGCAGAGTGGACATCACCAAGTGGCCGGTCTGTGCGGCCTTGATGGCGATTTCCGCCGTCTCGAGGTCGCGGATTTCGCCGACCATCACGACGTCCGGATCCTGGCGCAGAAACGCGCGCAGCGCCGCGGCAAAGGTGAGGCCGACCTTGTTGTTGACGTTGACCTGGTTGACGCCGGGCAGATTGATTTCCGCCGGGTCTTCCGCGGTCGAGATGTTGGTGTCTTCGCGGTTGAGGATGTTGAGGCCGGTGTACAACGACACCGTCTTGCCCGAACCGGTGGGACCCGTGACGAGGATCATGCCCTGCGGCTTCGCGAGGTTCTTGAGATAGATCTCGCGCTGGAAGGGCTCGTAACCGAGCGAGTCGATGCCGAGCATCGCCTGCGATGGATCGAGAATACGGCAGACGATCTTCTCGCCGAACAGAGTGGGGCAGGTGCTCACGCGGAAATCGATCGCGCGAGTCTTCGACAACTTCATCTTGATGCGGCCGTCCTGCGGCACGCGGCGCTCGGCGATGTCGAGGCGCGACATGACTTTGAGACGCGCGGACAGCTTCATGGCGAGCTGCACCGGCGGCTGGGCGACTTCCTTCAACACACCGTCCATGCGCAGACGGATGCGGTACATCTTTTCGTACGGCTCGAAATGGATGTCCGACGCGCCGCGGCGGATGGCGTCCAACAACAATTTGTTGACGAAGCGCACGATCGGCGCGTCTTCGATGTCGTCCCGCGAGACGCCCGCGCCTTCGACGTCGTCATCGCCGCCGCTGACATCGAGATTCTCGAGGTCGAAGCCGGTTTCGTCGTCGGCGAGATTCGGCATGGCCGTGTCGGCCTGCTCGACGGCCTTGTCGATGGCCTTTTGCAATTTGTCGTCTTCGACGACCACCGCCTCGATACCCAAGCCAGTCTGAAACTTGATCTCATCGATCGCGTGCAGGTTGGTGGGATCGGCGACGGCGAGAAACAATCGCTTGCCGCGCCGATACAGCGGCAGGCAGCGGTGCTTCTGGACTAGTTTGTCCTGCACCAGCTTGATGGTGTCGAGGTCGATCTGGTGCGCGTCGAGGTCGTACAACGGGACGCCGAACTCGGCCGAGGCGGCGATGGCGATGTCGCGCGCCTTGGCGGCGCCCGCGGCGATGAGCTGCGTGACGAAACTGGATTTACGGTCCTTCGCCGACTGCAAGGCACTGAGCATGGCCGATTCTTCGACCACGCCGTCCTGCACGAGCCTCTGCGGCAAGCCGCCGAGACCCGAGCGATTTCCGCCGAGCGCTAGAGATGCGTTGTCATTCATGCGGTTGCGTGCAAGCGAATACCCGCTGGGGTCCGTAGTCTACTCAAGGACCTGAGGCAGGCAATTGTTAAATCTGTGTCCAATGGTCGCATAGGCAGGGGCTGGCTCGCGTGACCGGGCTCCCAAAAGAAGAAGCCCCTCCGAGGGGAGGGGCTTCGCTCATACCGGACTTAAGCTGGAAGCTTTAGGCGCGGCAGTTCGACGGCATGTACTTCGGAAGAAGCGTCGTGCCCTGGGCGGTAGCAGCGCCGGAGACCGGGTCAACACCAACAATGCCATGAATGCCGCAAGTCCAGACCACATCGCCGTTGCTGGTGGTAGCGACCGTGCCGCTGATCGTCGGGCGAATGTCCAGTCGGGAACCATTGATGTTCTGGTTCGCCTGGAAAGGCGCCACGTTCGAGTACGTGATCTGAATCGTGCCAGCGAGGACTCTGATGTCCGAAACGTACTTGCCCGACGGGTGGACGGCGTTATTGCCGCCAGCTGCCGCGTTGTCGGCCGGCCAGACGCCCGTGTTCGCATACGACTCGGCAACACCCGCTTTGACGGCGGCGGCCAGGTTCAGACCTTCCGTCACCTGGGCGCGGATCGTGTAGTCCTGATAAGCCGGGATCGCGATCGCGGCCAGAATGCCGATGATGGCGACCACGATCATCAGTTCGATGAGCGTAAAGCCCTTTTGAATTTTCATGAACAGCTCCTAAGGAAAAAAAGAACGAAAAACTTGTCGGCGCTTGGCGCCGAAAGACGCCAGTTGGGGTGAGATTGAGCAAGCTGTGTGCCAGTGGTGACGCTAGCAGGGCAACTCGATGATTTGCAGGCAGATATTGGCCGGGATTTGCCGCATTTAACGTAGTCCTGTCGTCTATTCCGTACGTTCGGGACTCAGACTCGTCACAAACTGACGCTCAACGTCACTTTGTGTCACTCGATTCCTAACTTCTTGATGCGGTAGCGCAGGGCGCGAAACGTCATCCCGAGGGCCTTTGCGGCGGCGGTCTTGTTGTACCGCGCTTCCTCGAGCGCCTTGACGATCGCCGCGCGTTCCACGTCTTCGAGCTGCTCACCGAGCGCGTGGCGGCCGGGAATTTCGGGGCCCGCCGGGTTGTTAGTGCCAGCGGCGCGCTGCGCAATGGCGTCGGGGGTTGGCGCCGAGGCATTTATGCGCGGCACCGCGCGCAGCTGCAGATCGCCGACATCAATGATGCCGTCGTTGCACAGCGCCAGCGCGCGTTCGAGCACGTTCTCCAACTCACGCACGTTCCCGGGGAAACCGAAGGTTTGCAGAACCTCGAGCGCCGCGGGCGTGAGCGTCGGCGCAACCATGGACAGGCGTCGCGAGAGCCGGTGCACGATCGCGTCCGCGAGCTGCGGAATATCTTCGGCGCGCTCACGCAAGGCCGGCACGCGCAGTTCGATCACGTTGATGCGGTAGAAAAGGTCTTCGCGGAATTTTGCCTGTGCGACGAGGTCGGCGAGGTTCTTGTGGGTCGCCGAAAGAATGCGCACGTCGATCGCCGTCTCGCGTTGTTCTCCGATTGGCCGCACGGTTTTTTCCTGGATCACGCGCAGGAGCTTCACCTGCATGTGCAGCGGCAGATCGGCTACTTCGTCAAGAAACAACGTGCCCCCTTCGGCCGATTGAAAGAGACCTGTCTTGTCGGTTACTGCCCCCGTAAAGCTGCCGCGCTTGTGTCCGAAGAACTCGCTTTCCATGAGCTCCGAGGGGATCGCGCCGCAATTTACCGGCACGAACGGACCTTCGACGCGCGGCCCGGAGCCGTGAATCATGCGCGCTACCAATTCCTTGCCGGTCCCGGATTCGCCCGAGATATGCACCGGTGCCTGGCTGCGCGCCACGCGCATGATCATTTCGCGCAACCGCGCCATCGAAGGGGCGGTGCCAATCAACGGCGTGCCGGTGCGTGTGGTAGATGCGGTTTCTCCGTCGCGCGATAGTCTGAGCGCGGTCGAGACGATGCGTCGGAGAATGCCGAGATCGAGCGGTTTGGAGACGAAATCGAACGCGCCGAGCTTGAGTGCACGGACAGCGGATTCGACATTGCCATGCGCGGTGATGACCGCGCACGGCACGCCCGGATAGTGCCCCGACATCCATTCGAGCAGATCGAGGCCGTCGCCATCCGGCAGGCGCATGTCGGTCAGGCACAGATCGAAGTGCTGTGACTTGAGCAATTTCTTCGCGCTCGCGACGTCGCCTGCGGTTTGGGTGGCGAGTTGCATGCGCGAGAGCGTCAGCGTCACCAGTTCGGCCAGATCCGGCTCATCGTCGACGACCAAAATCATGGGCGCTGCCACGAGGGGTTCCTACGCCACCCAGCGTTCCGGATCGCGGAATACGATGCGGAACAGGCTGCCGCCACTGGTCCGGGGCTCATATAGAAGAGTGGCGCCATTGGTCTGCGCCAGCTCGCGCGCCAGAAACAAGCCCAATCCGGTGCCCCGCTCGTTGCCCGTGAAGAACGGCTCGAAGATTCTTTCGCGATGTTGCACGGCAATGCCCGGGCCGCGATCCGCCACCTCGAGGAACGGACGCGCGGTGGAGGCGAGGCGGCCGACGCGCAATTCGATGCTGTTGTTCTCGGCGTCCGTCGCGCCGTACTTCACTGCGTTCTCGCACAGGTTCCAGACGATCTGGCGCAGCTGCGAAGGATCCACATGTACTTCGACGTCGCCCAGTAATGCGGAGATCGCCAGGCGCGTGGGCTCGATCTGCATGGTTGCGCAGAACTCGTCGCGGAATCCGGCCAGCCACGTTGCCAGCACTACGCGCTCGGGGCGGGAATTTTCCCGCCGGGCCATCGACATCACGTTCTCGATGATCTGTCGGACGCGATCCCCGTTGGTGCGCACGATCTCGGTGAGCCGCTTGTCCTCGTCCGTCAGCGAGGCGGACTCGGCCAGCAGCTGCGCGGCGTGGCTCATGGCGCCGACCGGGTTGCGAATCTCGTGCGCGATGCTGGCGGACAGGCGGCCCAGGCCCGCGAGCTTGGATTGCTGGATCTTGACGGCCAGCAATTCGGTGTCTTCCAGGAACACGATGACCGGCGAGGGCTCGGCGCCGCCGAGCGAGGCGAAATGCGGCTGGATCACGTGGCCGCCATCGGCCGCCACGAACGTTGCGGCCGGCGCGACAGATGTCGCGGTGCGTGCGCGCCAGGTCTCGAGTAGATAGAGCAACTGGGGCGAAGCCTCGCCCAGCAATGCGTCCGGATAGGCGCTGCGATCGCCGAGCAGCTGCGCGGCGGTTTCGTTGATCAGGCGGATGCGGTTTTCATGGTCGACCACCACGATGCTCTCGCGCAGGTGCTGCACGATGTACTGCGACAGTTGCGCGAGGTTGGCGAGGTCGACCTGCTGTCGCCGCACCGTGGCTTCGCTGTCGCGCAGCCGGCGCGCGATCGGCCAGGCGAGCAAGGCCACCAGGAACACGATCCCGCCCAGGATGCCGGTGGCCGGATAGTCGACGGAATTGGCGGTGCCCGTGACGTGTCCGCCTATCTGCTGGGCGAACAGCGCCAGGGTGGCGATCGCGGCCAGCACGAACGAGTCGCGATTGTCCGCCAGCAGCGCCATGGCGCCCACGGGCACCACGAACAGGATGCCGAGGCCGCTGGCGACACCGCCGCTCGCGAACATCAGCAGGCTGATCGCGATCGCGTCCACCATGGCATGCACGAAGGTGGTGGCACGCAGATTGGGCAGCAGGCGCCGACCGCCGATCACGATGGCGACGCCGGCGGCGAAATAAACCACGCAGATCCAGAGGAACAGCTCAGGCCGCTGCCCGCCGAGCGTGCTGGTGGGACCGGCGAACGCAAACAGTACATACAGCGAGGGCGGAACCAGCAGCCGGTACAGATTGACCAGGCCAATGACGCGCCAGGCTAGATCGGTCGGAGCGGTAGGAGCGACGGCGAGCGGCATCGGTCGCGACTCTATCAGTTAAGACTGGCTCCGCACGAGTTGCCACGCACAGTTCCAACTGGCGACTGCTGCACGATTCCGGGAGAATACCGGCTCTTTTTCGCCAGCCAACTTCGGGGCCTATGAACCTCCACGAGTACCAGTCAAAAGTAGTTTTCCGCGAGTTCGGAATTCCTGTGCCAGCCGGGTTTGCGGCGAAGAGTGCCGATGAAGCGGTCGCCGCCGCCGAGAAGCTTGGCGGCAAGCTGTGGGTGGTCAAGGCCCAGGTGCATGCGGGTGGCCGCGGCAAGGCGGGCGGCGTGAAGCTGGCGCGCGATCTCGACGCGGTGCGCGCGGCAACTGCCGACATGCTCGGGCAGCGCCTCGTGACCAAACAAACAGGTCCCGAAGGGCTGCCGATCGAAACGGTGTACGTGGAAACGGGTTCGGACATCGACCGCGAGATCTATCTGTCGCTCACGCTCAATCGCGAGCGCGGCCGCGTGGCCGTGATCGCATCCGCCGCCGGCGGCATGGACATCGAGGAAGTTGCCGAACACTCGCCTGAGAAAATCCTGCGCGTCGATATCAATCCGACCGCGGGGCTGCAGGGATACCAGTGCCGCAAGCTGGCGTTCGGTCTCGGCTTCAAGGGTCCGCAGATCGGCAAATTCCAGTCGATCCTCATGGCGCTGTATCGCATTTACGTCGAGCGTGACGCGGCGTTGCTGGAAGTGAATCCGCTGATCGTCACGAAAGCGGGCGAGCTGGTCGCGCTCGATGCCAAGATCAACATCGACGCCAACGCCATATTCCGTCAGAAGGCGCTGGCCGCCATGCGCGATCCTTCGCAGGAAGATCCGATCGAGCTCAAGGCGAGCGAACACGACCTCAACTACGTCTCGCTCGACGGCGACATCGCCTGCATGGTGAACGGCGCTGGCCTCGCCATGGCCACGATGGATCTCATCAAGCTGCACGGCGGCAATCCAGCCAATTTCCTCGACGTCGGCGGTGGGGCTACTGCCGAAAGAGTGACCGCGGCGTTCAAGCTCATCCTTTCCAACAAGAAAGTGCGCGCCATCCTGGTGAACATCTTCGGCGGCATCGTGCGCTGCGACCTGATCGCCGAAGGCGTGATGATCGCGGTCAAACAAGTGGGGGTCGCCGTGCCGGTGATCGTGCGCCTCGAAGGCACGAATGCCGACCAGGCACGCGAGATGCTGGCGCATAGCGCGCTCGCCATCACGCCGGCCACCGATTTGACCGACGCCGCCAAGAAGGCCGTGTCGCTCGCCGCGAATGGCAAGAAGTAAGGGAAACGCATGAGCATCCTCGTCAACAAGAACACCCGCGTCATCTGCCAGGGCTTCACCGGTCAGCAGGGCACATTTCATTCCGAGCAGAGCATCAAGTACGGCACCCGGATGGTCGGCGGCGTGACCCCCGGCCGCGGCGGCGAAAAACACCTCAACCTGCCCGTGTTCGACACCGTAGCGGATGCGGTCAAACAAACCGGCGCCACGGCCAGCGTCATTTATGTGCCGGCGCCCTTCGCGGCGGACGCGATTCTCGAAGCCAGCGACGCCGGCATCGAACTGGTGGTGTGCATCACCGAGGGAATTCCCATCAACGACATGGTGAAGGTGAAGGCCACCCTCGCCGGGACAGGTACGAGGCTGATCGGGCCCAACTGCCCGGGCATCATCACGCCGGGCGAATGCAAGATCGGCATCATGCCGGGCTTCATTCACAAGAAGGGCCGCGTCGGCATCGTGTCGCGTTCCGGCACGCTGACCTATGAGGCCGTGTTCCAGACGACCAACCAGGGTCTCGGCCAGAGCACCTGCGTCGGGATCGGCGGCGATCCGGTGCGCGGCATGAATTTCGTCGACGTGATCGAGCAGTTCGAGCGCGATCCGCAGACCGAAGGCATCATCATGGTCGGCGAGATCGGCGGCACCGACGAGGAAGCCGCCGCGGATTTCATCCACAAGTACGTGACCAAGCCCGTGGTTGCCTACATCGCCGGTGTCACGGCGCCGCCAGGCAAGCGCATGGGACATGCCGGCGCGGTCATCGCGGGCGGCAAGGGCACCGCGGCCGACAAGTTTCGCGCGCTCGACAAAGCCGGCGCGCGCACCGTGAAATCGCCAGCCGATCTCGGCAAAGCCATGGCCGAGGAACTGGCCAAGCGCCGCGCGAAGCCGGGCAAGAAGCTCGTCGGGCCGAACGTGCTCATCATCGAGCAACGCACGAAGAAGATCGCCTCGAAAACCGCCCCGAAAACCGCAAAGAAGCCTGCGGCGAAAAAGTCGAAACCTGCGAAAAAGAAGTCCGCGCCCAGGAAGAAACCGTCCCGGGCGCGGCGCGGTAAGTAAAAGCCGCGGTGAACGCACCAGACAAGCTTCGCATCGCCCTCGGTCAGTTGAATCTGCTCGTGGGCGATATCGCGGGCAACGCGAACCGCATCGTGGCGGCCGCGGAACGCGCCTGCAGCGAACTCAAGACGGATCTGCTGGTGTTGCCCGAGTTGACGCTGTCGGGTTATCCGCCCGAAGACCTGTTGTTCCATCGCGGCTTTCGCGCCCAGGTCGACAAGGGGCTCGCGACCGTGCGCGGCGCCAAGGCGACGTGCGGCGTGGTGGTCGGTTTCCCCGAGTACGCAGGCAGCCAGATTTTCAATTCCGCCGCGCTGATCGAGGGTGGAGAAGTGCGCGCCACGCATCGCAAGAGCGCGCTGCCTAACTACAAGGTGTTCGACGAGAAGCGTTACTTCAAGCCGGGCAGTCAGCCCACCGTGGTGGATTTCCGCGGCTTTCGCGTGGGGCTGCTGGTCTGCGAAGACATCTGGGAACCGGAGCCCGCACAGCTCGCGCGTTCGGCCGGCGCCGAGATGTTCGTGGTGCTCAATGCCTCGCCGTTCGAGCGGCGCAAGCAGGCGAATCGCGAAGACATCGTGCGCCGCTGCGTGAAGGAGCTGGGCCTGCCGGTGGTTTACGTGAACATGCTGGGCGGGCAGGACGAACTGGTGTTCGACGGCAATTCATTCGTCATGGACGGCGCGGGTGTGGTCGTGATGCGCGCCCCACCGTTCGAAGAAGGGCTCTATCAGATCGAGTTCGAACGAGTCGGTGGGGTCGTGCGCCCGGTGCCCGCTGCGATCGCCCCCGAGCTCGGCGACGCCGAGAGTGTGTATCGCGCGCTCGTGCTCGGCGTGCGCGACTACGTCGGCAAGCATGGATTCCCGGGCGTGGTGATGGGCCTTTCGGGCGGCATCGATTCTGCGTTGACGCTCGCGATTGCCGTGGATGCGTTGGGCAAGGACCACGTGCACGCGGTGATGATGCCGTCGCCCTATACCTCGCAGATGAGTCTCGACGACGCGCGCGCGCAGGCCGAGACGCTCGGGGTGAAATACAGCGTGCTGCCGATCGGCGAGATGATGAAGGCGGCCGAACACACGTTGCTCCACGAATTCGCCGGCCGCAAACCCGACACCACCGAGGAGAACATCCAGTCGCGCTGCCGCATGGTGCTGCTGATGGCCATCTCCAACAAGACGGGCAAGATGCTGCTGACCACCGGCAACAAGAGCGAGATGGCGGTGGGTTACGCCACGCTGTACGGCGACATGGCCGGAGGATTCGCGCCCATCAAGGACTGCAGCAAGCTGCTCGTCTATCGACTGGCCGAGTATCGCAATACCGTGGGCGATTCGCTGACGCCCACGATTCCGCGCCGCGTGATCGATCGTCCGCCTTCCGCCGAGCTGCGCCCCGATCAAAAGGACAGCGACTCATTGCCGCCCTACGAGGTGCTCGATCCGATCCTCGAAGCGTTCATCGAAGAGGATCTGTCAGTGGATGAGATCTGTGCGCGCGGCTTCGACCGCGCGACCGTGGGGCGCGTGCTCGATCTCGTGAAGCGAAATGAATACAAGCGCCGCCAGGCCCCGCCGGGTGTCCGGGTGAGTCGTCGGGCGTTTGGCCGCGACTGGCGCTATCCGATAACCAGCGGTTATCGGCGGTAGTTAGGGCTCGCTCAGGTGGCGAGCCACAATTTATACCATTTCCTTTTCGGCGCGACTTTTCTCTCGCCCGCTTCGCCTTCGAAATTCTGCCGGTACATCGTGCGGGTCTGCGCCGAGAGCTCTTTGAGCTCCATCTTGTCGTAGCAGAAGATCATGATTTCGAGCGCTTCTCGCACCGCGGGCGCGCCGTCGAATTCTTCGATGGCCACCTTGGCGCGCTGCGCGGCGGCAACGTAGGCACCGCGGCCCACGTAGTAACGCGCCACGGCGATTTCGTAGTCCGCCAGGCGATTGCGCAGGTACACCATGCGCCGGCGCGCGTCGTGCGCGTAGTCGCTCTTCGGAAATTGCTCGACGACGGTGGCAAAGGACGTGAACGACCGGCGCGCCTCGGTGGGCGGCCGCTGGTTGAGATCGACGCGGAACCAGCGTTCCATGAAGTTGGGCAGGCGCTCGAAATCGGTCAGGCCCTTCAAGTACCAGGCGTAGTCGATGCGCGGATGGGTCGGGTTCTCGCGAATGAAGGTGTCCGCGGCATCGATGGCCGACTCGGACTCGCCGGCGCGGTAGTAGGCATAGATGACGTCGAGGCGCGACTGGCGCGATTCGGCGGCAAATGGATAACGGGCCATCAAGGCCTCGTAGATCTTGACCGCCAATGGGTAGTCCCCCTGCATCAGCGAGCGGTGAGCGCGCTCGTAGACCACCGCGGGGTCGGTCATGGGGCCTTCGGCGCCATCCCGGGACTTGCAGCCGCCCAAGCCTAAAGCGAGCGACATAGATAAGAGTGCCAGGATGCCGGCCGTACGCAGTAATCGCATGAAGGGTTTTGCCGTTTCTCTAGATTGCCGGGTTTTTGAGTTTGAAATGGTCGCCGGACACGTGAAGTATAGCGGCCCCCAGCAGGCTCGGACCACACGGTTGACCCCCAAGTTCCAGATCCATCGCCTCGAGTTGCCCCTCGAACTCGCCGGCCGGCGCCTCGATCAGGTGCTGGCGCAGCTGCTTCCCCAGTATTCGCGCACCCGTATCCAGCGCTGGATTGAGGTTGGCGCGGTTCTGGTGAACGGGCTCGTACCGCGCGCGCGCGATGTCGTGACGGGCGGTGAAACCGCCGCCGTCGAAGCCCGGATCGAGGAGCAGACCGGCATCGCCGCGGAGAAGCTGCCGCTCGACATTGTCCACCAGGATGCGAGTGTCATCGTGTTGAACAAGGCTCCGGGTGTGGTCGTGCACCCGGGTGCCGGCAACCGCGAGCACACCCTGCAGAACGCCCTGCTGGCGCACGACGCGAAACTGCGGCGCGTGCCGCGCGCCGGGCTCGTGCATCGCATCGACAAGGACACCAGCGGGTTGTTAGTCGTGGCGCGCACGCTCGAAGCACACACCGCGCTGGTTGCCGCGCTCGCCGCGCACGAGATCGAGCGCGAGTACCTCGCGGTGTGCACCGGCGCGATGACGGGCGGTGGCTCAATCGATGAACCGATCGGCCGTCACCGCACGCTGCGTACGAAGATGGCGGTGCGCTCCGATGGGCGCGCCGCCGTTACTCACTACCGCATCGAGAAACGTTTCCGCGCGCACACCTTGGCGCGCGTCCAGCTCGAGACGGGGCGCACGCACCAGATCCGGGTGCACCTCGCTCACATCGGGTATCCGATCGTGGGCGATCCGGTGTACGGCGGCCGGCGACGCCTGCCGGCGGGTGCGAGTGCGGCGCTGCGAGAGGCGCTCGAGGGATTTCATCGCCAGGCGCTGCATGCGGCCCGGCTGTCTTTTGCGCATCCGAAGTCGGGTAAACCGGTTTCGTACGACGCGCCGCTGCCTGCAGACCTCGTCGGGTTGTTAGGCGCGCTGGAACGGGATGCCAGGGCGGTCGACCGGTGAGCGCACCGCCGCTGCTCGACTTCGAATGGCGCACGCTTGCGGGGGTGCGCGCGGCGTTTACGACGCGCCTGGGGGGCGTCAGCGAAGCTCCGTGGGATTCGTTCAACGTCGCCTCACACGTGGGTGACGCGCCGGATTCGGTGACGCGCAATCGCGTGGATTTGCGCGCACTGCTGAACCTGCCGGCGGAACCGGCGTGGCTCAACCAGGTTCATGGCGTCGCGGTATCGGATCTTGATGCAGGCGCGCCAACCAGCGCCCCAACGACGGCCGATGCGGCGGTCGCGCGCGGCGCCGGCCGAGTCTGCGTGGTCATGGTGGCCGATTGTTTGCCGGTCCTGTTCGCGAGCCGCGATGGTGGGGTCATCGCGGCCGCGCACGCGGGCTGGCGCGGGCTCGCTGCCGGCGTGCTGGAACGCACGGTGGCAGCCATGGGCGTCGCGGGCGGCGAGCTCTCGGCCTGGCTGGGACCGGCGATCTCGCAGGCGCATTTCGAAGTGGGCGATGAAGTACGCACGGAGTTCGTCGCGTCCGATCGGGGCGCCGCGGCGTATTTTAAGGTGAACGATCGCGGCCGCTGGGAGGCGGATCTCGTGGGTCTCGCGCGCCGCCGGCTCGCCGCGCTCGGCGTGAGCGATGTGAGTGGCGGCGAGTGGTGCACATTCGCGGATCGCGAACGTTTCTTCTCGCACCGGCGAGACGGCAAGGGTGGCCGCATGGCGGCCCTCATTTGGAGAGACGAGCGCGCTTGACCTGCGTGTTAGCATTTCCGGCCCTTGAACACTCTGCTTCTCATCATCCTGTTCACGCTGTTCTCCGGCGTGGTGTCGGTGCTGGCGGCCGGCTTGTTCCTGGCATTGCCGACGCGGCAGCGCGAGAGCGTCATGCCGCACATGGTCAGCTTCGCCACCGGCGCTTTGTTGGGCGCGGCGCTGCTGGGGCTCATTCCGCACGCGGTGCTGGGCGCGGGGAGCGAGCGGGTACACGAGGTCGGCATCGCGCTGATTGCCGGCATCGCACTGTTCTTCGTGCTGGAGAAGTTCCTGCTCTGGCGTCATTGCCACGACGATCACTGCGATGAGCACACGGTCGTCGATGCCCATGCGCACGATCACGCGCGCCGGAAGGCCAGTGGCTCGCTCGTACTGGTCGGCGATTCGCTGCACAACGCGCTCGACGGCGTGTTGATCGCAGCCGCGTTCCTGACCGACACGCATCTGGGCATCGTGACGGCGCTCGCGATCATGGCCCATGAGATTCCGCAGGAGATCGGCATCTTTGCGGTGCTGCTGAATTCGGGTGTCTCGCGGCGCCGGGCGCTGGTGCTCAACCTGCTCACCAGCCTGACCGCGGTGATCGGCGGGGTGATCGGGTTTTTCGCGCTGCAGACTGCGCTCGGCGCACTGCCATTCGCGCTGGCCGTGGCCGCGTCCAGCCTGCTGTACGTCGCCGTCGCGGACCTGATCCCCGGTCTGCATCGCCGGGTCGATCCGCGCTCCAGCGTCACGCAGGTTTTGCTCATTGGCTGCGGTATTGCGATCATCGCCTTCGCCGAAAACCATGCTCACTAAGAAGCTAGGCCAGGGAGACATCGATGGAGAATCCGTACACGCATGCGGCGGGCGCTGCGCCTGCCACCGCTGAAGATCAACGCAACTCCGATTACCAGGTTGCGATAGGCCCGAATCACGACTACTACCTGCCGCGCTTCGAGCAATTCGACCGTGGCGGCTCGACGATCGGCTGGCATTGGCCGGCGTTTTTCGCCACTTCGCCGTGGTTCCTGTATCGCAAGATGTGGCTGCCCGGCATTCTCAACCTGGTCTATCCATTCGTTCTGTTGTTCGTCTGCGGCCTTGCGGCGGCATTCCTGATCAAGCCCATCCAGGCGCATCCGCTGATGTTCGCCCTGCTGTTCCTCGCGCTGCTCGCCGCGCCCTGGTTCCTGCTGCCGATATACGCCAACGCGTTGTACTGGCGGCACATCGGCAGGCTGATCGAACGGTTGCCGCGCGCGGTGGCACAGGTTCCCGAGAAACGCGTCGCGCGACTCGAACGCGAAGGCGGCACGGGCGTGGGCGGCATGATCGCGGCCTGCGCCGGTCTGGCTTTCATCTCGGTCGCTATCGTTGGAGTGCTGGCCGCGATCGCGATCCCGGCCTACCAGGATTACACGATCCGCGCGCAGGTCACCGAAGGGCTGAATCTCGCGGGACCGGTCAAGGCGCAGGTCGCCGAGTTCTACGCAGCGAACGGCGCGTGGCCGGAACAGGCGGACCTCGGCGCAGAGCTACCCACCGGGCTGTACGTAAGCCAGGTGGTCGTCAAGGGCGGCAGCGTGATCATCGTCTACGGTGGCCGTGCCAATACCAAGCTACAGCAGCAGGGCCTGGCAATCGCGCCGGCGCTCGACTCGCAGGGGGACATCCACTGGATCTGCGGCAATTTCGCCGTACCGGCGGGCGCCCGCCCGGTGGGCGGCCCCACCGGCAGCGACGTGCCCGACAAATACCTGCCGTCGATGTGTCGAACGGCGAATCGGTAGTCTTCCTGACTTGATTGGGTGGGGCGCAAGCCCCACCTTGTCCGCCTATGCGAATGGACAAACTCACCAGCCGGTTCCAGTCGGCGCTGGCGGACGCCCAGTCCCTGGCCGTCGGCCGCGACCATCAGTTCATGGAGCCGGCACACGTGCTCGGCGCGCTGCTCGATCAGCAGGACGGCAGCACCCGTCCGTTGCTCGTGAAGGCCGGCGCGAATGTCGCGAAGCTGCGCAAGGACATCGACAGCGCCCTCGAAAAATTGCCGACCGTGCAGGGCACGCCGGGCGACGTGCACGTCTCGCAGGACTTGAACCGCCTGCTCAACGTCACCGACAAGCTCGCGCAGCAGCGCAAGGACGACTACATCTCGAGCGAGCTGTTCGTGCTCGCCTCGTTCGAGGACAAGAACACGCTGGCCAAACTACTCAAGGACGCCGGTGCCTCGAAGGCGTCGATCGAGAAAGCCATCGAGCAGGTGCGAGGCGGTGAAGCCGTGAACGACCCGCAGGCCGAAGAGAAGCGCGGTGCGCTCGAGAAGTACACGATCGATCTCACCGCGCGCGCGTCGAGCGGCAAGCTCGATCCGGTCATTGGCCGCGACGATGAAATCCGCCGTACGGTGCAGGTGCTCGCGCGCCGCACGAAGAACAACCCGGTGCTGATCGGCGAGCCCGGCGTCGGCAAGACCGCGATCGTCGAAGGACTGGCCCAGCGCATCATCAATGGCGAAGTGCCGGAAGGACTCAAGGGCAAGCGCATCCTCGCCCTCGACATGGGCTCGCTGATCGCCGGCGCCAAGTTTCGCGGAGAATTCGAAGAGCGCATGAAGGGCGTGCTCAACGATCTCGCCAAGCAGGAAGGCCAGGTCATCCTGTTCATCGACGAGTTGCACACCGTGGTCGGCGCCGGCAAGGCCGAAGGCGCCATGGATGCCGGCAACATGCTGAAGCCCGCACTGGCGCGCGGTGAACTGCATTGCGTCGGCGCGACCACGCTCGACGAGTACCGCAAGTACATCGAGAAGGACGCCGCGCTCGAGCGCCGCTTCCAGAAAGTGCTGGTGAACGAGCCGACGGTCGAAGACACCATCGCGATCCTGCGCGGACTGCAGGAGCGCTACGAGGTGCACCACAAGGTTGAGATCACGGATCCGGCCATCGTGGCTGCGGCCGTGTTGTCACATCGCTACATCGCCGACCGTCAGCTGCCCGACAAGGCCATCGACCTGATCGACGAGGCCGGCGCGCGCATCCGCATGGAGATCGACTCCAAGCCCGAGGTATTGGACAAACTTGAGCGTCGCATCATCCAGCTCAAGATCGAGCAGGAAGCGCTCAAGAGAGAGAAAGACGAAGCGACGAAAAAGCGCCTCGCCACGCTGCAGGACACTTTGAAAGGTCTCGAGAAGGAATACTCGGACCTCGAAGAAATCTGGAAGAGCGAGAAGGCTTCTTTGCAGGGCGCGGCCACCGTGCGCGAGGAGCAGGAGCAGGCGAAGCTCGAGATGGATGCCGCGCGCCGCAAGGGCGACCTGACCCGCGTTGCGCAGATTCAATACGAAATGCTGCCCGCGCTCGAGCGCAAGCTCGCGCAGGCCACGATCGCCGAGACCAAGGAAACGCAGCTCGTCCGCAACAAGGTGACGGAAGAGGAAATCGCGGAAGTGGTTTCCAAGTGGACCGGCATTCCCGTCTCGAAAATGCTCGAGGGTGAGAAGGAAAAACTGCTGCGCATGGAAGAGGCGCTCAACAAGCGCGTCGTCGGCCAGGATGAAGCCGTGAAAATCGTGTCGAACGCCATCCGCCGCTCGCGTGCGGGTCTCGCCGATCCGCGCCGGCCGAATGGCTCGTTCCTGTTTCTGGGGCCCACGGGCGTCGGCAAGACGGAGCTGTGCAAGGCGCTGGCGGAATTCCTGTTCGATACCGAGGAGTCGATGGTGCGCATCGACATGTCCGAGTTCATGGAGAAGCACTCCGTGTCGCGGCTCATCGGTGCGCCGCCGGGATACGTGGGTTACGACGAAGGCGGACAGTTGACCGAGGCGGTGCGTCGCCGTCCTTACGCCGTGATCTTGTTAGACGAGGTGGAGAAGGCGCACCCGGATGTATTCAACGTGCTGCTGCAGGTGCTCGACGACGGGCGTCTCACCGACGGCCAGGGTCGCACCGTGGACTTCCGCAACACCGTGATCATCATGACCTCGAACCTGGGATCCGATGTGATCCAGACCTTCGCGGGCGAGGGTAACTACGCGAAGATGAAGTCAGCGGTGATGGAAGTGGTGCAGGCGAACTTCCGGCCCGAGTTCATCAACCGCATCGACGACATCTGCGTGTTCCATCCGCTGGGCACGGCGCAGATCCGTGCGATCGTGGACATTCAGCTGGCGCTGCTCAAGCGCCGGTTGTTAGACCGCAATCTCGAGCTCGTCCTCGACGACGCGGCGTTGAACCGGCTCGGTGAAGCGGGCTACGATCCGGTGTACGGCGCGCGGCCGTTGAAGCGCGCGATCCAGCAGCAGGTCGAGAACCCGCTGGCGCAGGCGATTCTCTCGGGCAAGTTCGTGCCCGGCGATCGCATCCGCGGTCACGCCAATGGCAACGGATTGATCTTCGACAAGGCGAGTTGACGAGGCGTAGCCCCGCTATAATCGCGCCGGTCGATTTTTCGGGGATGCCATGCCTTTCTACGAATACGAATGCCCTCACTGCGGCCACCGCGAAGAGGTGCTGCAGAAGATCACTGACAAGCCGCTCAAGAAATGCCCGAACTGCGGCAAGAACGGCCTGAAGAAGCTGATGTCCGCGCCGGTCTTCCGGCTCAAAGGTGCGGGCTGGTACGAAACGGACTTCAAGGGCGACAAGGACAAACAGCGCAATCTGGCCGGACCCGACAAGGAAGAGGCCAAGAGCGAGGCCAAGCCGGACGCGAAGGCCGATGCCAAAGCCGATGCCAAGGCCGATGCCAAGTCCGACGCCAAGCCGGATGCGGCCAAGGCTGACGCTCCGAAAGCGGAAACTCCGAAGAGCGAGTCGGCAAAGCCGGCGCCCGAAAAAGCAAGCAAGACGGCGAGCAAATCAACCCACAAAACTTCAGCGCCGCGCGCCAAGAGCAGATCAAAACCGGCGCGCAAGCGGCGCTGATAATAGGGCGCCATGAACTACGCGCGGCGCCCGGGGATCGATAGTCAAGCGTTAGCCAAGCTCGCGGCACGCGAGCGTGACACCTTTGCCGCAACCCACGCGGAATCCGCGCGGCTCGCGGGCCTGAGTGCCGCGCACTGGCTGAACGGCGTTCCGATGCACTGGATGCGCGACTGGAGCACGCCGCACCCGTTGTTCGTGCGGCGCGCGAACGGCGTCGATGTCGAGGACGTCGACGGCAATCACTACGTCGATTTCTGCTTCGGCGACACCGGCGCGATGTTCGGTCATTCGCCGCCCGCGATCGCGCGTGCACTGGCTGAGACCGGCGCCGCGGGCATCACCTCGATGCTGCCGGCTGAGCGGGTGGCGCGCGTGGGCGAGAAGCTCGCGGAGTTGTTCGGCCTGCCGTTCTGGCAGATGACGCAGACCGCCACCGATGCGAATCGCGCGGTGCTGCGCTGGGCGCGTGCGATCGCCGGCCGCGCCAGGATTCTCGTATTCGACGGCTGTTACCACGGCACGGTGGAAGAAACCCTGGTGCGTGCCCTGCCGGAGATGAAAGACAAGGGCGGAACGCGGGCGCGCGCCGGCCTGATCGGCATGAATCACGACGTGAGCGCGACGACCGATGCCGTGCCGTTCAACGACCTCGCGGCATTGGAGAAGGTGCTGGCGCGCGGCCGCACCGCCGCCTTGATCGCCGAACCCGTGATGACGAACATCGGCATGGTCCTGCCGGAAGACGGGTTCCTGCGGCAATTGCGCGACCTCACGCGCCGCCATCGCGTGCTGCTCATTGTCGACGAGACGCACACTCTATCTACCGCGCGCGGCGGTTACTCCCGCGCGCAGGATCTGCAGCCTGACATCTGGGTGTGCGGCAAGGCGATCGCGGGCGGCATGCCGTGCGCGGTATTCGGCTTCACCGCGGAAGTGGAAGCCGGCATGCGCCGCGTGCAGGAGGATCGCGCCGGCGGGCATTCGGGCATGGGCACGACGCTCGCGGCCAACGCGCTGGCGCTGGCGTGCCTCGAAGCCTGCATCGACGAGCTGATGACTCCCACCAACTACGCCGCCATGCACGCCTGCGCGAGCTATCTTTCGGAAGGACTTGGCCGCGTGTTTGCCGCGCAGTCGCTGGCCTGGCACGTGGCGCGGGTGGGCGCGCGCCTCGAGTTCGGCTTCGGCAAGCCCGCGCGCAATGGCGTGGAATCCGAGCGCGCGGCCTGGCCTGAGCTCGAGCAGGCCATTCATCTCTACCTGCTCAATCGCGGCGTGTTGTTGACGCCGTTCCACAACATGATGCTGTGTTCACCCGTGACCACTACCAGCCACGCTGACATCCTGCTCAAGCATCTTACGGCCTGTCTGCAAGAGGTCGGGAGCGCGTCGTGACGGATTCCAACGGAATCGCCGGCCGGCAGGAACTCGCAACGTTTCTCGCGGCGCACCCTGACATCCAGGCGGTGCAGATCATGATCACCGACCCGTCGGGCGTATTGCGCGGGAAGGCGGTGCGCACCTCGGAACTCGAGCGCATCTTCGATACCGGCCGGCAGGTGGCGGGTTCGATCCTGGGGTTGGACATCACAGGCGCAGACGTCGACGACACCGGGCTGGTCTGGGACACGGGCGACGCCGACATGACCGCGCGGCCGCTGGCGGGCACGCTGGTGCGTTCGCCATGGATCGCCGCGCCAACGGGTCAATTGATGCTCACGATGTTCGATGGCCGCGGCGCCCCAGCCGCGGCGGACCCGCGGCACGCGCTCGTGCGGGTGGTCGAATCATTCGCGCGCGAGGGACTCACGCCGGTCGTCGCCTGCGAGCTCGAGTTCTACCTACTGAAGGAAGAGGCGGGCGGAAAGCTCGTCCCGGCTGGTGGCGGGCGCGCGGCCGAACGCCAGAAGATAGACGCGTACAGCCTGACGCGGCTCGACGATCTCGCGCCGCTGTTCGACGACGTGTACGCGGCGGCGGCGGTCCAGGGCTTGCCGGCCGAGACGCTGATGTCCGAGTATTCGCCCGGGCAGTTCGAGATCACGCTGCATCATCGCGCCGACGCGCTGCGCGCAGTCGATGAAGCGGTGATGTTCAAGCGCATCCTGCGCGGCGTGGCGCGCAAGCACGGACTCATTGCCTGCTTCATGGCCAAGCCGTTCACCGGCCGCGCCGGCAGTGGCCTGCACGTGCACGTCAGCCTGAACGACGCGCGCGGCAACAACACGTTCGCGAGCGACGATCCCGCCGGCACGCCGGCGCTGCGGTACGTCATCGGTGGCATGAAGGCCGCGATGCCTGAATCCATGGCCGTATTCGCGCCCAACGCGAATTCCTACCGGCGTTTCGTCAGCGAGAGTTACGCGCCGATCGCGCCGATCTGGGGAATCAACAATCGCTCGGTGAGCCTGCGCGTGCCGTCGGGGCCGGCGGTGTCCCGGCATGTGGAGCATCGCATTGCCGGCGCGGACGCCAATCTGTACCTGGCCGTGGCCACGGTGTTGGGCGCGGCCCTGCGGGGCCTGCGCGAGCGCGCCGATCCGGGCGCGCCGGTCGAAGGCAATGGCTATGCCCAATCGGCGGCGCGAGTATTGCCGGCCACGTGGCGCGAAGCGCTCGATGGCGCGTCGGCTTCCGCCTTCCTGCGCGAGGCGCTGGGGGAGGAGTTCCTGAAAATTTTCCTGGCGATCAAGAACCAGGAGTGCGCGCGGTTCTCGGGCGAAGTCAGCGAACTCGACTACGCCTGGTACCTGCGGACGTAGGGTCAGGACTTCTTGGCGGGCGCGGCCGCTGGCGGAGTCTCTTTCGCCACCAGGAACTTCACGGCATCGATGATCTCGTCATTGCTCTTGAACGCTTCATTGTTGATGCGGTACTTCCCGGCCACCACGAGCGTCGGCGTGCCGGACACCTGCATCGCGACGATCTGCGTA
>DATHJZ010000119.1:0-32105 GCA_035286365.1 Steroidobacteraceae bacterium | reverse complement strand
TCGTCACGCCGAATGGCCGTTTCACGATCGAAGGCCTGTGCTTTGGCGATCAGACCGGCGCGGTCGAGGTCATCGGTCAGTTTGCCGGCGGCAGCATGCGGCTGGTGTTCGAACGGTGGAACGACGTGGAAATCGGTGCCTTCGTGCCGGCGGTTTCGGGCGCCGCCGATCACACGATCGCGTTGACGGTGGTGCGTCTGGACAAGACGCGCTCGCCGGCCGCGCAGGCGCGCTTCGTTGCGACGCGCGCCATCGTGCCGGTGCCCGAGCGGTTCTGGACTCCGAATGCGGACTATTTCCAGATCGACGTGGACCAGGGCGGCGGCGACATCTTCAGTGGCTTCAAGGTGTGGGGCGCTGGCGCCGAGTCGCGTTCGACACCATTCTCCCTCGCGGTGAACCCGGCCTGTGCGCTCGATCGCGCCGGGTGGAGTTCGACCGCTGGCAGGATCGAAGCATTCAATGGCTGGGAGAACGGACCGCCGAACCAGGCGAACGTCGAGGTGGTCTGGACGCCCCGCTGCACGACCCAGACGACTAACTACATATTCGCGAGCAGCTCGCAGCGGATTTGCAGCGTCGGGTTCACGCTTTCGGCGTCGGCCAGTTGTCCGCTGGGTGTTGCGCCGTAGCCGTAGCGGCGTGTAGAGGCGGTGCGCCGCGGCGGCCCGCACGACGCGTCCGACCAGAAGGAAAAGCCGCGTGACACGCGAGAGCGCTGAACCCGCCGCGCCGTCGAGACGCGGGTCAGCGAAAATATGTCGAAGAATCAGTAACTTGTACTGCGGGAAAGGATGGCGCTCCCTACCGGATTCGAACCGGTGTTACGGCCTTGAGAGGGCCATGTCCTGGGCCTCTAGACGAAGGGAGCGTCTTTTAGGCGGGTCCAGAATTGAGCGCGGTAGTATATGCGCCGCTTTTCCCCTGCCAAGCGGAACCTTTTGCTCTTGAACGAAGCTTTGCGACCCGATCCGGCCTCACGGCCTCCCGCACGCATCATCCCCCGTGCCGAACATTCCATATCGCGCGCAGCGATCTCTCCGAACGCGCTGCGCGTGCTGTATCGCCTGCGCGAAGCCGGCTACGAGGCCTTTCTCGTCGGCGGTTGCGTGCGCGACCTGCTGATCGGCATCACGCCGAAGGACTTCGACATCGCCACCAGCGCGTTGCCGGAGGAGGTGAAACGCACCTTCCGCAACTGCCGGCTCATCGGCCGGCGCTTCCGGCTGGCGCACGTATTCTTCGGCCGCGAGATCATCGAAGTGGCCACGTTCCGCGCGATGACCGCGCCGGAACTCGGCGATGAAATCCCCGAACCCGCCGCGGCCGATCTCGACGATGACGTCGATGACGAGTTGCTCGACGACGTGGACGATGAGGACGAGGTCGACGATAGCCTCGTGCTGGCCGAAGCCGGCCCCCACCAGACGGGATTCCATGGCGCAAGACCGGGACGCGAGCGCGACCGTTCGCGGCACGCCGGCGCCGGTGACGACGACGATGAAGACCGCGTCACGGACGAACACGGCCGCATCCTGCGCGACAACGCGTACGGCACCATCGACGACGACGTGTGGCGCCGCGATTTCACCGCCAACTCGCTCTACTACAACATCGCGGACTTCTCGATCTGGGACTACTGCGGTGGCGTCGAGGACATCGCCGCGCGGCGGCTCAAGCTGATAGGCGATCCGCACACGCGCTATCGCGAAGACCCGGTACGCATGCTGCGCGCCGCGCGCTTCGAGGCGAAGCTGGGGTTCTCGCTCGACGGCGAGACCGGCACGGCCATCTCCGAGTTGCGTGAATTGTTAGGCAGCGTGCCGCCGGCGCGACTGTTCGACGAAACGCTGAAACTGTTCCTGACCGGCCATGGCGCGATGAGCCTGGTGGTCCTGCGCCGCCATGGGTTGCTGGGCGAGCTGTTGCCCACGGTGGCCAGCTATCTCGACCGCCATCCGAATGGCGCAGTCGCGCGCCTGCTCCAGCAGGGGCTGGTCAACACGGACCAACGCGTCGCCGCGGGCAAGCCCGTGACGCCGACCTTCCTGTTCGCGCTGCTGCTGTACGGACCGTTCGCGGAGATCATCGAAAAGCAGCCGCAGGAAAAGTGGCACGACATCGGCACCATTGTTGATGCCGTGGACCGTGCGGCGCGCGCCGCGCAGGGCCGCATCTCCATTCCGAAACGTTTCTCGCTCGGCGTACGCGAGATGTTTGCCGCGCAGCCGCGGCTCGAGCAGCCGCGCGGCCGCCGCGCATTGCGCATGCTCGAGCAACCGCGCTTCCGCGCCGGTTTCGATCTGCTGCTGCTGCGCGCGGATATGGGGCTCGCGTCCCCCGAGCTGGCCGCCTGGTGGACGAAGATCCAGGAAGTGTCGCAGGCGGATCGCGATCGCATGGCCGATTCGCTCGGCGGCGGCCCGGTGCGCCCGGCTGGCGAAAGCGGCGCCGCACGCCGCGGCCCGCGCCGCCGGCGGCGCCGTGGACGAGGAAACGCGCCTGCGGCCTCATGAACGCCGCAGTCGACCTCGTCAACGCGCGCTCGCGCTGGTTGCCGGCCTACGTGGGAGTGGGCAGCAATCTGGCCGGCCCGGAAGTACAGGTCCGCCGCGCCCTCGACGCGCTCGCGCGCCTGCCCGGCACCCGCCTGGTAGTCAGCTCGCCGCTGTATCGCACGCAGCCGCTGGGCGCGGTGGTGCAACCGGCGTTCGTCAACGCCGTTGCGGGTCTGTTGACCCAATCGAACCCGGATGAGCTACTGAGGCAATTGCGCGCGCTCGAGCGCGAGCTCGGCCGCGAACCGCCGCGCGAGCGCTGGGGACCGCGCCTCATCGACCTCGATCTGCTGGTGGTGGCGCGCGAAACGCGCGCCACGGCGGCGCTCACGCTGCCGCATCCGGGTATCGCGGAGCGCGACTTCGTGCTCTATCCACTGGCCGACATCGCACCGGATCTCGAGGTGCCAGGCGCAGGACGCGTCGCCGATCTCAAGGCGCGCGTCGCGAACCGCGGCATCGCCCGACTGTGAGCACGCCGGAAGCCGAAAATCCGGCGAGCGAAGCCGCGGCGAATCCGGCGCTGCCGCGCTCGATCACGCCCGATGCGCCGGCGCAGCGCTACATCGTGGTCGAAGGTCCGATCGGCGTCGGCAAGACTTCGCTGGCGCGCCGGCTGGCCGAGACCCTCGAGGCCGAGCTCGTGCTCGAGCAGGACGCCCAGAATCCCTTTCTCGAGCGCTTCTACAAGAATCCGAAAGCCGGGGCGCTGCCCGCGCAGCTGTTTTTTCTCTTCCAGCGTGCGCAGCAGCTCGGCACGCTCAAGCAACAGGACCTGTTCGCGCCGCGGCGCGTCGCCGACTATCTATTCGAAAAGGATCGCCTGTTCGCCGGTCTCACGCTCGACCAGGCGGAGATGACGCTGTACGAACAGGTGGCGTCGCGCCTCGCGGTCGATCCGCCCAAGCCCGACCTGGTGGTCTACCTGCAGGCACCGGTCGAGACGCTGCTGCAGCGGATCGCCAGGCGCGGCATTTCCTATGAAACCAGTATCGACGCTGCCTATCTCACGCGCCTGAATGACGCGTATGCGCGCTTCTTTCACGAATACGACCGCGCGCCGCTCTTGATTGTGAACGCCGCGAGCATAGATCCCGTGCAGAACCAGGCGGACTTCGAAGAGTTGGTGGGTGCCATCCGGCGCATGAAGAAGGGCCGCATGTATTACAACCCGCTGCGTCACGGTACTATTTGACGCTTGCAAGGATCGAGGGGTTATTAGCCGATGTACACGCATCTCGAGCAGCGCGATTCCACGCGGCCGCCGGTCACGCTCGGCACGCTCGACCGCATGAAGCGCGAGGGCGAGAAGATCGCCAGCATCACGTGCTATGACGCGAGCTTCGCGGTCCTGGTCGACAATGCCGACGCGGACCTGGTGCTCGTGGGCGACTCGCTCGGCATGGTGCTGCAGGGCCACGACACGACCGTGCCCGTGACGATGAACGACATCGTCTATCACTGCAAAGCCGTCGCGCGCGGACTGCATCGTCCGTTCCTGGTCGCGGACCTGCCGTTCGCGAGCTATCCGACCGCCGAGATCGCGCTGGCGAATTCCGTGCGCCTGATGCAGGAAGGCGGCGCGGAAATGGTGAAACTCGAGAGCGGCCTGGGGCAGCTCGAGATCGTCGAGTTCCTCGCCCAGCACGACATCGCCGTGTGTGCGCACCTGGGCCTGAAACCGCAGTCGGTACACAAGACCGGCGGATTTCGCGTGCAGGGCCGCGACGACGCGGCGGCACAGCGCATGCTCGACCAGGCCAAGTCGCTCGAATCCGCCGGCGCCGACATCGTGCTGCTGGAATGCATTCCATCCGAGCTCGGCAAGGCGATCACCGCCGCGCTGCACGTACCCGTCATCGGTATCGGCGCGGGCCCGGATACCGACGGGCAGATCCTGGTGCTCTACGACGTGCTCGACATCACCTCCGGCCGCAAGCCGCGCTTCGTCAGGAATTTCATGGACGGCGCCAGTTCGAATCTCGACGCGTTGCAGCGCTACGTACACGCGGTGAAGCAGAAGAACTACCCCGCGCCCGAGCACGAATTCCACGCGTGATCACCGTTGCGACGATAGCCGCGGTGCGCGAACACGTGGAGCGCTGGCACGATGCCAGGGAGCGCGTGGTGTTCGTGCCCACCATGGGCAATTTGCACGCGGGTCACGTGAGCCTGATCGAGGCGGCACGCAGGCACGGCAAGCGTTTCGTCGCGAGCATCTTCGTGAACCCGATGCAGTTCGGGCCGAACGAGGATTTCGCGCACTATCCACGCACGCCGACCAACGATGCGCAAATGCTGGAGCGCGCGGGCTGCGATCTCATGTTCATGCCCGAAGTCGGCGAGATCTACCCCAACGGCGCCGACCAGGCGACGCGTGTGGAAGTGCCGGGCATCTCCAGCATCCTGTGCGGTGAGTTTCGTCCCGGACATTTCGAAGGCGTGGCGACCATCGTGGCCAAGTTGTTCCACATCGTCGATCCGGACGTCGCAGTCTTCGGCGAGAAGGACTTCCAGCAGCTCACCGTGATCCGCCGCATGGTCGCGGATCTGTGCCTGCGCGTTGAGATCGTCGGCGCACCGACGGTGCGCGAAGCGGACGGGCTCGCCATGAGCTCGCGCAATCAATACCTGGACGAGGCGCAGCGCAAGGTGGCCCCGACTATCTACCGGCAGCTGCAACAGGCGGTGGCGGCGCTCAAGGCCGGCGTGCGGGATTTCGCGCGCATCGAGACTGCCGGCATCGCCGCGCTCAACGACGCGGGCTTCCGCACCGACTACTTCAAGGTGCGCGACGCGCAGTCGCTGGCGCAGGCGCAGGCTGACACGCAGCACTTCGCGGTGCTGACCGCTGCGCGCCTCGGCAAGGCGCGGCTCATCGACAACGTGCAGTATTCGGCCGGCTGACCCGCAAGTGCCTTCAGGCGGCTGCGCGGCGGCGCGCCTGTTCCGACAACGCCCATTCGACGTGCTCGCGCACCAGCGCGGACGCATCGTCGCGCCGTGCGCGTAGCGCGCCCGTCGTCTCTTCGCTGACGGGCGCGTTGCCCAGCGCCACGGCGATGTTGCGCAGCCAGCGTTCATAGCCGATGCGCCGGATTGCCGACCCTTCGGTGCGCGCCAGAAATTCCGCTTCCGTCCAGGCGAACAGTTCGCTGAGACGCGACTTGTCGAGGCGATGCCGGGTCTTGAAATCCGGGTGCGCCGCGGCGCGCGCGAACTTGTTCCACGGGCACGCGAGCTGGCAGTCATCGCAGCCGTAGATCCGGTTGCCCAGCATGCGGCGCAGTTCCACGGGAATCGCGCCGTGCAGCTCGATCGTCAGATAGGAAATGCAGCGTCGTGCGTCGAGCTCCCGCGGCGCGGTGATGGCGCCGGTCGGGCAGACAGGAATGCAGGCGGAGCAGGTGCCGCAGTGCGCGCTCACCGGTTCATCCACCGGCAGCGGCAGGTCGGTGAGGATTTCGCCGATGAAGAAGTACGAGCCCGCATCGCGCGCGATGAGATTGGTGTGTTTGCCTATCCACCCGAGACCGGCCTTGCGCGCCAGGGCCTTCTCGAGCACCGGCCCGGTGTCGACGAACACGCGGTAACCCATGGCGCCGATCTGCTCGACGATGTCGTCGGCCAGGCCCTGCAGCGCGTTGCGCAGCACCTTGTGATAGTCGCGGCCCAGTGCATAGCGCGACACATAGCCGGCATTCGGGTCCTGCAGCGCCTCGTCGGCATCGCGGGCCTCGTCGGGCCAGTAGTTCATGCGCGCCGACAGCACGCGCACGGTACCGGGGATCAGCTCCTGCGGGCGCGTGCGCCGCGTGCCGTGTCTCGCCATGTAGTCCATCTCGCCGTGGCGCCCGAGCCCAAGCCAGTTCGCCAGATGCGAAGCATCGACGTCGAGCGCCACGTCGCTGACGCCGAGTGCGTCGAAGCCGCGCGCGCGGGCGAGCGCGGACAAGGAGGTTTTCAATGCCGCCAGTTTGTTTGCGGGCGGGTCACTGGCGGGAGCGGCGATTTGAGGGGACAGGTTCATGCGGCGCGGTCAGTATAATTCGCGCCATGAACCGGCCGACCGCCATTTATTCCGCCGCGCAGGTGCGTGCGCTCGACGCCTGGGAAGTCGAAAAGCGCCGCGTACCCGCCTTCACGCTGATGACGCGCGCTGCCGAAGGCGCGCTCAAACTGCTGCGCGCACGCTGGCCACAGGCCAGGCGGGTCGCCGTGGTCTGCGGCGCCGGCAACAACGGCGGCGATGGCTATGTGCTCGCGCGCCTGGCGCAGGCGGCGGGCCTGGAAGCGCTGGTGCTGGCGGCCACCCCGCCCGAAAAGCTGACCGGCGACGCGCGGCGCGCGCAGGAAGAATGGCTGGCCGCGGGCGGCCATGCGCATCCGTTCGTCGCCGACGCCTTGTCGGGCAGCGACGTGATCGTCGACGGGTTGTTAGGCATCGGATTGAAAGGGCCGCCGCGCCCGGAATCGGTCGCGGTGATCCGCGCGATCAATACCGCGCAGCGCCCGGTGCTGGCGCTCGACATTCCGTCCGGCGTCGACGCGGATACCGGCGCCGTGCACGAGGCCGCAGTGCGCGCGGAGATGACGCTGAGTTTCGTCGGTTTCAAGTCCGGATTGTTCCTGGGCAGCGGTCCCGAATACGCGGGCGTGGTCCTGCTGGACGATCTCGGCGTGGTTGCCCCGGCTCAGCCGCAGTTCGCGCCGCTGCTGCGGCGGATCGACGAGGCGGAAATCGGCGCCAGCCTGCCGCGCCGCCACCGCGAAGCGCACAAGGGTACGAACGGACGCGTGCTGATCGTGGGCGGGGGCAGCGGCATGCCCGGTGCGCTGCGCCTGGCGGGCGCCGCCTGCCTGCGCGCGGGGGCCGGTCTCGTGAGCGTCGCGGGCGCCACGGAGAACCTGGTCGCAGTCACGGCGCACGATCCCGAACTCATCTATCTACCAACTTCCGCCGCGACCAGCCTCGATGAGGCGATGCGCGCCAGCGACGTGCTCGCGATCGGTCCGGGCCTCGGGCTCGGTGACTGGGCGCAGCGCCTGTGGGCACAGGCGCTGCGCGCGGAAGGATTGCCGGTGGTCGTCGACGCCGACGCGCTCAACCTGCTGGCGTTGAGTCCCGTCAAACTACCGGCCGACTGGATCATCACGCCGCATCCGGGCGAGGCGGCCCGCTTGTTGGGCGTGCAGATTCCCGAGGTGCAGCGCGATCGGCTGGGCGCGGTGCGCGAACTCGCGTCGTGTTACGGCGCGGTAGCCGTGTTGAAGGGGGCGGGCACCCTGGTCGCGAGTGGCGCCGGCGCCGAGGCGGAAGTGTTCGTCTGCGAGCGCGGCAATCCCGGGATGGCGACGGCCGGCATGGGCGATGTGTTGACCGGGATCATCGCCGGGCTGCGCGCGCAGATTCCCGACAGCAAGCGGGCCGCGCGACTCGGCGTGCTGGTGCACGCGCTGGCGGGTGACTCGGCCGCGCAGGGCGGGCAGCGCGGGCTCACCGCCAGCGATGTCATCGCCGAGCTGCGCGGCTGGGTCAATCCGTGATTCCAGCCGTCTGGCACACGCGCAGCGGCGAGGAGACCGAGGCGCTGGGCGCCCATCAACTCGGCGTCGCGCCGGCGCCGGGCACTCCCTGCCGGATCATCGAGCTCGCCGGTGAACTCGGTTCAGGCAAGTCCACGTTCGCGCGCGGCGTGCTGCGGGCGCTGGGCGTCCTGGGTCCTATCAAAAGCCCCAGTTACACGCTGCTCGAGACCTACGAACCGCCCGGTGTGCACGTCGTCCACCTCGACCTGTACCGCCTCAACGACCCGGACGAATTGGAGCATCTCGGCCTCGCCGACTACCACCGGGGGGGATTTCTCTGGCTGGTGGAGTGGCCGGAACGGGGTGCCGGGAGACTGCCGGCGCCGGACCTGCGTTTCGAGTTTTCGATCGGTGCGGAAGGGCACCGAATCGAGAGGATTGAAACTTTTAAGCCGAATAAGTAAATTGCACCGCAGATCAGTCGTTGAACTCCATGATGGAGAAGGGTTTTTGGGGAGTTTTTTGGGGACGAAACTTCACTCCCGCCTGGCACTGCTCGCAATCCTTGCGGGAGTTTCCGGGAGCCTCGTCGCCGCTGAGGTTCGCGCCGTGCGCGTGGCGGCCACTGAATCCGGGACCCGCGTCGTGCTCGACCTGTCCGGTCCCGTCAGCAGCAAGGCATTCTTGTTAGACAACCCCGCGCGCGTCGTGCTCGACGTGGCGAAGTCCTCGCTGCGCACCAAACTTCCCACGCCCGAAGGCGCGGTGACCGCGCTGCGCTCGGGCAAGCTGCCGCACAACGGTCTGCGCCTGGTGTTCGAAGTGAAAGGCCCCGTGACCATCGACACGTCGGCCGCCGCCCCCGCGGGCGATGCGGGACATCGATTGATTCTCGACATCGCAGGCGTTGGCGCCGCGAGAGTCGTCTCGGTGACGCCGGTGGCGTCCGTCGCTCCCATCGCGATCCGGCCCGCGCACGCGCCGACTGAATCCGGCCGTGACATCATCATCGCGGTGGATGCGGGTCACGGTGGCGTCGATCCGGGAGCGTCGGGCCGGCGCGGCACGCGCGAGAAAGATGTCGTGCTGGAAGTCGCGAAGGCACTGGCGGCGCGCATCAACGAAGAACCCGGCATGAAAGCCGTGCTCACGCGCGATGGCGACTATTTCATCACGCTGCAGGAACGCAGCAAACGCGCGCGGCGCGCCAAGGCCGACTTGTTTGTCTCCGTCCACGCCGATGCGATCGCGAACCCGGATGTGTCCGGCTCGTCGGTCTACGTGCTTTCGGACCGCGGCGCCTCGAGTGAAGCGGCGCGCTGGCTGGCCGAACGCGAAAACGCGGCGGACCTGAAGGGTGGCGTCAAACTCGACGACAAGGATCCGGTGCTCGCGAACGTATTGATGGACCTTTCGCAGACCGCGAGTATCTCGGCGAGCATGGTGGCGGCCGACAACGTGTTGAAGTCGCTGGACCGCATCGGCGAAGTGCGCAAGCCGCGCGTGCAGCAGGCGGGCTTCGTCGTCCTCAAATCGCCGGATGTGCCGTCGATGCTGATCGAGACCGCGTTCATCTCCAATCGCGAGGACGAGCGCAAGCTCACGACGCCCGCGCACCGCATCAAGCTCGCGAACGCCATCTTCGTGGGAATAGAGCAGTACTTTCAGGGCAATGCGCCCGACGGTACGCGGCTCGCGGCGGCGCGGCGCAATGCCGGCACCGGCTCCTCGCTCGAACTGCGTTGACGAAGAATGGGGTCAGGCCCCATTTCCTAGCAAAAGGGGCCAGACCTCCTTTGCCGCAACTTTTCCCAATCGAGGTCAGGCCCCTTTTGCCAGCAAATGGGGCCTGACCCCACGGTAAACTGCGCGGCCTGACAAGGGCCGCCATGACCATCCGTATTCTCGAAAGTCACCTCATCGACCAGATCGCCGCCGGCGAGGTCATCGAGCGTCCGGCTTCCATCGTCAAGGAGCTCATCGAGAACAGTCTCGACGCCGGCGCGCGCAGCGTCGAGGTTGAGATCGAAGCGGGCGGGGTACGTCTCACGCGCGTGCGCGACGACGGCCTCGGCATCCCGGCCGATGAGCTCAAGCTCGCCTTGTCGCGGCACGCCACCAGCAAGATTTCGAACGCGGACGACCTGGCAGAAATCATGACGCTGGGATTTCGCGGCGAAGCACTGCCGTCGATCGCCTCGGTGTCGCGTTTTGAAATCACCTCGCGACATGTCGATGCCGAACGCGCCGCCAGCGTGAGCGTCGACGCGGGCACGGTGGGCGATGCCGTGCCGGCCGCGCATCCGCCGGGCACCACCATCGAAGTGCGCGACCTGTTCTACAACCTGCCGGCGCGCCGCAAATTCCTGCGCAGCGAAGTCACCGAGCAGGGTCACATCGTGCGACTGGTCGAACGGCTCGCGCTGTCGCGCAGCGACGTCGCGTTCCGCCTGCGCAGCGGCTCGCGCACCTTGTTAGACGCACCGGCGCTGCGCGCAGAGGCAGAAGCGGCAGACCGCATCGGCCGAATCGTTGGCCATGAGTTCGTCGAGCGTTCGCTCGCGCTCGAACATTCGGCGGGTCCGGTGCGCATCTCGGGCTGGATCGGTACGCCGTCGGCGGCGCGCGCCACGGGCGATATGCAGTTCTGGTTCGTGAACGGACGCGCGGTGCGCGATCGCCTGCTGATGAACGCGGTGCGGCTGGGTTATCGCGATGTGTTGTACGGCGGCCGGCAGCCGGCGTACGTGTTGTACCTCGAGATCGATCCGAAGCTCGTTGACGTCAACGCGCATCCGCAGAAACTCGAAGTGCGGTTCCGCGACAGCCGGCAGATCCACGACTTCGTGTTCCGGGCGGTGGAGCGCAAGCTCGCGGGCACCAAACCCGGCGTAAGCGTCGTGGCACCCGCATTCACGAACGGACACTACTCGCAGGGCTTGCCGCTGCGCGCCGCGGACGGCGGGCTGCCAGGCGTGTGGGCGGTGGCCGAGATGCTGCGCGGCGGTACCAGTGAGATTCCGCCTGGCGAGATTCCCCATGGCGAGATCCCTTACGACGCGCAAGCCGGCGCGGTGGAGCAGGGCGGGTATCCGCTCGGCGAAGCGCTGGCGCAGATCCATGGGATCTACATCCTGGCTGAAAACGACCACGGACTGGTGCTGGTCGACATGCACGCCGCGCACGAGCGCGTGCTGTACGAAAAGATGAAGGCGAGCCAGGGCGCGGCCGCGACGCAGCTGCTGCTGGCCCCGATTTCGGTCGAGCTCAAGGTCGATGAACTCGACGCGCTGCTCGCCAATCGCGACGAATGGCAGGCGGCGGGATTCGATCTCGAACGTCTCGGGCCGCAGACACTGGTCGTGCGCTCGGTGCCGGCGCTGTTGCCGCGCGCGGACATAGCCGCACTGGTGCGCGATGTGGTCGGCGACGTGACGACGGATGGCGCCTCGCATCACCTCGATGGCGCCACCGACCGGTTGTTAGGCACGATCGCGTGTCGTTCTGCCATCCATGCACACCGGCGGCTCACGCTTGCCGAGATGAATGCGTTGCTGCGGCAGATGGAGCAGACGCCGCGCGCCGATCAGTGCAATCACGGCCGTCCGACCTGGACGCAGGTGACGTTGCAGGAACTGGATCGCATGTTTCTGCGTGGCCGCTAGTACCGGCGTGCGGCCCATCGCGGTCCTGACCGGCCCCACCGGCGCGGGCAAGACCGACTTCGCGCTGCGCCTGGCGCGCGAATTTCCCCTCGAGATAGTTAGCGTCGATTCGGCACAGGTGTATCGCGGGCTCGACATTGGCAGCGCGAAGCCGGACGCCGCGGTGCGCGCCTCGGTGCCGCATCACCTGGTCGACCTGGTTGATCCGGCGGAAAGCTATTCGGCCGGACAATTCGTGCGTGACGCCGCCGACGCCATCGCCGACATCGAAGGCCGTGGACGCGTGCCGCTGCTGGTGGGCGGCACCATGCTCTACCTGCGCGCGCTCATTGGTGGCCTGGCAACGCTGCCGCAGGGCAGCGCGCAGTTCCGCGCCACGCTCGATGCCGAAGCCGCGCAAATGGGATGGCCTGCCCTGCATCGACGCCTGGCAGAAGTCGACGCGACGGCGGCGGCGCGCATTCATCCCAACGATGCACAGCGCATCCAGCGCGCGCTCGAAGTTCACGCTGCCACGGGGGTACCGATTTCCGCGCTGCAGTCGCGCTCGAGTTCACCGCTGCAGCGCGATTTCGTGTGCGTGGCGCTGATTCCGCTGCAGCGCGCGCGCCTGCATGCGGCGCTCGCGCAGCGCTTCGCGGCCATGATGGCCGCTGGCCTGCTGGATGAAGTGCGTGGTCTGTACCAACGCGGCGATCTGAACGCGGACAAACCGGCGCTGCGCGCGGTGGGATACCGGCAGCTGTGGTCGCACCTGGCTGGCAGCTACTCGCTAGATGTCGCAAGCGAACGCGCCGTGGCGGCCACGCGCCAGCTGGCGAAAAGGCAACTGACATGGCTGCGTGCGATGCCAAACACCAAGGTCTTCGATCCCTATGATGCGCAAAGCTTTGTAGGCATACGTGAATCCCTGATTGCCTCTTTTGGGGGAGCCTGAGCGCGTTGCCGGTCGGGACCCGCGTGTTATATTCCAACGCGTCCGCTTGCTTGGAAAATAAGGAGAACATCATGGCCAAGGGCCAGTCACTGCAGGACCCGTTTCTGAATACTCTGCGCAAGGAACGAATCCCGGTGTCGATCTATCTGGTGAATGGAATCAAGCTGCAAGGCCAGATCGATTCGTTTGATCAGTTCGTCGTACTACTCAAGAACAGCGTGAGCCAGATGGTTTACAAACACGCGATTTCGACAGTTGTCCCGGCGCGCAACGTGCGCATTACCAACGAAGACGGAACGACGATCGAGGCGGTTGCCGGCGAGTGATCGTTCACGCACGCTCGTTTCCCGCTTTCTCGAGAATTCATTTTGTTTGAGCGACCACGCGCAGGTGAGCGGGCCGTGCTCGTGCGCCTTGGCATAGGCGCACCCGCCGATCCCGAAGACCTGCTGGAATTCCAACAGCTCGCGCGCTCTGCGGGAGCGACGCCGGTCGCCCAGATTTCGGGCCGGCGCGATCGACCCGATCCGCGCTTCTTCGTCGGCAGCGGCAAGGCCGATGAAATCAAGAACACGGCAATCGAACACAACGCCGAGCTGGTGTTGTTCGATCATCCGCTGTCACCTTCCCAGGAACGCAATCTCGAGAAGCTCATCGAGAAGCGCGTGCTCGATCGCTCGGGCCTGATCCTCGACATCTTCGCGCAGCGTGCGCGCAGCCACGAAGGCAAGCTCGAAGTGGAGCTCGCGCAGCTCAAACACATTGCCTCGCGCCTGGTGCGCGGCTGGACGCACCTCGAGCGCCAGGGCGGTGGTGGCATCGGCAATCGAGGTCCCGGCGAAACGCAGCTGGAGACCGACCGGCGTTTGCTCGGCAAGCGCGTCAAGACGTTGACGGCGCGCCTCGAGAAGCTCAAACAACAGCGCGAAACCGGCCGCCAGCAGCGCGCCGAAATTCCGATTCCCTCGCTGGCCCTGGTGGGCTACACCAACGCCGGCAAGTCGACCTTGTTTCGGGCGTTGACAGGTGCGGATGCGTATATCGCGGACCAGCTGTTCGCGACGCTCGATCCGACCGTGCGCAGCATCGTGCTGCCGGGCAATACCAAGGTCGTGGTCGCCGACACCGTGGGCTTCATCCGCGAGCTGCCACACGAGCTGGTGGCGGCCTTCCAGTCCACGCTCACCGAGGCACGCGAGGCCACGCTGCTGCTGCACGTGGTGGATGTCAGTGACCCCAGGCGCGAAGAACACATCGATGAGGTCAACCGCGTGCTGACCGACATCGGCGCCGGCGATCTGCCGCAGATCCTGGTGTTCAACAAGATCGACCGCATCGAGTCGCCAGCGCATGCCGATCGCGATGAAAACGGCCGCGTGAGCCATGTGTGGATATCGGCCGCCAGGGCGCACGGCCTCGAGTTGCTGCGCGATTGCGTAACCGAACGCCTGGCGCGCGTGGCGCGCCGTGCGACGCTGCGCCTGCCGGTCTCGGGCGGTGAGGTCCGGGCACGGCTCTATGCCGCCAGCCTGGTGCTGGCCGAGCGCATCGCCGATGACGGCGCCTTCGAAATCGACACTGAACTCTCCGAGGTCGAGCTGCTCAAATGGGCTCGGGAGCCCGGTGTTGAAGTCCTGACTCTCGCGGACGACTCAACTTGTATGGCCGAAGGTGCCTACCTACAATCGTCGCCCGCCCAGCGAAGCTCCTGAACATGGCCTGGAATCAACCCGGAAACTCGACCAACAACCCCTGGGGCAAGAAGCCTTCCCCCGGCGGCGGCGACCTCGATCAGGCCTTCAAGGACTGGCAGAAGCGCATCGAATCCCTGTTTGGCGGCGGTGGCGGCGGGCGGTCTTCGACGCCGTTGCTCATCCTGGTCATCATCCTGATCGCTGCGTGGATGTCGACCGGCTTCTACCAGATCAAGACGGGCGAGCAGGGCGTCGTGCAGCGCTTCGGCCGGCACGTGGAAACCGTCGGCGACGGCCTCGGCTGGCGGCTGCCCTGGCCCATCGAAACGGTCACCAAGGTCAACGTCCAGAACGTCGCGACCACCTCCTACAAGTCGCGCGTGCTGACGGCCGAGCCGAACATGGTCGAACTGCAGGTCGCCGTGCAATACCGCATCAAGGACGCCGAAGACTATCTATTCAAGGTGCGCGAGCCGAAGGACACCTTGTCCGAAGTGAGCGAGAGCGCCATCCGCGAAGTGGTCGGTCGCAGCGACCAGCAGGCCATCCTCGAGGCGGGCCGCCTCAAGATCGCCGAAGACACGCGCGACATCATGCAGCGCACGCTCGATCAGTACGGCGCCGGCATCGAGGTGCGCAAGGTGAACATCACCGACGTGCAGGTGCCCGAGGCCGTGCAGCAGGCGCAGCGCGATTCGGTGAAGGCCAAGGCGGATCGCGAGCGTGCCATCAAGGAAGCGCAGGCGATCGCCAACGGCATCATCCCGCAGTCCGAGGGCCGCGCCGCGCGCGAAATGCAGGAAGCGCAGGCCTACAAGTCGCAGGTCGTGCAGATCGCGACCGGCGAAGCCTCCCGCTTCAGCCAGCTGCTGACCGCCTATGAAAAGGCGCCGAACGTGACGCGCGAGCGCATGTACATCGAATCCATCGAGAATGTATTGAGCCGCACGCGCAAAGTGGTGGTCGATTCCAAATCGAGCACCGGGAACATGCTCTACCTGCCGCTGGACAAGCTCATCGAGCGCGGCCGCGATGCCGACGGCAACCCGACCACCGTCCGCCCGTCAGTGACGGTCGAACCTGAAGCATCGACGAGCTCCGATCCACGGCAGCGGGTGGAACGCTAATGGCCGCACGCATTCTGCCGGTGTTGATCCTCATCCTCGCAACCGTGCTGGTTCTCGGTACGTCCACTTTCATGGTGCGCGAGCAGGAACTCGCATTGCGGGTACGGTTGTCGGCCATCGTCGAGTCCGACTACAAGCCGGGCCTGCATTTCAAGATTCCATTCATGGAAGACGTGGTCAAGTTCGACCGGCGCGTGCTCACGCGCAAGTTCGACGGCGAACAATTCCTGACCAGCGAGAGCCAGGGCCTGACCGTCGACTACTACATCAAGTGGCAGATCTTCGACCCGGCGCAGTTCTACCAGGCGACTGCAGGCGACGAAGGCCAAGCCGCTATTCTCGTTGGCGACAACATCCAGGACGGCATCAAGAATGCCGTCGCGGGCCGCACGCTCAAGGAGATCGTCACCTCGGATCGCCAGAAGATCACCGGTGACTTCCAGGAAGTGTCGCGCACCGCGCTGCAGAAACTCGGCATCCAGCTCATCGACGTGCGCGTGCAGCGCATCGATCTGCAGGAAGACGTCGCATCGCGCGTCTACGAGAGCATGAAGCAGAGCTTCGAGGGCATCGCGCGTACGCAGCGCGGCGAAGGCGAGCGCGAGTCGCAGATCATCCGTTCGGAGGCTGAACGCCGCAGTATCGAGATCTTCGCGAAGGCCCAATCCGATGCGCAGGGCATTCGCGGCGAGGGCGATTCGACGGCGGCGGCAATCTACGCCGAGGCCTACAACCGCAATCCAGAGTTTTATTCTTTCTATCGCAGCCTGCAGGCGTATCGGAACTCTTTCGGCAAGGACCGCGACGTGCTGGTCGTCTCGCCGGACAGCGAGTTCTTCCGATACATGAACAGCTCGACGCCGAAACGGCGCTGACACCACCCACCTTCGCACTCTCTTTCGTAACGATACTCGTCGTGAAACGCGGCACACATTGAGCATGGGCAAATTCGTCATCATCATCGGCACCCAGTGGGGTGATGAAGGTAAAGGCAAGGTCGTCGACCTGCTCACGGAGCGCGCCGCGGCGGTGGCCCGGTTCCAGGGTGGCCACAATGCCGGCCACACGCTGGTGATCGACGGCAAGAAGACGGTGCTGTCGCTGATTCCTTCGGGAATCCTGCACAAGCAGGTCTTGTGCCTGATCGGCAACGGTGTGGTGTTGTCGCTGGAAGCCCTGTTCCGCGAATCGCAGACATTGATCGACACGGGCGTGGACGTGTTCCCGCGCCTGCGCGTGTCGCCCAACTGCCCGCTGATCCTGCCGTCGCATGTCGCGCTCGACAAGGCGCGTGAAGCGGCGCGCGGCGCCAACGCGATCGGCACGACCGGCCGCGGCATCGGACCTGCGTACGAAGACAAGGTCGCGCGGCGCGCGGTGCGCGTCCAGGATCTGTTCCAGCGCGAAAAATTCGCCGCCAAGCTCGGCGAGATTCTCGACTTCCACAATTTCGTGCTGCAGCACTACTTCAAGCAGCCGGCGGTCGATTTCCAGAAGACGCTCGACGAGCAGCTGTCCTATGCGGACCGCGTGCGACCGCTGGTCACCGACATCACGCTGGCACTGGCGAATCTGCGCAAGGTCAATGCGGATGTGATGTTCGAAGGCGCGCAGGGCGCGATGCTCGACGTCGATCACGGCACCTACCCGTTCGTCACCTCGAGCAACACCACGGCGGGTTTTGCCGGCACGGGCACCGGCATCGGGCCGCGCTCGTTCGACTACGTGCTCGGCATCGTGAAGGCGTACACCACGCGCGTCGGTGCGGGGCCGTTTCCCACCGAACTGTTCGATGAATACGGCGAACACCTGTCGCGCGTCGGCCATGAATTCGGCGCGGTCACCGGCCGCAAGCGCCGCTGCGGCTGGTTCGATGCGGTGGCGCTGCGCCGCTCGATCATCCACTCGAGCGTGTCGGGACTTTGCCTGACCAAGCTCGACGTGCTCGATGGCCTCGACAGCCTGCAGATCTGCGTGGGCTACAAGTCTGCCGGCGGGGTTTCCGAACAGCCGCCCCTGTTTGCGGACGCATTCGCCGACGTCGAGCCGGTATACGAAGAGATGCCGGGGTGGAAGGAATCTACGATCGGAGTGACTTCATACCAGGGTCTGCCCCCGGCGGCGCGCGCCTATCTCGAGCGCCTGCAGGAATTGGCGGGGGTGCCGATCGATATCATTTCGACGGGGCCGGATCGCGATCAGACCATTGTCCTTCGGCATCCGTTCGATTAGGCGGTTGTGTAAGATGAGGAATGGCGCGGGTCCGGCCATCGCCCGCGCACGAGGTGCTTTCTCCAGCGGCGGGTGTTCTGGGCGGTATCGCCAGTTCGCTGGCCGCCGCCGTCGTTTCGACATCGGGTTGTCGCAAGACCAGCCGCAGCGCACGGAGCGAGGTAACGCTCGGCGGCTTTGTGGCCGCTGACATTGCGATCCCGCCGCTTCCGAAGCGCACCTCGTACGCAGACGCTGGCCGGACTCGTATCGTCGCGCTCTCACACTTCCGCCTCGTCGGTGTGTGTTAAGAAAAATCCCAGGATAAAGAGCAAGAGGCGTAGGGGGCGAAATCGGCGCTGGGGTACGAGTTGGCGTAGGCGCACTCCGACACGCATTTTCGCCAAACGCTACTTGCGCGAAAATACTCACGGCTAACTACCCGAAATCGGCGGGGCGGCGGGGCTCGCGGTTCTTATACTGGACGGATGATGCAACTTGCGGCGCACGACGCGGCGGCGGTGCACGCCGTGCCGCTCCCGGTCAATCCCTGGTGTCTGTTTCTCGACGTGGATGGCACGCTGCTTGAACTCGCTGCCACCCCGACTGCGGTGGTCGTCCAGCCCGGGCTGTTCGACCTGCTCGCGCGCCTGCGTGAGGCCGCAGCAGGCGCACTGGCACTGATCAGCGGCCGCACGATCGTCGATCTCGATCGCCTGTTCGGTGCGCTCCATTTACCCTGCGCAGGCCTGCATGGTGGCGAGCGGCGCAGTGCGAGTGGCGAAACCTACGTCGCGGATATCGTTCACGCGCAGCTTGCCGAGGTGCGCGAGGGGTTGTACGAACTCGTTGCGCGTCACAAAGGCCTGCTGCTCGAAGACAAGGGCGCGGCCCTCGCGCTGCATTTCCAGGGCGCGCGCGAGCTCGAGCATCAGCTGCGTGCCGAAGTCGCGGTGCTGGCAGCGCCGTTGGTTCCGACCTACGCGCTACTCGACGGGCACGCGGTCATCGAGATCAAACCGGCGGTGTACACCAAGGACAGCGCCGTGGGCGCCTTCATGCGCGAGGCGCCGTTCACGGGGCGCATGCCGATCTTCATCGGCGATGACCAGACCGACTACGGCGGGTTCGATGCCGCGCGCCGCGAAGGTGGGCTGGCGATTGCCGTAGGCCCGCGTGTCACTTCCGAGTGGTGGTTACCCGGGCCCGCGGCCGTGCATCACTGGCTCGAGCAATTGGCGGAGCGGCGGTGAATTACGGTGTCATCGGCAATTGCCAGGTGGCCGCGCTGATCGACGAGCAGGCGCGCATGATCTGGGCGTGTCTGCCGCGTCCCGACGGAGATCCGGTGTTCTCGGCCCTGCTGCAGAAGGAGGGCGGTGATTCGGACAAAGGCGTGTTCGCGATCGACATGATCGACCTCACTCGCTCCGAGCAGAGCTACCTGCGCAACTCCGCCATCATCGAGACCCGCCTTTACGACGCCCATGGCGGTGCACTGCGCATTCTCGATTTCGCGCCCCGATTTCGCAGCCGTGGCCGCGTTTTCAGGCCGATGATGTTCGTGCGCAGCGTGGAGCCGCTCGCCGGTCGGCCGACACTGCGCCTGCGGTTGCGTCCCACCGCGGGTTTCGGCGAACGCTGCGACGCCGGCATCTCGGGCAGTCATCACATCCGCTTCGCGGCCGATGGCCTGCATTATCGAGTGACGACCGACGCGTCGCTGGCCTCACTGCTGGAGAACCGTCCGGTCGTACTGGAGCAGCCGCTCAATTTCATCGTGGGGCCGGACGAGACCCTGCAGGAATCTCCGGCGGCACTGGCGCGCGAGTTCCTCGGCGCGACGCTGAGCTACTGGCAGGAATGGGTGCGGACACTGGCGGTGCCGGCGGACTGGCAGGACGCGGTCATTCGCTCTGCGATTACCCTGAAGCTGTGCACCTACGAGGACACGGGAGCGGTCCTGGCGGCGCTGACCACCTCCATCCCCGAGGCCGCGAACAGCACGCGCAACTGGGACTATCGGTATTGCTGGCTGCGCGACAGCTACTTCGTGGTCCAGACGCTCAACCGCCTCGGCGCGACGCGCACCATGGAGGCCTATCTACATTACATCGATCACATCATCGCCTCGTCGACCGCCGATCAGTTGCAGCCCCTGTACGGGATAACCGGCGATCCACGCGCGGAGGAGAAGATCGCGACCACCCTGTCGGGCTATCGCGGCATGGGGCCGGTACGGTTCGGAAATCTCGCCGCCGAACAGTTGCAGCACGATGTGTATGGCTCGGTCATCCTCGCGGCCACACAGCTGTTCTTCGATCACCGGCTGGTGCGCTCGGGCGACCAGACGCTGCTGGAGCGCTTGTACCGGCTCGGCCGACGTGCGGTCGCGACCTTCGAACAACCGGATGCGGGTCCGTGGGAATTTCGCGGCAAGCTCCAGCGGCACACGTTTTCCGCTGCGATCTCCTGGGCGGGCTGCGACCGGCTGGCGCGTATCGCAACGCGCGTAGGCGACGTGATCGCGGCACGTGAATGGCGGGCGCACGCCGATCGCATGCGCAAGGAAATACTCGAGGGTGCGTGGAGCGAGGAGCGCCAGGCATTTACATCGGCGTTCGGCAATCGCGACCTGGATGCGACCGCACTCCTGTTGCCCGAGCTCGGGCTGCTGCCCGCGACCGATCCACGCTTTCTGAAGACGCTCGAGCGCATCGAAGAAGAGCTGCGTGTCGGGGATCTGCTGTTCCGTTACAAGCACGCCGACGACTTCGGCAAACCGGAGAACGCCTTCACCGTCTGCGCATTCTGGTACGTCAACGCGCTGGCCGCGTCAGGCCGCATCGCCGAGGCGCGCGAACGCTTTTCGCGCCTGCTCGAGCTGCGCAATCCGCTCGGCCTGCTGTCCGAGGACATCACGCCCGCGAGTGGCGAGTTATGGGGCAATTTTCCGCAGACCTACAGCATGGTCGGCGTCATTGGCAGCGCGCTGCGCCTGTCGCGCAGTTGGGAGGAAATCGTATGAGCCGCCTCGTGGCCGTATCGAATCGAATCAGCGTGCCCAAGCGGGGCGCGGTCCCGGGCGGACTCGCCGTCGGATTGTTAGCCGCCATGCAGGCGCGGCGTGGCATGTGGTTCGGTTGGGACGGCGAAACCGCGGAGGTCGCCGCGTCCGAGCCTGCGATCGTGCGCAAGGACGGCGTGACGTTCGCATCGATCGATTTCGACCAGACCGAATACAAGGAGTTCTATCTTGGCTTCTGCAACGGCACCTTGTGGCCGCTGTTTCACTATTTCATCGACGGCTTCAAATACAACGACACGCAGTACGAAGCCTACCAGCGCATGAACCAGCGGTATGCGCGCGAGCTTCTGCCGCTGCTCGAACCCGACGACCTCATCTGGGTGCACGACTATCACCTGTTTCCGCTGGCGCAGAAGTTGCGCGAGGCGGGCGCCAATCAACCCATGGGCCTGTTTCTGCACATTCCGTTTCCGAACGTCGAGGTGTTGCGCGTATTGCCCGTGTACGCCGAGTTGCTGCAGGCCATGCTGGCCTACGACGTACTCGGATTTCAGACCGAGGCGGATCGCGAGGCGTTTCGCGGCGCCGTGGCCTCCGTCTGGGGGGCGCAGGCATTGACTCCGGGCTACACCGTCACGCTCGGCGGTCGGCGCGTGGTGACCGGCGTCTACCCGATTGGCGTCGACGTCAATGCCATCCAGCGCGAGGCCATCGACTCGCAGGGCACGGACGCTGTCAAACGCATGATCGCAGGCTTGTTAGGCCGGCGGCTCATGATCGGCGTCGACCGGCTCGACTACAGCAAGGGCCTGGTGGAGCGCTTCAAGGCATACGAGCGCTTTCTCGAGACGCACCCGGAAAACCAGAACCGGGTGAGCTTCCTGCAGATCGCGCCGCTGTCGCGCGCCGACGTGCGCGCGTACGCCGAAATCCGGCGCGAGCTCGAGCAGACCACGGGTCGCACCAACGGCCGCTTCGCCGACACCGACTGGACGCCCATTCGCTACCTCAACCGCAATTTCCCGCACGACGTGCTGATGGGCTTCATGCGCGCGGCGCTGATCGGCATCGTGACGCCGGTGCGCGACGGCATGAACCTGGTCGCCAAGGAGTTCATCGCCGCGCAGGACCCCGCCGATCCGGGCGTGCTGATTCTCTCCACGATGGCGGGCGCGGCGCGCGAGATGACCGCCGCGCTGATGGTGAATCCCTACGACTCGCGCGGCATGGCGCATGCGATCCAACAGGCTTTCAACATGCCGCTGTCGGAGCGCCGCGACCGGCACCAGGCAATGATCGAAGTGCTCGAGCGCAATTCCATCACCGCGTGGCATTCGAGTTTCGTCGCCACGCTCGAGTCCGTCGCGGGCCACGCCCCGAAACTCAAGCTCAGGGCCGGCTGAGCCAGCCGCCTTCGAATCCGGCGCGTTCGAGCCCGCGGCGCAGGTTCGGATCGCGCTTCATCACGCTCCAGATGAGCTCGCTGCGGTAATTCTCGATCATCGAAATGATCACGCCCTGGTCGATGCCGAGATAGTCGCTATCTACCCAGCCGACCCCGCGCACGCGCCGGCCGTGCCGCACCGGGATGTCGTAGTCGAAGCTGGGATTGAACGCGCCGACGAAGCCGTACTTACCGTAGATGTAGCGGCCATACCGGTCGTGCATGGCCTCGATCGCGGGCTCGACGATTTCGGGCGCGAACGGCAATGAACCCAGGACCGCATTCGGCGCGACCGTGCCGTCGTCGATGGTCTCGTACAGCCCGACTCCGCGCGCGGCATACGAATAGAACTGCCGTGTCTGGCCGAGATACGGCAGCTTGATGTCCACCGGTCCATCCGAGGCGGTGAGCCCCCAGATGTTGGGGCCGTAGCCTTTCCAGTCCATCGGGTTGCGAATCGCATAAGCGCGCTGCGCCAGCGTCGCGCGCCGGCTGTTCTCGAAGTAGTCGATGCCCTGCGGCCAGATGAATTCGTCCTTGATGCCGCGATAATCGATCCACACAGCGCTGAACTGGTGACCGAACATCGGGCCGAACGTGAGGTGCGTCTGTCCTTCGAGCGTGCCCCAGCTGCGGTAGTAATCGGAGGTCCATGCGTCCCAGGTACGCGTGGCGGCGGGATAGGTGGGACTGCCGAGCGCGAGGATGAACACCAGCATGGCCTCGTTGTAGCCGCGCCAGTCGTGTTTGCCGAACAACCCTTCCGGACTCCACGCCATGCGGATATCCGGAACGTGCTCGATCGCCCAGGGCCAGTTCACCCGCTCGTAGAGTTCGCTCGCGATCTTGCGCAGCTCCACCTCGTCCGGCTGATCCTCGTTGAAGTAGCCGCGCACGAACAACACGCCCGCCATCAGCAGCGCCGTGTCCACGGTAGATAGTTCAGTGCCGCCGTAACGCGCGCCGGTGGTGAAATTGAGGAAGTGGTAGAAAAAGCCCTGATAGCCGGCGGCGGTCGCCGGATCGCTGCTTTGGGGGGCCTTCAACAGGAAGCGCAACGTGGTCAGCACGCGCTCGCGCGCCTGCGCGCGCGTGATATAGCCGCGTTCCACGCCGATGGCGTACGAGTTGAGTGCGAAGCCGATGGCCGCGGTGCTCGAGAACGGCGGTCTCGGCCAGCGATCGGGCACGAGCCCGGTGCCGGGTTCGGCGGTGTCCCAGAAAAAATTGAAGGTACGTTTCTCGATGTCGTCGAAAAGTGGGTCGAGACGCCTGGCCGGCACCATCGGCGCGGCGTGCACGACCACCGGATCGATGCCTTTCTTCGGCGCCGGAGTCTTGCAGGCCGGAAGCAGCGCGATTGCACCGCCCAGCAGCAACAGTGCCGCACGCCTCATGCCGCCACCGGCGCCTTGCAATAGCGGTCGATGAACTGTTCATGCATGGGCATCGCCGCGACGCAGCTCGCGATGACGCCGCGCACGTTGGCATCGAGCTTCAGGAGTTCGGCTTCCGGTACCCGGTCCACCAGCGGGTGATAGGCGCGCGGCACGATGCCCTGGCCGATCATCACCTGCACCCAGCTGATGAGCGCGAACATCTCGTCGCCTTCGCGGAAGAATCGCCCGCTGTCGCGGAACAGTCCGATCTTGGCGGCAAGACTCGCTGGAATCTGCATGTTGCCGCAGTACTTCCAGAATTCATTCTCGCGCCGCTCGGTGGCGAAGTAGTGAAGGATCAGGAAGTCGCGGATGCGCTCGAGCTCGAAGGTGGCCTCGGTGTTGTAGCGCTCCTGGAGCACGGGGTTCATGTGCCGGTCGGGCATCAGCGCGATCAGGCGCGCGATGCCGGACTGGATGAGATAGATGCTGGTGGATTCGAGCGGCTCGAGAAACCCGCTGGCGAGGCCGATGGCGACGCAGTTGCGCGACCAGACCTTTCTGCGTCGGCCGGTGGTGAACTTCAGCACGCGCGGCTCGGCGAGCGGCCGGCCGTCGAGATTGGCCAGCAAGGTCGCGGCCGCCTCGTCATCACCGACGTGCGCGCTCGAATAGACGTAGCCATTGCCGGTGCGATGCTGCAGCGGAATGCGCCACTGCCAGCCGGCGGCACGCGCCGTAGAGCGCGTGAACGGGACCGCGGGGCCGGCCTTTTCGCAGGGGACGGCCACGGCGCGATCGCAGGGCAGCCACTGCGTCCAGGCGTCGTAGCCGGTTTTGAGCGCCTGTTCTATGAGCAGGCCGCGAAAGCCGGAGCAGTCGACGAACAACTCGCCCGCGATGCGCGCGCCGCTCTTGAGCGTGACCGATTCGATGAAGCCGTCCTCACCGCGCAAGGCGACATCGACGACCTCGCCTTCGATGCGCTTGACGCCACGGGCTTCGGCGTAGCGGCGCAGGAAATTCGCATAGAGGCCGGCATCGAAGTGATAGGCATAACCCACCTGCGCCAGCGGCGAGTGCGCCGGCACGTCGCTGGCCGAGGTCATGAACTTGCCGAGCGGCCCGGCGACGGTATTGAGCGAGTAGTCGGCGAGGTCGGGCGCCTTGCCCTGCATGTGCAGCTTCAGCCAGTACTGGTGCCAGGGCAGCGAGGCGTAGTCGTGGCCGATGGCGCCGAATCCGTGGATGTAACGCTGGCCGGGAGCGCCCCAGTCGACGAACTCGATGCCGAGCTTGAAAGTGCCGCGCACCGAGCGCACGAAGTCGACCTCGTCGATGCGCAGCGTTTCGTTGAACAACTTCAGGTGCGGGACGGTTGCCTCGCCCACGCCCACGATGCCGATGTCGTCGGACTCGATGAGGGTGATGGCGCAGCTGTCCTTGAGCGTCTGCGCGAGCGCCGCCGCAGTCATCCAGCCGGCAGTGCCGCCGCCGACAATGACGATGCTTGTGAGTCGGTCCTTCACGGGGCCGATTGTGGCACCGAACGCCGGAGCTAACAGCCCCGGCGTTCGGTCGTCGCCGTCCGTCAGAACTTCACGCCAAAGCTCATGCGCAATGTGCGCGGCAGACCCGTGATGTTGCCATCCCGGTTGTATTTGCCGCCCCTGACAAGACCGAGCGGACCGGTCTCGTCCTGGAAGTCGACGAGGTTGTGCTCATTGGTCACGTTGAGAGCATCGACACGCAGGTAGAACGAACCCATGTCGCCGACCGCGAAATTTTTCGTGACCTGCAGATCGAGTGCCTGGTAGCCGTTGCCGTCCACCGTGTAAGTGAACGCCTCGCAGGGCGCGCCATTGTCGAACACCGGTGTGCCGGACAGGCACGAGTTGACCGTGTGCGGGATCGGCGTCGACCAGGTGAGCTTGCCCGCCAGCGTGAGGCCCCATCCCGCCAGCACGGTGCCCGTTGCAACCACGCGATGTTTCGCGGCGGCATTCGAGGTGTTCCAGCGGTATTCGTTGATGTTCACCTGGTCGAACGCGTAGTGCTCATTGATGTCGCGGTTCTGCTTGGCCTGCGTGTGCGTGTACGAAACGCTCGTGCCCCAACGCGACTCTTGGGTGAATGGCTTCTCGGCCGACAGCAGCAACTGCGTGCTCCTCGTCTCGATGCCGTTGTCTCCGATCAGCAGGACGCCCGCCAGGCCCGGGGGCGAGAAGCCCCAGGGCTGCGAACGGTTCTGCCAGAAGTCGCCGTTCGGATAGCGATTGCCCATCGTGAATACGAAGCCATCCTTGCTGAGGATGCGCGAGACGGAGGCGCTCGTATTCCAGTCGCCGAGGCGGCTGCGCAGGCCGACGCTGAACTGGTCGGAATAGGGGACCTTCAGATCGTTGTTGATGAGGTTTACCTCACCCGCCATGCCGTTCAACAACGCGGGCAGTGCATTCGGATCGGCGGCGTACACCGGATCGAAGTTCACGCAGTTCGCGCTGATGACACAGGGGTGATCCGCCGTGTTGAAGAAGATATCGGTCGTCGCGAGCGCGAACTTGTTCTGCTCGAGCTGGAGATAGTCGTACAGCGTGCGGTCGTAAGCACGGCCGACGCCGCCGAACAGCACATTTGTCTGATCGCCGGCGAAGTCATACGAGAACCCCAGGCGCGGCTGGAATTCCTTCGAGTACGCCTTGCGATTGCTGCCATCGCTGATGTAGTTGTTGATGTCGATGGCCGTGTTCGGATCGGAACTCAGGCCGAGCGACTGACCGTACGTGACCCCGGGCGAGATCTCCGTGTTGAGCGAGTCGAGCAGGAACTGCGGCGTCTTGAAGTCGAGATACGACGGATTCTTTTCGAGATCCCAGCGCAGGCCGAGATTCAGGGTCAGGTGATCGTTCAGCGTCCAGTCGTCCTGCGCGAAGATGCCGAGCTGTTTGTCCTCGGACGTCACCAGCGAGGTGAATCCCGCCAGCGGCAACGCGAACGTGGCCTTCCAGGGAATCGTCGCCGTTCCCGCGGGGGTCACGTCGTAGTAGAACACCGGATTGCCGGGGAGTGAGTCCGCGGCCGTCAGCTCGACTTGCTTGTACTTGATGCCGGCCTTGATCGTGTGATCGCCGCCGCCCCAGTGGATATCGGTGAAGGTGATCGTGTCGCCGATCGCCCAGCCCTTCTGGCCCTTGTTCTGGCCGGCGCGCGGATCGGCGCCGTCGACCGCGATGATGCGCGGATTGTCGGAGAGGCCCCGTCTGAAGGTGTATTGCGCGCCGTTCGTGCCCGAATTGCTGATGTGTGGGACATAGAACGAATCCTCGTACGTCCCCTGCAATTCGTTGAGCCAGCGGTCGCCGCTGTGTTTCCAGGACAGCTCAAAGCGTTTTTCGTTTTGATCCGTGTCGACCGCGGCGGAGGCGGCGACGCCGGTGCCGGTCTGGTCACCGGCGCTCGTCTCATCGCGAATCTTCGCGGAGACCTGGAACGTGTCGTTGTCGGTCAGCGACCAGTCGAGCTTCGCGAAGAACAGGTCTTCGTCGAACGTGATTGCCGAGGGTCCGAGTTGCGCCAGTGCGCCGGCGGGGAGTGCTTCGACGACCCCGGGCGGAGGACTGTTGTCCGCCAGCACCGTGGTCGGTGTCTGGTAACGCTTGGCTTCGTAAGTGAGGAAGAAATGCAGGCGGTCCTGGATGATCGGGCCGCCGATCGCGATGCCATATTCCTTGCTCTCCGACTCGGCCTTCGCACCGTTCGCGGATTCGCCGGGCGTCATCGCGCGGAAATTGTCGGCCGTGTAGGTGCCGAACGCATCGACCGTCAATTCGTTGGTGCCCGAACGCGTGAGGGCGGTGATGGCCGCGCTCGAGATCTGGTCGTACTCCGCCTTGTAGTTGGACGTGATGACCTTGTATTCGCCGATCGCGAGCTGCGGGAATGGATTGCCCTGCGTATCGCCGGCCTGGCCGCTGACACCCGAGCGCACATAGCCTTTCTGGCCAACGCCGTCGATGTAGAGGTTCACGCCATTGTCGTTCTGTGCGCCGCCGCGGATCGACGTGCGGCCCTTGCCGTCCACTTCGAACACGACGCCGGGAACCGTGTCGGCGAACTCGAGGAAGTTGCGCGTCATCTGCGGAACGTTCGTGATCTGGTCCTGCGAGACGGTCTGGCCGATCTCCGAGGTGCGGACTTCGTTGAGCCGCCGTCCCGTCACCGTCACTTCCTGCAACGGCGCTTCCGTCTCTACCGCACCGCTGCCGGCGACGAGATCGAGTGTCGCGGTCGACGCAACGGTCAGCGTGACGACCGTTTCCGTCCCCGGACCCGCATCGACGCGATACGTGCCGGGTGGCAGGCCGGCGAGTGTGTACGTCCCGTCACCGCCTGACTTGGTTCGTCTGGTTGTACCGGTGGCGACATTCTTGGCCGTGACATCCGTGGATGCCGGCGCTTTGCCGCGCAACGTGGCGTCGGCGGATTGCGCCCAGGAAACGCTTGGCGCGGCGAGCACAGCGGCGACTGCCGCTCCGATCAATGAACGCGGAAAATTTCGCATTTGTGGAACCCTCGTAAGTCAGCTGCGCGCCGTCGTCGCGCGGCCGAAACCGCTGCGATCGCACTTCCCCAAGCTCGACGCGCTTTCTGTTGGCGAATTCTTACACTCTATTCACTCCGGAATGTGCCCCTTTAAGGGGTTGTAATGTCAGATGCATACGTATGCATGGAGTCAATTGTCCTACAGAGGCCGGTCCGACACCTGCGAGGCAGCGCGCTCCGCCACCTTCGCGGCGTCCTCGAGCTGGAAGGTCCCGGAGATTTCGGCTGACGAACTTCCGCCCAAAATCACCTCATAGACCCCGGGCTCGACTGTCCAGCGATTCTGCGGATCGAGCACCGCGAGCGTTGCCGCCGGTAACGAGAATTCGACGACCTGGCTCTTTCCGGCGGCGAGATGCACGCGCCGATACGCGGCCAGGCGTTTCCCGGCGACGCTGCTCGAAACTCGCGGCCGGAGGTAGAGCTGCGCCACCTCGTCGCCGTCGCGTGCGCCCACGTTGGTGAGCCGCACCCGGACCGTGAGTTGCCCCTCCCGCCCGATGCTCTTCGGGATCTCGAACTCCGTGAACGTGAAGCGCGTGTAGCTCAAGCCGAAACCGAACGCGAACAGCGGCGCGTCGGACTCGTCGAGCCAATGCGCCTTGTAATCGCCGCGCTCGGGGATGTTAGGCCGCCCGTTGGGCGGATCGTAGTGATGAATCGGCAGCTGGCCGACGCTGCGCGGCCAGGTGATCGGCTCCTTGCCACCCGGGTTGTAGTCGCCGAACAGCACATCGGCCAGCGCATGGCCGCCCTCGACACCGGGAAAGAAAGCATGCACCAGTGCGCCGGCGTTTTCCGCCAGCGATGTCACCGCGAGCGGGCGGCCGGTGAGCAACACGACAACGACCGGCTTGCCGGTGGCGAGCAGGGCGTCGACCAGTTTTTGCTGGTTGCCGGGCAGGTCGAGCTGCGCACGGTTCTTCGCCTCGCCGCTCATCGACTCGCGTTCGCCGACGACGGCAATCACGATATCGCTGTTCCTGGCGCTAGCGACCGCCGCAGCGATCCTGGCGTCATCACCCGCCGGCCCGCTGCCCGCGCCTTCGAGACCGACGCCGGGTTCGAAAGCGACCTGGCTCGCAGGTTTCCCGGCGGCCGCGCGTTCGCGGATTCCGGCGAGGACGCTCACGACGTCTTCGGCCCGGCCGCGCGCGTGCCACGGACCTAACAAGTCTGCGGGCGCGTCGGCCAGCGGCCCGGTCACGAGAATGCGGCCGTTCTTCAATGGCAGCAGGTTTGCGTCGTTCTTGAGCAATACGATGGATTTGCGCGCGATCTCGCGCGCGGCGGCGAGATTCTCTTTCGACAGACGCACGCGCTTTTCGAGATCCTCCGGTACATACGGCTTTTCAAACAGCCCGAGGCGGCGCTTGAAGGCCAGCGCGCGCAGCACCTCGCGGTCGAGCGCCTGCTGGCTCACCGCTCCCGCGTTCACGGCCTTGGCAAGCTGGGCGTAGTACACACCGTCTTCCATGTCGACGGTCATGGTGCCGTTGTTCATGGCCTGGATGGCTGCGTCGTAGTCGTCACGCGCGGTGCCGTGCTTGAGCATCTCGGTGATGGCGGCGTAGTCGGACACCAGCAAGCCCTCGAAGCCGAGCTCGCCGCGCAGCACGTCCAGCAACATGCGTTTGTTGGCCGACATGGGCACGCCGCCGGGTCCGGTGGTGAAGGCGGGCATGACCGTGGGCGCGCCCGCGGCAATCCCGGCGGCATACGGCGGCAGATGCAATTCCCGCAGCGTGCGTTCGGTCAGGTCCACATACGCGTAATCCTTGCCGCCCTGTACCGCGCCGTAGCCGAGATAGTGTTTGAGGCAGCTCGCCACGCCGAAGTCGGCGGGTGCGGGTGAGCCTTTCAGGCCGGCCAGCGAACCGTGGAAGCCGCGAATCGTCGCGACGGCGTAGTCGCTGCTCACCAGCGGCGATTCACCGAAGGTTTCGACGACCCGACCCCAGCGCGGATCGGCCGGATGATCGACCATCGGCGCAAAGGTCCAGCGCTGGCCGTGTGAATACCCTTCCAGTCCGGAGACTTTCGCAACCACATTCGCATCGGCCGCATCGAACGTCGCGGCCAGGCCGAGCGGCACGGGGAACACCGTCCAGTAGCCGTGAATGATGTCGGTCGCGAACACCACGGGAATCTTGAGACGCGACTCTTTCAAGGCGATGCGCTGGATGCGGTTCACCTCGGCGGCCGAGTTGAACCCCGACATCTGGAAGCCGATGCCTTCGCGCGCGAGCTCTTCCGCGGATTTGTTAGGCCGGCCGGCGGAGTCAGGTCCGGTCATCGTGCCCTTGCTGAGCAGCATGAGCTGGTTGACCTTCTCGGTGAGGGTCATGCGCGCGAGCAGGGCGGCGTCAGCCTCGTTGGGCGGCGGCGCGTAGTTGTCGGCCCGCACGGCACCCGGCAGCGCGCCGAAAACCGTGAATAACAGCGCAAGCGCAAGAGCCAGAAAGGGGGAGTTATCTGGGCGCGCACTGTGTCGCATGGCTGTCTCCGGCGATCCGCTGAAAGGTGGCGAACGGCGCGAGGGTATCTTCCCGCAGCCCCACGCGCCATCGGCGCGCGCGATGCGTCGGCGCCAGCCTACAGCGCGGACGCGCGCCGGCGCGCAACTTGGCGACTCACGAGTTGTGAGGAGCAGTCATGGCGAACAAGTACGGCCGCAAGGCGCAACAGAAAGTGAAGCGGGCGATGGAGGAGCGCAAGGCCGGCACGTTGCGCAGCGGCGGGTCGGGCAAGAAAGTCACCAGTCGCAAGCAGGCCATTGCCATCGGGTTGTCCGAGGCGCGGCGCGCGGGCGGCAAGGTGCCGCCGCCCAAGAAGCGCAAGCGCAGCGCGAAGAAAAAGTAGCGCGCCACGCGGGCCGGCGATTAGTTAGGCGGCCGGGCGGTTTGCGCTCGGGGCAGGTCCGACGCCGCGTTGCGGGGAACTTCGTGGGCGGGGCGACGGTCTGATCGTCATCCGGCGAAGGCGCCGGACCCCAACAGCGCCGCTCCCTCGAGCCGATTGCTACAGCTCTTTGGCCGGGTCAGGCGCGCATATAGAAGAAGAGTGGGTAGAATCCCCGCCGCATCCGCAGAGATAGAATCCAATCGAACCCTAAGCCATTGTTTTTATTGGTGCCCGGGAGAGGACTCGAACCTCCACGATGTTACTCGCTAGTACCTGAAACTAGTGCGTCTACCAATTCCGCCACCCGGGCAGGGTGCGAAGAGCGGCGAAAGGTACGCACCACTTTGTAAGCTGTCAATCGAGGCCCGTCGCATGAACGACGCCGCTTCATCTCAAATGGAAAAGAATCATTGAAACGTCGTAACGACAATTCGCGCGGGCGGCCTGAAAACTCCCGCCACCAGAAACAAGGCCCGCGCCGCGCGGGTCCCCCTTCGAACCGCTCCGCGGCGCAGACGCCCGACACCCATGGCGGTGTCGCCGAAGGCGTCGTGAGTGCGAATCGCGCCGGCTTCGGCTTCGTGCGCGTCGAAGGGATCGAAGAATCCGTCTTTCTGCCGCCGCCGCAAATGGCCGGCGTCATGCACGGCGATCGCGTGCGCGTGTCCGTCGAACGTGGCCGCGACGGCCGCTACTCCGGCCGGCTCGAAAAAATCATCGAACACGCCACCAAGTCGTTCGTCGGTACTCTCGAGGTTCACGGGCGCTCGGCATTCGTCACTTCGGCGGACCGGCGCATCGGCATGCGCTGCTTCGTGTCGCCTGAACAGCTCGCTGACGCGCGTCACGGGGACTGGGTGATCGCGGCGGTCACGCGCTACGCAGGCCAGGGTGCATCGCCACAGGCGCGCATCGTCAAACGGCTCGATCCCGACAAGCCGGTCGAGCTCGCCTGTGAAGCCGCCATCGCGCGCTTCAATCTGCCGCAGGAGTTCTCTCCCGAAGCGGTGCGCGAAGCCGAAGGCTA
>DATHJZ010000118.1:0-31220 GCA_035286365.1 Steroidobacteraceae bacterium | reverse complement strand
GCGGAAGCCGAAAAGACCCCGCCCGCCCCCAGTGTCTTCGTCAAGAAAGCGTCCCTCGATGGCATGACCGAAGTCGAAGCCGGAAAGTTAGCGCTCAGCAAATCGCAGGATCCCGCCATTCGCGGCTTTGCGGAGCGCATGGTGAGCGACCATGGCCGCGCGAACGCCGAGCTTGCTTCGCTGGCGAAAAGCAAGGGCATTGCCGCGCCTAAAGAGCTCGATGCCGAGCACAAGGCCATGGTCAGTGCGCTGAATGCCAAATCGGGCGGCGATTTTGACCACGCGTATGCCGAACACATGCAAATGGACCATTCCAAGGCGATCTCGCTCTTTGAAAGCGCCGCGGGATCGAGCGATCGGGATTTCGCACAGTTCGCCGAGAAGACACTGCCGACGCTCAAGGAACACAAACAGCTCGCCGAGAAGCTGCCCGGCAAGTCGGCGCCTGGGGGCTGATGCTGAAACAACCGGCGTGAACGAAGGCAAGCTTACTGGCGGATGCATGTGCGGTGCCGTGCGTACCGGCTGAGCGCGATTCCGTTCGACGCCGGCTATAGCCTTCCTACAGTCAAGGGCCGCACCCGAAGCGCTAACTCATTCCACTCGCAAACACGGCAGGAATTTCCATGGCAAAGCGCAACACCCCCACGTCAGTCGACGACGCTCCGCCCTCGACGGCGAAGGATCCAAGCCCCGCGGCGGCTGGACTCCCGATCGATCCGGACGACGCTGGAGAACTCATCGGACGCACCGTAACCATCAATCGCTCGCCGCAAGACCTCTATGCATTCTGGCGGGATTTCCGGAACTTGCCGCTGTTCATGGACAACATCGCAAGTGTGCAGATCCTCGACAGCATGAGATCGCACTGGAAAGTAAAAGCGCCTGCCGACACGACCGTGGAGTGGGACTCTCTCATTACCGAAGACATTCCCGGAGAAGTGATCGCCTGGCGGTCCGACCAAAGCGCCAGCATTACGAATAGCGGACGCATCGAGTTCAAACCGACGAGCAATCGCCGCGGCACGCAAGTCACGGTGACGATCGTCTATGACCCACCTGCTGGAACGCTGGGCAAGGTCATCGCCAAACTATTCCAGCGTGAGCCCCACGTTCAGGCGCGCCAGGATCTGCGTCGATTCAAGCAGCTCATGGAGACCGGCGAGATCCCCACCTCACAACCCCCGGCAGCGGCGCCGCGCGGCGAATAAGGAGACCCCCATGCGCGCACTCACCTGGCGAGGCAAACAAGACGTTCGCGTCGAAACAGTTCCCGATCCCGAGATCGTCAATCCGCGCGATGCCATCATTCGTATCACATCTACTGCGATCTGCGGCTCGGACCTGCATCTCTACGATCACACCATTCCCGGCATGAAGAGCGGCGACGTGCTCGGCCACGAGTTCATGGGCGAGGTAATGGAAGTCGGCTCGGGCAACAAGAAATTGAAGTTGGGCCAACGCGTGGTGGTTCCCTTCGTGATCGCGTGTGGCAGCTGCTACTTCTGCAACAAGCAACAGTTCGCTGCCTGCGACAATTCGAATCCAGCCGACAAGTCCGATCCTTCGGAGCTGGCATACGGCTATCCCATGGCCGCGGCTTTTGGCTACTCCCACCTCACCGGCGGCTATGCGGGCGGCCAGGCCGAGTTCGTCCGCGTGCCCTACTCTGATGTCGGGCCGCTCGTAGTTCCGGACGGCATCGAAGACGACAAGGTACTGTTTCTTTCTGACATCCTCCCGACCGGTTGGATGGCCGCCGTGAACTGCGACATCGAACCAGGCGACATCGTCGCTGTGTGGGGTTGCGGTCCCGTGGGCCTGTTTGCGATTCAAAGCGCATTGTTGTTAGGCGCCCATCGCGTCATCGCCATCGATCATCGTCCGGGAAGACTGGCGCTCGCCAGGAAACTTGGCGCCGAGATCCTCGATTTCGAACAGGTGAAGGTGCGGGAGGCGCTGGCGGAGCTGACTGGCGGCATTGGCCCTGACGCGTGCATCGACGCCGTTGGCATGGAGAGCCACGGCATGACCGTCGACAACCTCCTGGATCACGTGAAAGTCAAAACCTTCATGGCCACGGATCGAGTGCACGCGCTGCGTCAAGTGATCCTTGCCACCCGCAAAGGGGGACGCGTCTCGATACCCGGTGTCTACGGCGGCATCGCGGACAAGTTCCCCATCGGCGCGCTCATGGAAAAAGGACTCACGATCAAGAGCGGGCAGACCCATGTGCAGAAGTTCATGCCCGAACTACTGGACTTGATCCTGGATGGGAAGCTCGATACGACGTTCCTCATCAGCCATCATCTGGACCTCGAAGATGCAGCCGAGGGCTACAAGAACTTCAAGGAGAAGCAAAACGAGTACACGAAAGTCGTGCTAAAGCCCGGCAGGGCCATTCGACACTGACGCGCGCTGCTCAAGCCCGCGTTTTTTGAACCCTGGCCGCGCCGGGGTCGGAGTTTATTCTCGTACCGATTCGCGAATTCCTACGAAGCGGTCCGCAGATGGCCGACGCTGCTCGTCAGCGCGTCGTGATTAGCTGGGCCCAGGGAAATCATGAATCTTCCGGTACGCGCCATCGCCTGGGTCCTCGCGGCATTTCTGGTTTCGCACCACGCCGCGGCGCGGCCTATTGGATATGCGCACAGCACCACGGTGATGGCGGACTACACCGACGGCAAGATGGCGGAGGCGCAGATTTTTTACGCGCCGACTTCGTTCATGTCACTTGGCGTTGGCCATATGGATATCGAAGGCGGAGGTGCCCACCCCGAGCACAACGTCTCGTACTTCCGGGTGAACTTCCTCGCGAAGCGCTGGAACATGGAAGCGGCCCAGGCGAACGTATTTTTCTGGGGCGGCGTGGATAGTGCGCACATGACTCAGATCGTCAGTTTCACGGAGCTGCCTGGCGATTCCGGTCACAACCACGGCGCGCCCGCCCCTCCTCGAGAAACTTCCTATGAACGAACGATCGGCGCCAATGGCTGGAATGCCGGCGGGCAGATCGATTTTGAGACCCGCCGCATCTATTCCTCGTTCAAGACCGACTCTCACTACTCATCCGCATTCACACATCGCGTGGACATGCTGCAATTCGGGATCGCCCCTTACGTGCATGACACCAATACGCTGGCGACCTGGTTCGTCGTTTGCGCCACTCGCTACTCGGGAAACGCGGCGGGCGCCCATGGGGGAGATCAATTGTCGTTCCTCGTGAGATTTTTCAAGAAGCGGACGTGGATCGAAGCCGGAGCGACCACGGACGGAAGGCTGCAGGCCCGGGCAATGTTCAGTCTGTGAGAAGCCAACCATGAAACGACTCCTCTGCCTCACTGCAGTCTTGATCCTCGCGAACTTCACGGCCAAAGCGACCACCATCGAAATGAAGGTGTACGGGATGGTCTGCGGGTTTTGTGCCCAGGGGATTGAAGCAAGCCTGCGCAAGAATCCCGCGGTCGTGGATGTAGTCGTCAGCCTGGAAAGCAAACTCGTCATCGTGGAAACGCGCGCCATGGAAGATATCGATGACGCCCAGCTCAGGAAAGCCATCGCCGATGCCGGATATGACCTGAAGACCGTTGCGCGCACACGCCGAACGATGGCCGACTATCGCGCCGAGATCGACCGCACCGCCAAATAGTAGACGCACGCAACGTCGGGGGCGCGCACTGACGAGACCCGCGCGCGGTTCGCGCGGGCCTGCCCGGCGGACGACGTCTATCAGTTGCGCGCGTTGCTCGCCCTCCCGTCATTGCGCTGTTTGCGCGCGCCGGGAGGTGTAACCCCACTTGCCTCTTCGAGTTCCGACTTGCGCGCGGCCATCTGTTCGCCGAGCGCCTCGAGATCCATATCGGAATCACGTGCCTCTGCAAACATGCCACCCGGCTGCTCTTCTTCCTTCACGTGGTGCTTGATCATCTCGGAGAGCACCTTCACCTTCGCGTCGTAGTAATCGTCATCTGGGCTCGACGCTTCGATTTGCGCGATCAGGTTCTTGGCGCCGGCGTGCTCCACCTCGGCTTCGTGATGCATGTCCTTGTCTTCAGTCGCGGCAAGGAACGCGGAATAAAAGATTTCTTCCTCGATGGTGGTATGCACCTTCAATGCGCTGCAGATTTTGGTTGCGAGGGTCAACTTGCGGTCGTCGTCACGCGTTTTCTCGAACTGCTCGAACCACTCCTCGACTTGCCTATGATCGGCCTTGAGGAGAGCGATGGCATCGTTGCCGGTGGGTCGTTTCGCACGCGCGGACTTCTTTTTTGCCTTGGCCATGGAAGGTCCTCCTGTTGTGAGAGGGCAAAATTAGGACGCAAGCAAGTTCAATAAACGGAGTAAACGCCGACAGTTTATGTCAGCCCAGGCCGACGACTATCGCGAACCATTTGCAATTGTCGAGTTGTTAGACGGCAGATCGCGCCAGACAAGTCTCGCGTGTTTACTTCCTCGATGCTGGCAGGTTTTCGCAATGCGCTCAGGTGAAGTTGTGTCGTCGCCGCTGCATAAGAAAGAGACGCCAATGGACGACATCGATGTGCCGCACGCAGAGCCGCTTGAAGTGGATTTTCGTGCGCGACACCTGCACGGAATCATTTTGCATGTCGATGACGATGAAGAGTCGCGCCTCGCCACTGGCACGTTGCTGACGGCGGCCGGCTTCGCCGTTTACGAGGCTGCTTCAGCTGCCTCGGCTCTCGCTCAGGCCGACTCCGTCAGGAACCGCCTGGACGTGTTGATCGTCGACTATCACTTAGGCGGCGACATGACTGGAACCGAGGTTGCAGAGGCGCTTGCCCGAGAACTTGGGCATGGAGTGCCAACCATCATCCTGACTGGAGACCCGGCCAATGCCGAAATCCCGTGGCTCAGGAATTCGCCGGTCTGGGTGGTGAGGAAGCCAGCCGACCCGTTGACGCTGGTTGCAGGGCTTTGGCCGCTGGTCGAGTTCCGCCGTGCGATGAGGCGAGCGGCGCCTCTATGAACACGCCTGCCCGTCTAGCGAACGAATAGCGCGATCAGGATGATGATCGGAATCGGAACGCCGAGGAAGAACAGCAGAATGGAACGCATGTTGAATCCTTGAATTACGGTTTAGCCAGCACAGATGAATCTCGCAGACGGCCGCCGAAGGTGGCGGCCAGGCTCGCTACAAAAGCTCCGACCAGCAAAGAAATGACGAGCCACAGCGCCAGATACGCCGACGCCTTGCGTGCGTCGTCCGCAGCTTTTTTGGCCTCCTCGCGCACCTGCTGAAGCGTCTGCTTCAATTGCGTGAAAGTATCGGTGACACGTCTTTCGGCATCCGCTTGCGACAGGCCGGTGTTCCGCGCGACCAGGTGCCCCAGATATTGAGTGTCCGAAGTCCGGAGTTCCTGTGACTTGAGACCGTTCGCAAAGATGCGGGTCACTTCCAGAGTCCTGTCAGGCGATTTCGGCTGATCGGCGTTCGACGGTGCGGCGCTCGGCGCGCTCGCGCGAAACAGGGAATCCACGGAGTAGCTGACGGAATCCGCCTCAGAGTCGTCCTTCTTTGGGGATACGGTGCCGGCAGCCGCGGCGGTCCCTGTCATCGCGACTGCGGAACCCGCGACGGCGCCAGTGGCTTTGAGCCCGGTCGTCAAGACGGCCCCCACCGCGGACGAGAGCAGCGTCGCCATCAGTAGAGTAGCCACCGACCAGGCCAGGAAGCCGTGCGCGGTATCGCGAAAGTAGACTTCGTGCGTGTGGACCGTCACCCATCGCGAACGCAGGCGTCCTGCCAGATATCCCCCTAGCACTGAGGCGAGGATTTGAACGACCGTGATCCAGACGACGGTGGAGACACTGGCTGTTGCCGCGGAGATGCCGTCGCGTGCCCACGGAGATACCACCGAGAGGCCCAACCCCGTGCCTAACAGGATCAGAATCAGGGAGAACGCGGCGGCGCCGACGGCGCCGGCAAACACGGCACCCCAGGAGACAGCACCACTATCGCTTGGAATGGCAGCGGGGGATACGGAGGCTATGGATGTCATGGCTAACTCGTAGGTATTCGGTGCGCCGAAACTGCGCTCGTTGTGCGTCTGAACATGCAGGCGTCATTAAACAGTCGCTGTAGGCCAGCAGGTGCTCCCGCATTGGGAGTCGCGTCAGACTATCGCCTCTTTTGTCGAAGCGACTGTGCCCCGCCGCCGTTGCGCGCATATTCCTCTGCTTCGTGGTCAGCCCGGCCTGATCCCGTGTTGCTCTGGGATCTGGACTCCTGGCCAGGCCCTTCACCACTTTTTCTGTAGCTAGTCTGGCCGATAGTCTCGCGACTTTGGGTGCTGCCAAAACCAGTCTGGCCATAGCGATTCTGACCTGTGTCCTTATCCTGCCCCACCGCCGCACCACCGGTATTTCGGCCAGTGGACCCGCTTTGGTCTCTTGAATCCGGCTGAACGGGATCGCTTTGATTCTGGTCCCCTTGGGGTAGCGTGGGCGGCGCAACTCTCGTCGCTCCCGGTTGCGTCTTCGGTTTTCGTTTCGACAAGGTTTTCTCCAGTGCAAGGTCAATATGGCGTGTCGTTACACTCGCGGCGGGTCCGTCTGCCGCTCGAAGTGACGATGCTTGGCGATGGCGGCGATGAATTCCCGCTTTGCGCGTGCAGGGTCGTCGGCAAACACCAGCCCCGGATCGGGTGCGCCATCAGGGAGCTTGGGGGGAATACCGGCCGCCTCCAGTAAACGCTTGCCACCTCCCAGCGTGAGCATCGGCTTGCAGTGGCGATACTGATCCTTGAGAAATTCGAGCGCTTGACCGATGTGCGAGAGTTCCGCGATCGCCGCATCGCCATTCGGAACCACGACCGCGTCGAAAAGTACCGACGGGGCCGTCTCGAGCGTGACCTCCACGTCGATGTCACCCCCGCGCGCCGATTTAACCGCACCGAGTCTCGGTCCTACGAAGCGCGGCACCGCGCCCTCCGCCGCAAGTGCAGCATGCAGACCCTGCAGCGCCTCACCGTCTACCCCGTCAGCAACGAGGATCGCGATCCGGCGCGTTCGAATGCCGATATTTCCCGCTCGCGCGCGCAACGACAGCGTCGGCGACGACTTTACTTCGGGGCGATTGTTACGGGGTTTCACCGCGGGCTGCGCCTCCGGCACGTCGATGCCGAGTGCGGCAGCAACTGTGGATGCGAGCTCTGCGCTGACGTTCACCAATTGCGAAACGACGCGCTCGCGAATGGCAGGCACCTGGACTTTGGTTAGCTCGAAACGAAACGCCGCCGCGATGTGCGCCTGCTCGACCGCCGACTGGCTGGCGTAGAACAAGGCCGCCTGGGTGTAGTGATCCGCGAACTTTTCCGGCTTGCCGCGCACCTTGTCATCTTCAATCGGTTGCGGGAAAGAGGTAAAGCCCTGCGCGCCGGCCTGGAACGGACACCCACCGCCGAGTGAGTTGGGTTCGTACGCGACCCGTCCGCGGTTGATCGCCTGCCGATGCATGCCGTCGCGCTGGTTGTTGTGGGCCTGCGCAACCGGAGCATTGATCGGAATCTCGTGGAAGTTAGGCCCGCCGAGACGCGAAATCTGAGTGTCGACATAGGAATGGATTCGGCCGGCGAGCAGCGGGTCGTTACTGAAATCGAGCCCGGGCACGATGTGCGCGGTACAGAACGCCACCTGCTCGGTCTCGGCAAAAAAGTTGTCAGGATTGCGGTTGAGCACCATTCGCCCGACGGGCTTCACGGGCACGAGTTCCTCCGGAACAATTTTGGTTGCATCGAGCACATCGAAACTGAATTTTTCCGCCTGCTCCTCGGTGAAAACCTGCAATCCGAGTTCCCATTCGGGGAAAGCGCCGGCTTCGATCGCTTCCCACAAATCGCGCCGGTGGAAATCCGGATCGGCGCCCGAAATCTTGACGGCCTCGTCCCAAACGAGGGAGTGCGTACCCGCAACCGGATTCCAGTGAAACTTCACGAAGACACTGGCACCGCGCTCGTTGACCATGCGGAACGTGTGCACGCCGAAGCCTTGCATCATGCGATAGCTGCGCGGAATCGCGCGATCCGACATCACCCACATCTGCATGTGAACGGATTCCGGCATCAGCGAGACGAAGTCCCAAAACGTGTCGTGCGCACTCGCCGCCTGCGGCATGCCATTGTGTGGTTCCGGCTTCACGGCGTGTATCAAGTCCGGAAACTTCATTGCATCCTGGATGAAGAACACCGGGATATTGTTGCCGACGAGATCCCAGTTGCCTTCGTCCGTATAGAACTTCACCGCGAAGCCGCGCACGTCGCGCGCCGTGTCGGTCGAACCGCGCTCGCCCGCGACGGTTGAGAAGCGCACGAATACCGGCGTCCGCTTGCCCTTCTCGGCGAACAGCGATGCGCGCGTGATTTTCGTCTGCGGCTCGTAGCACTCGAAGTATCCGTGCGCCGCCGAACCGCGGGCGTGGACGATGCGCTCGGGAATGCGTTCGTGATCGAAGTGCGTGATCTTCTCGCGCAGGATGAAATCTTCCAGCAGTGCGGGGCCGCGCAGGCCCGCCTTCAGGGAATTCTGATTGTCAGCGACGGGCACGCCCTGGTTGGTCGTGAGGACGCGTCCGCCCGAATCTACGCGCACACGATCAAGGGGGCCGTTGGTGGGATTGAATCCAACGGGCGGCGCACCCTCGCCGGTCTTGGGCGATGTCGCGCCTTCAGTGAGTGTGCTGCCAGTCGCCGACGGATCGTCCGGCTCGACCTGCATGCCCGGTTTCGGCGTGCGCGCGGCGTCGCCGTACTCATTGGCCTTGTTAGCGTTGGCCGGCATCGCCGTTGTCAGCGCACCGACCGCGGCCATCTTCACGGCAGCTTTGTCGCCGCGATCCACGGACCTAGGTTTGGTCGACGGGCCGCTCGTCGTGGAGCGCGCCGAGGTCTTCGACGATTCGGAGTTCTTCGCGGCCGGGACTGCGGACTTACGCGGGGGTTTGCGGCTTGCCATGACGTCGTGCCTTTCAGGTGAAATCGAGAGGGGCGCTCATTAAGGACGTCGCGCGCAACGGTCGATGTAAGACAGGGTGAGAGATCGCAGCTTGAATCACCGCAATTTCGCACGGTCGACCGGCAGGGCCGCGCGCGCCTATCTAAATCGCGCGCTCGAGAACGAGGAATGGTAGATCTTGCAAAGCCCACGGCGCGTGGCCTGTGGCGAAAACGCTCTCGTGCGTGAGGACATTGCGCCACGACCCGCTGTCCGGCGGTGCGAGCGCATCCGTCGTGTCCGACAGCGGATAGCGAGAAAAGATGACCGCAAGTGCAAGGCTATCGCTTTCGCGCACGAATCCAGCGAACGCGCCCCCGCATTCGATTGGACGGTACGCAACGGATTCGTAGAGTGCGCCGTGTTGGCGGCGATGCTCGAGCAGCACCGCGATCGTCAGCAGCTTGATCTCGCCGGTCGGCCAGTTCTGCCATGTCCGGCCCACCGTGCCGGCCGGATCGCGGCGCCACTCGACGAGCGCTGCCTCGAGCGACGTGGCGCGCGCCCCGAAGTCGACCGGACGTCGATTGTCCGGGTCAACCAATGCGAAATCCCACAGCTCTGTGCCTTGGTAGATGTCGGGCACGCCTGGTACGGTGAGTTTGAGCACGGTCTGCACCAAGCCATTGCGCGCGCCTGCCAAAGCCACCCGCGCGGCCAGGGGCTCAAACGATGCGCGGAATGCTCGCGACGCAAGCGCAGCCCCAATGAACTCCTTCAATGCCCCCTCGAAGCCGTCATTCGGTGCGGACCAGCTGGTGTTCGCGCGTGCCTCGCGCGCGGACTTCACGAGGGCGGCTTCGATGCGCGCGCCGTAGGTGGCGAGCGCCTGCTGGTTCATCGGCTCGAGCGGCCAGCTGCCGAGCAGCGTCTGGTACAGCAGATATTCGAGATTGCGGTCGTTCAGCGCCTCGCTGTGTCGCGCGAGCGTCCTGCGCCATTCGGACACGTACCGCGACCACTCCTCCGGCATCTCGGCAAGCACCGCGAGGCGCGCGCGCACATCTTCGCCGCGCTTCGTATCGTGCGTTGCGGTGGCGAGCAATCCATGCGGCATGCGCCGCGCGCGTTCCGCGTTGACCGCGTGAAATTCCTCCGGTGACGCGGCGAGCGACGCCGGATCACCGCCCACCTCGTTGTGGGAGATGAGACGGTTGTACCGATAGAAGGCCGTGTCCTCCAGGCCCTTGGCCATCACGGGGCCACTCAATTGCTGGAACTTCATCGCGCAGCGCAGCGCGGCGTGGCGACTGAAACCGCTGCGTGGCGCTGCCGCGAGGTCCCCGGAAAGCAGCATCTCGAGAAAATCGAACACGCTCGGATCGACGTCGCGCTCGTAAATGCGGGCCTTCGACAGCGCCGCCATTACACGCGCGCGATCCTCGGGCGCGAGCTCGCCGCTCGCATCCAGGTACGTGCGATACACGGGGAAGCAGGCGATCGTCTGGCGAATCGCACGGCGCAGGATGTTGCGGGTGAAATCCGCGGTGCGCGTGTTCTGGCGTGCCACGCGCGCGGCGTCGCGCGCGAGCACATTGAGTTCGCTGGCCATCTCGTTGCGCAGGATGCGGATCTTGCTTTCGCGCACCATCTCGGCGAATGGCTGCCGCTCGCCGGCGTGTTCGACGTAGGCGCGTGACAGCGCCTCCTCGCCGCCCGGATGCGTGAGCACGCGCAGCACGAGATTCGCGAATTCGTAGCCCGTCGTTCCTTCGACCGGCCAGTCGCGGCGCAGCGCCTCATCGCGCGCGAGTATCTTTTCGACGATCAAATAGAACGGGCGCGATGCGCCGTCCGGTTGCAATGCGAGCGCGCGCAACCGGCGCAGGTACTCCGTGGGATCGAGCAGCCCATCGATGTGATCGATGCGCAAGCCCGCGATCGCCCCTTCGCGCAACAGCCGCACCACCAGCCGGTGCGCATGCTCGAATACCTCCGGCAATTCGATGCGCAGGCCCGCGAGGTCGTTGATGTTGAAGAAGCGGCGATAGTTGATGTCGTCGCCGGCGACGCGGAAGTGGCTCGCCCGCCAGTATTGATCGCGAATCAATTCATTCAATTCGCGCCGCTCCGGATCCTGCGCCCCATTGAGACGCCCAAGCGCCGCGTCGAGCGAGGCGCGCGCGTGCGTGTCGGTCGCAATGAGCAACGCCAGATCGGACTCGAGCTCATTGGCGCGGCGCTGCATCTGCGGCCGCCACTCGCGCAACGCGGAGAACTCGTCGCCGATGCGCTCGAGCGCCGGATGCTGTGCGCCGAGTACCGCGGTGTAACGCAACGGATGGATCGGAAGCTTGTGCGTCTCGTGCGCCCACACCGCGAACGTGCCCGCGGCCGCATCGAACTTCAGAACGAGCTTGCCATCCTCGAGCGCTGCGCCGTACTGGTCGTCGAGCACGGGCACGAGAAGCTTCTCGGCGAGATACCCGGCGGCCGGCTCCCAGTCGATGTCGAACCAGCCGGCGTAGCGCGAATCGGGACCCCACTCGAGTACGTCGAGCCACAACGGATTGTCGGCGCCGCCAACGCCCATGTGGTTAGGTACGAAATCGAGAATCTGTTGCAGACCGTGGCGCGCGAACTCCGCGGACATGTGCCCGAAGTCCTCGAGACTGCCGAGCTCCGGGTTCAGCTCATCGTGCGCCACGATGTCGTAGCCATGCGTACTGCCGGGTCGCGCGCGCAGGTATGGAGAGGCGTACACGTGACTCACGCCCAGCTTCTCGAGGTACGGCGCGACGCGCGCGGCGGCGGCAAACCCGAACTCGCGCGTGAACTGCAGGCGGTACGTGGCGCGCGGCGATTTCATCGGCGGCTCGCGACCGTCCAGCGTACGGACCATGGCGGCAGCGTCGTATCGTCGGGCTTGCCGCCCTCGTGCCAGATGACGCGCGCGCGATCGAGCGGGAATTCCACCGGCACAGGGCCGAGGTTCGCGCTGAGCCGCAACCGTCCGAGTTCGCCACAGCCCCAGCTCACGAAGAGCGCCGCGTTTTGCACCACCTGCCAGGTGCCGGCACGCCGGATGTGCGGAATGAGCGGCCAGACATACGCGCGCCGTGCGGTGAGCACACGCTGATACCAGCGCAGCCATGCGACGTGTTGCGACAGCGACTGCGCCGCCCAGTCCAGCTTCGATCCCGCAAACGTCTCTGCCGCTTGCGGATCGGGAATCCGCTCGCGCTGCGCCGGTTCGCCGAATTCCGGAAAGCGACGGAATTCGTTGCGGCGTCCTTCGCGCACCGCGGTGGCGAGCGGCTCGTGAAAATCGCAGAAATACTGGAAAGGCTGGGCCGCGTTCCACTCCTCGCCCATGAACAGCATCGGGATTTGCGGTGCGAGCAGATAGATGGCCGCGATCGCACGCAACCGCTCGGGCGCGACGAGCGCGCCGATCCGCTCGCCGAACGCCCGGTTCCCGATCTGGTCGTGGTTCTGGATGAACGACACGAACGCGGTGGGCGGCAACGCAGCGCTCAGCTCGCCACGCGTGCTGCCGCGGAACTTCATGACCTCGCCCTGGAACCCAAAGCCCTCGGCGATCGAGCGCGCGAGCAGACGGGTGTTGCCGAGATATTCCGCGTAGTAGCCCGCGCTCTCGCCGGTCGCAGCCACGTGCAGCCCGTGATGAATGTCGTCGTTCCACTGCGCGGTGAACTCGCGCGGCCTGCCCGTCGGCTCACGCGCGAGGCGGTGCGCCTCGTTGTCCTCGTTCTCGAGAATGAGGTGAATCGGCCGAACCGCGAATTCCGCGCGCACGCGCCGCGCAATCTCCTCGAGCACGTGCAGTTCGCTGTCATCCCGGATAGCGTGCACGGCATCCAGCCGCAATCCGTCGAGGTCGAACTCGCGCAACCAGTACAGCGCGTTCTCCACGAAGAAATCGCGCACGGGCCGGGCTTCTCGGGAATCGAAATTGATGCCCGCGCCCCACGGTGTCGGGTGCCGCTGGGTGAAGAACTCCGGCGCAAAGCGGCCGAGATGATTTCCCTCCGGACCGAAATGGTTGTAGACAACGTCGAGCAGCACCGCGATGCCGCGCGCGTGCGCGGCATCGACCAATGCTCGCAGGTGCTCTGGCCGGCCATATGACGACTCGGGCGCGTACAGGAACACGCCGTCGTAACCCCAGCCGCGCGTGCCTGGAAAATCCGCGACGGGCATGAGCTCGATCGCGGTCACACCGAGACCGGCGAGGTAATCCAGCTTGTCGATCACCGCGAGAAACGTGCCGTCGCGGGTGAACGTACCGATGTGCAGCTCGTAGATCACGAGCTCCGCCCACGCGCGCCCTCGCCAGCCCGAGGAGCTACGTGGGTGATCGGCCACCAATTCGCTCGCGCCGTGTACGTCGTCCGGCTGAAAACGCGAGGCGGGATCCGGCAGCTCAGCGCCGTCGCCGAGCACGAACGAATATCGCGCGCCCGCCACGACGTCCCGCACGACGAGCGAGTGCCAGCCATCGGCATCGCGCTGCATCGGCTGCGCCGCCGAGCCCGATAAACGCAGGTCAACGCGCTCGTGCGCCGGCGCCCACAGCCTGAATTCGGCGCCTTGCCCGCCAAGCCAGCGCGGGCCGAAGCGATAAGCGGCTATGGCTGCCTCTTCAAGTGCCAGCGCCATTCCGCTCTCCCAACAGCTGGAACAGCAACAGCGAGCGCGCGGTAACGCCATATGCTTCGCCTTTCGCGAACGCGATCTTGGCGAGCTTGCCTTCGACGTTGGTATCGATGAGCAGACGCCAGCGTTCGTCGCCGGCGTGTCCCGGCAGCGTGAAGTTCACGAGGTCATGGTGCGCATTGAGGATGATAAGCAGCGTGGCGTCCACGCCGCGCTGCTTCAGGCCCGTCGGCTGTGCGCGGCCGTCGAGCAGCATGCCGAAGCACTGCATGCGCGTATCGGACCACTGCTCCTCCTCCATTTCGTCACCGCTCGCATTGATCCAAGTGATTTCCTTGAGACCGATGTCTTCGTTCTTCTTGGCCGAAAGAAAGCGGCTGCGGCGCAGGATCGGGTAGCGCGCGCGCAGGTGGGAAAGATCGCGCACGAAGTTCACCTGCGTGAAATTCTCGTCGGCGAGTCGCCAATCGAGCCAGCTGATGTCGTTGTCCTGGCAGTACGCGTTGTTGTTGCCTCGCTGCGTGCGGGCGAACTCATCCCCTGCGGGCAGCATCGGCGTACCCTGCGAAAGGAACAGCGTGGCGAGAAAGTTGCGCATCTGCCGCCGGCGCAGCGCGTTGATCTCAGCATCGTCAGTCGGCCCCTCCGCACCGCAGTTCCACGAGCGGTTGTTCGTGCTGCCATCGCGATTTTCTTCGCCGTTCGCAGCGTTGTGCCGATCGTTGAAAGACACGAGATCGTTCAACGTGTAGCCGTCGTGCGCCGTGACGAAGTTGATACTCGCGTACGGCTTGCGGCCGAGCTCGTCGAAGAGGTCCGCGGAGCCATAGAGCCGCGGCGCGATCTCCGCGGCCGAGGATTCTCCGCGCCAGAAATCGCGCACTGTGTCGCGGAACTGGTCGTTCCATTCGGCCCAGCCAGGTGGAAAGCGCCCGACCTGGTACCCGCCCGGACCACAATCCCATGGCTCGGCGATCAGCTTCACGGTGCTCAGCACCGGATCCTGCGAGCACACCTTGAGGAAGCCGCTGCGGTTATCGAAACCGTTCGGCTCGCGCGCGAGGATGGTGCCGAGATCGAAGCGAAAGCCGTCGACGTGCATCTCCAACACCCAGTAGCGCAAGGAGTCCGCGACCATCTGGATCACGCGCGGATGGGAGAGGTTCAGCGTGTTGCCGGTACCCGTGTCGTTGATGTAGTAGCGCGGCTCGTCGGGCAGCAGCCGGTAGTAGGACGCGTTGTCGATGCCCTTGAAGGACAGCGTCGGGCCGCGCTCGTTGCCCTCGGCGGTGTGGTTGTAGACCACGTCGAGAATCACCTCGAGTCCGGCGTCATGAAACCGCGCGACCATTTCCTTGAACTCGCGCACGCCGTTCGCGGGACTCGCGCAGTAGCGCGGGTCCGCGGCGAAGAAGCCGATGGTGTTGTAGCCCCAGTAGTTCGTGAGTCCGCGCTCGAGCAGCAGGCTGTCGTTGACGAAACTCTGAATCGGCAGGAGCTCGATCGTCGTGATGCCAAGCGCCTTGACGTACTCGATGACCTCGGGCGTCGCCATGCCGGCGAACGTGCCCCGCAATGATTCGGCGACTGCGGGATGGTTACGCGTGAAGCCGCGCACGTGCGCTTCGTACACGATGGTGCGGTCCCACGCGACGCGCGGCTTGCCGTTCTGCTTCCAGTCGAATGATTGATCGACGACGACCGATTTGGGCATGAACGGCGCGCTATCGAGCTCGTTGAAGGACAGATCCTCTTTTTCGTCACCGATCAGGTAGCCGAAACACGCGTGATTCCATTCGATCGCGCCCATCGACGCGCGCGCGTACGGATCGAGCAGCAACTTGTTCGGATTGAAGCGATGCCCCGCTTCGGGCGCGTAAGCGCCATGGACCCGATAGCCATACACCTCGCCAGGGCCCATGCCTTCGAGATAGCCATGCCAGATCTCGTCCGTGTACTCGGGCAGCGCGATGCGCTCGAGCTCTGTCGCGCCTTGTGCATCGAAGACGCATAGCTCCACCTTGGTGGCGTTCGAGGAGAAGAGCGAGAAGTTGACGCCACGCCCGTCCCAGGTGGCGCCACGGGGGTTGGGTTGTCCTTCCCGGAGTCGATATTTCGAGGTCAAAGTCCGGTCGCCTTCCCTGTTGAGTGAGCGCGCAGACTAGATTGTTTGTGTGGCGGGAAAATGAGCGTTCTGTGCACCATGTCGTAGGAACGTTCCCACAGAAACGCGCTGCCCGCGCGCGTTCGTCGCGCCGGGAAATTCATTCATTCTTGGGCCATGTCGCGCAGACGAAAAATCCTCCTCGCTTTGCTCATCGTGTTCGTTGCGCTCGTCGGCGCACGCCTGGCATTACCGTACGTCGTGAAAAACTACGTCAACGACAAGCTGGCCACGCTCGATTCCTACGACGGCCACGTGAACGACATCGACATCCATCTGTGGCGCGGCGCGTACAGCATCGACGGCCTCGAGATCGTGAAGACCGGCGCAAGGCGGCCGATCCCGTTCTTCAAGGCGGCGCGGATCAATCTATCGGTGGAGTGGCGCAGTCTGTGGCGCGGTTCCGTCGTGGCGGAAGCTGAGTTCCTCGCGCCCGAGGTCAATCTCGTCCAGGGAAACAACAAGCAGGACACGCAGCTCGGCGGAGAAGAGAACTGGAACCGGCGGCTCGAACAGCTGTTCCCGTTCCGCTTCAATACCGTCGAAGTGCACTACGGCACCGTGCGCTTCCTCGCGCCCGGCATCAACACGCGCGACGCGATTACCGCCCGCAACGTCGAAGGTGCAGTCACCAATCTGACCAACGTCATCGAAACCGGCAAGGAAACCTTTGCCGACTTCTCGATCACCGCGAATGTGCTCGACGGTGCGCCAGCGCGCGTCAAGGGAAGCATCGACGCGTTCGCCACGCAACCCACCTTCGACGTCAACATGGAGGTGAAGAAAGTCCAGTTGCCGCAGGTCAATCCGTGGCTACGCGAGTACATCAAGGCGGACGCCGAAGCCGGAAAGTTCGAGCTCTACATGGAGCTCGCCGCGGCCGACGGGAAATTCACGGGTTATGCGAAACCGATCCTCGAAGAGGTCGACATCTATCGCTCGGGCGAACCCGAGAAGAACGCGCTCAAGCGCGTGTGGGAAGGGTTTCTCGACTTCGCAGCAAACGTTCTCGAGAACAAGGATGCCGACCAGGTGGCGGCGCGCATTCCATTCAAGGGAACGATCAAGGATCCCGAGACGAGTCTGTTTGCGACCATTGCGAGCGTGTTGCACAACGCATTCGTCAGCGCGTTCGCGCGTTCACTCGAAGGGTCGATCAGCCTGCGCGACGTGAAAAAGAATCTGCGCGACATTGATCCTTCGCCACCGGACGCCGAGAAAAAGGCGTCCGACAAGAAAGATCGGAAAGAGAACACGCCGCGAAGCAAGCCCGGCCCGCCGGGAAAGAACTCATGAAGTCGTGAAGTGAATCAGCTGGCGCTCGGTGCCATCTTCACTTCGGTACAGGCGCCCACCCACTCTCGCACCGAACCATCCTCGTTTCGGATGGGCGTCGCGCGTATCGAGCACGGCCTATACTGCTGACTTCCCGCATGCCAGACCCTGGCAAGCTGTGAATAGGGTTGCGCCGCGAAACAAGCCGCCGACCACGTCGCGTGAACGGTGCTGCGATCGTCGGGATGGATCGCGTCAAACCACCCGTGCCCTGCGTGCGCGTCCCAGGTTTGCCCCGTGTAGTTTTCCCATGCGGGCTGCAGCTCCGCGAACGCGCCGTCGCTGCGCGCCTGCCATGGCACATCTATCAACAGCTGCGTGAGCGTACGCAGGCGTTCCTCGCGCCGGCGCTGCTCTTCGTCGTGCAGCTTGCGTTCGATGAGATCGGCAGCCAATCGCGCCAGGATGTCGAGCAGCCGCAGATCGCGCTCCGACGGCACATGACAGCTCTTCCAGTGCGTCGTGATCATTCCGACGAGCTCGCCACGCCGCGACAGCAAGGGCGTAGTCTGGACCGCGCGAATGCCGGCGGCTAACAGCTGTTCCTGATCCTTGGTGCCAGTCATGAACGCAGTATTTTCCACGTCGGAAGCGATTACCCGCTCGCGCCGGACGATGGCAACACCGCAGGTGCACGAGGAATCCGCGCGCACCCAGGTCCAGAATTTGGCCGCCGCGTCGCTGAAACCATAGTGGCCGATCAGCTTCAATTCGCCGCGCGCCCCGAGGTGAGGAAAATATTGCTGCATGCTGGCGAAGTCCGAACGCATGATCGTTCGCGCGACGGCGACGAGCTTTGCATAGAGCGTCTCGACATCGACTTCCTGCACCATATCGATGCTCAGGGCCTGCAGCATCAGAGTCGCGTTGAGCTCCTCGCCGAGTTCGGATTCGCGCGCGAGCAGACGCGCGCTGGTGCGTTGACGCTCGATCGAAAAAGCGAGCTGCCGCGCGATGGTGAGGCTTACCGCGACATCGTCCTTCGAAAAGGTGTATGGCTCGCGGAAGTAGGCCATGAACTTGCCGATGAGCGCGCCATCCGAGATCAACGGGATGAATGCGACGGCGCGGATGCTTTCGGCGAGTACGGTGATTTTGAGTTCTTCATCGAGGTCCGAGGCCACGATATCGGGAATGGCAATCGGCAGCGCTTCTGCATCGTTGATGAGCCATGGCGAGTGCCCGGTAACAGCGGCGCAATAACCTTCAGTGAGTCCATGGGAGGCGACGAACTGCATGATCCCGTCGAAGTCGCACAACAGGATGGCGGATCGGTCGCACTCGAGGGCCGTTTCGATCGCGTCCATGGCTGCGGAGTAAATGTCTTCGACGGAAACCGCACGATGCAGTTGCTCGCTCAAGAGATAGAGGGCGTCACGCTGTCGGTTTGCGGTTGCAAGTTCGCTCAGGGAAACCTGCTGCACGCGTGGTGCGCGTTGAGCCACGCCTGTTGCCGTTTCGATGACGGAGACTGCGGCACTCTGAGTCATGGACACCATCCCGGCCGTTGAACAGGCCTTCTTGATGGCGGCAAGTTTATTCGCGCTTTTGCGTGCGTATTGTCGGCCGCATTCCCACGAAGCGTAGGAGAATTCCCACGCGACCGGCTCGCCCGAGGTGGGCATCAAGTCAATTGCGTGCGCGACGGTTCGCGCGCGAGCGCTGCCGAAATCTGCTCCGCATCGCGCGTGCCCTCGTGGAGCGCCTTGTCGAGATTTGCCGCGTACTTTTCAATGCGCTTCGCGGGCAGCAGCGGCTCATACGGATCCACCGTCGCCTCCACGAGCGCCGGACCTTCCCACGCCAAGGCCTCGTCCAGTACCTCGGCGCAATCCTCGGGCGAAGCCGTGCGAAAGCCGGCAATCCCAAACGCCTGTGCGGCCGCGGCGAAGTCGATCGGAGTCAGATCGCACTCGAACTCCCGATTGCCGAGGAACATCAGTTGCTCCCATTTGATCTGGCCGAGGGAGTTGTTTTTCATGACGACGATCTTGATGGGCAATCGGTAGCGAACGATGGTCGCCAGCTCACCGAGCAGCATCGCGAGCCCGCCATCACCGGTGAATGCGACTACCTGCCGACCCGGGAACGCCAGCGCGGCCGCGATTGCGTACGACACCGAGCACGCCATGGTCGCCATCATTCCCGAACCACTGAATGCTTGTGCCGAGCGCGCCGGAATGTAGCGCGCCAATACGCCAGTGTTGTGTCCTGAGTCCCACGCAATCAGCGCATCATCGGCCAGGCGCACGCCGAGCTCGTGTGCCAGCTTGCCGGGCGTGAGTCTCCCAGTGCCGTTGTCGAGTGAACGTTCGAGCAATCCCTGCCACTCAGCCTTGAGAGCCTGCGCGCGGCTCAGGAAACTTCGATCTGCGTGCGCCTTCAGGCGCGCAATCAGGATCTTCAAGGTCTTTTTCGCGTCGCCAACGAGGCCCACTTCTACCGGGAAGCGCAGGCCAATGCGCGAGGCATCGCGGTCAATTTGCACGCCGCGCGCCTGACCCGGCTTGGGGTAGTACTCGATGTAGGGAAACGTCGAACCGACGATCAACAACGTATCACAGGTTTCGAAGACCTCGTGCGACGCACGCGTGCCGAGCAATCCAATGCCGCCAGTAGTGAGAGGATGATCGTCCGGCACCGCTGACTTGCCGAGCAGGGCTTTCACAATCGGTGCGCCAAGGAGCTCCGCAATTTCGATCAATTCCTCGCGCGCGCCCAGTGCACCGTGGCCGGCGAGAATCGCGACACGCTTGCCGCGATTCAACACCTCGAGAGCACGCGCGACCTCTTGTTCTTCCGGCACACGCTCGCTTTCCTGGCGCGCGAAGGATACGTGATGCTGCACGTTGCGCGTCGAGGCCTCCGCTTCCTCAATGGTTTCCTCCTGCACGTCGGTCGGGATGGCGACGTGGGTCACCGTGTGTTGAGCGCATGCGATGCGACAGGCCAGCGAAACGGCGTTCTCCACATGTGCGGCGCTCATGATGCGGGTGCTGTAGGCCGCGACATCGGAAAATAGCCGCGGCAAGTCAACATCCTGCTGCGTGAAAGTATCGATGAGATCGTGGTACGGAAGTCCCGTCACCGCGATGACGGAAGCCTTGTCGAATTTCGCGTCGTACAAGCCGTTCAGCAGATGCACTCCGCCAGGGCCGGTCGTCGCCAGACAGCACCCCATGCGGCCGGTCCACTTGGCGTATGCGCAGGCCATCAACGCCGCCGACTCCTCGTGACGCACCTGGATGAATCGCACTCGCCCTTCGCGCTTGCGGATCGCCTCCATCAGGCCGTTGATGCCATCGCCCGGCATCCCGAAGATCGTGTCGATGCCCCAGGCCGTGAGGCAGTCGATGAGGATGTCCGACCCGTTGCGCGCCACGACCAACTACCTGGCAACGTCGGCGGTTTGCTGACAGGTGCCGACGAGTTCTCTTGCGCCCTGCACCGGTATCCAGGAAATCTCCGGTGAAAAGCCGTCCGCGTACTCGGAATGCCGCCTGGGAATCATGTCGCTGAACGACTTCGACTTCACTGTCAAACTACCCTGCGTATGAGTCTCGGCACGGGTGCGGGCCAGAGGCACCGCGGCTTCCTGCACTTGTTTGTCGCCCATTCGGATCTCCTTTACGTAGGAGAAACATTAGCGACTCGACTCGAATACAGTGCTGTAGGACGTGGCAGCCCATCGGCTGCAAGATGGCCGGCGGGCTGTCTTGTCCGATGGCGCCTACCCCGGGCGTACCTACATACCGCTGGGTTCCCGCCACAACGCCAGCGACGCTTGTCCCATGGATAACTACGACGTCGTCATCGCAGGCGCAGGCCCCGCGGGAATGTCCGCGGCCCTCGTGCTCGGGCGAGCGTGCCGGCGCGTCCTGCTGTGCGACACCGGCACGCCGCGCAGCTGGGCATCGAAGGAGATGCACGCCTATCTATCGCGCGACGGGATTCCGCCACGGCGATTTCTCGACATCGCCCGGCGGGAGTTGCGCGCTTACAAAGGGGTGCGCTTTGCGCCGGTGGAGGTCTCGGGGGCGCACCGCATCAGGCAGGGGTTCTCCGTCGCGCTCGCCGGCGGCCAGCGGGTACATGCGCGCAAACTGCTCATCGCGAGCGGTGTTTTCGATATCGTACCGCGCATTCCGGGCATCGATGCGTTGTTCGGCCGCACCGTGTTTCAATGCCCTTACTGTGATGGCTGGGAGATGCGCGGTAAGCGAGTCGCCGTCTACGGACGCCGGAAGCGCGGATTCGAGATGGCGCGCGCGATGACGGCGTGGGCGCGGGACATCGTGCTCTGCAGCGATGGTCCTGCCCGCTATTCTCCCGATGAACGCCGCCAACTCGACCGCAACGGCATCCGGGTGATCGAAACACCCGTCGCACAGCTCATGGGGCGTGGCGGACGCTTGCAGAACGTGGTGTTCGCGGACGGCACCACACTGCCCCGCGACGCGCTGTTCTTCGACACGCCCTCCCGTGGTCAATCCCGCCTGGCGGCGGCGCTGGGTTGCCGCTTCGGGCGCAACGGCGGCGTGCTTAGCGGCGAGTACGAAGCAACGAGCGTTCCCGGAGTGTTTGTTGCCGGCAACATCATCCGCGACGTGCAGCTCTCCATCGTCGCTGCGGCCGAAGGCGCGCGCGCCGCTTTCGGAATCAATCGGGCGATTACCCGAGAAGATTTTTCAAAGCACAGCCTTTAAGAATCGCTCGCATTCGTTGTGAGCAGCGCCTGACGCGAATCCACCATGAAAGACCGCATCGACCACGCGCCAGCGCGTCCACGATGCCGCCCTCACCACAGAGGACGCGGACATGAAACAAGCGAAAGGAAAGTCGGCGGAGAGCAAGGGCAAACAAGATGCCATCGCGCTGCTGAAGGCGGACCACCGCCAGGTCGAGGAATGGTTCGAGAAGTTCGAGGAAACCGAGAGCGGCGCGCGCAAGCAGGAACTGGCGACGAAGATCTGCAACGCGCTCACCGTGCACGCGACGATCGAAGAAGAGATCTTCTATCCAGCCTTTCTCGAAGCGACGGACGACAAGGACATTCACCACGAGGCCGAGATCGAACACGAAGCCGCGAAGCGGCTGATCGCCGAGATCGAGGAGTCGAGCCCGGACGACGAATACTTCGGCTCCAAGGTCAAAGTGCTCTCCGAGATGATCAAGCACCATGTGAAGGAAGAAGAGCAGCCGGAAGGCATGTTTGCCGAGGCGCGCGATTCGGACATGGACTTGGTCGCGCTGGGCGGGCAGCTGGCCGCACGCAAGGCCGAACTCGAAGGGGAGAATGACGAGAGCGACGACAGCGACGAATCACCGCCGGGCAAATCGGGCGCCAAGCAGGACAAGACTGCCGGACGGAACATGAAGGGCGCGCGCTAGCGACGGATCGACGGAAAAGCGGGCACGCGCGACGCCCTCGCGCTGCCCGCTGGGCTGGCGCGCACCGCCTGGTCGCGGCTGCGAAACATATATAAGAGTGGCCGGTTTGGGCGCTAAATATCGCCAATAGCGATACCTTGATTTTATCGGTATTGCCGATATACTGCGGGTATCGCTATTACCGATACTCGCCATGAAACCCGTAACCCATGCAAAGCAGATCGGCGCGACGCTCGCCGCGCGTCGCAAGGACCTCGATCTTTCGCAGACCGAGGTTGCCGCGCGTCTCGGCCTGTCCCAGAACCGTCTTTCCGAACTCGAGTCCCGGCCCGAGACGCTGACCACCGAGCAATTGCTCGCGCTCCTCAATGTGCTCGGCCTGGAGATGACCATCGTCGAGCGAACATCCACTCCAAAATCCAAGGTTGAGTGGTAACACATGGCGCGTGCCGCGCGCTTGCGCGAGCTCGGCGTGTGGGCGAACGGCGTGCGCGTCGGCACCTGGCGGCTGCCCGCGCGCGGAGCGATGGAACTGGAGTACAACGACGCCTGGGTTGCGGCCACGGAATCGCGGCCGCTGTCGTTGTCGCTACCGTTGACACTTGGCCGCGCATTGCACAAGGGCGCCGCCGTGGAGGCGTACTTCGACAACCTGCTGCCCGATAGCGAGTCCATTCGCCGCCGGCTGCAGGACCGGTTTCACACCGACTCGCGCGGCGCGTTCGACCTGCTCGCGGCCATCGGCCGCGATTGCGTGGGTGCCGTTCAGCTCCTGCCCGTCGACGATCAACCCGCTGGACTCCATGAGATCGCCGCCACGCCGCTCACCGAAGCGAACATCGCACGCGAACTTTCGAGTGTCACGACTGTGAATGCGCCGGACGAGGACGCCGGTGAGTTCCGCATCTCCATCGCGGGCGCGCAAGAAAAGACCGCCCTGCTGCGCCACAAAGGCCGCTGGTGCCGCCCGATCGGCTCCACGCCGACGACGCACATCTTCAAACTACCCCTCGGTCTGGTGGGAAATCGGCAGGCCGACATGCGCACCTCCGTCGAAAACGAATGGCTGTGCGCACGCATTGTCGCCGCTTTCGGCATTCCCGTGGCCTCGTGCGAGATCGGCGAATTCGGCGCGCAAAAGGCGCTGATCGTCGAACGCTTCGATCGAGCCCTGCACTCCTCCGGCAAGTACTGGCTGCGGCTCATGCAGGAGGATTTCGCGCAGGCCACCGGCACGCCCTGGCACCTCAAGTACGAATCCGACGGCGGCCCTGGGATTGCGACGATCGCGCGGATCCTGCGCGGGTCCACGGAAGCCGCGCGTGACCTCGAAACGCTGTTCCGTGCGCAGCTCGCCTTCTATTTGTTAGCCGCGACCGATGGGCACGCCAAGAATTTCAGCCTCCGCATTCTCGCAGGCGGCCGCTTCCAGCTCACGCCGTTGTACGACTTGCTGTCCGCCTGGCCCATCATTGGCAAAAGGGCCAGCGAAGTACCGCTCGAGAAGGCCCGACTCGCAATGGCCCTACCCGGCCGGCGCCCGCACTACCTGCTCAAAAGCATCCAGCGGCGGCATTTCGAAGCGCTGGCGAAGCGCATGGGTGTCGCGAATGTCGAGGCGATCGTGGACGAGATGGTCGCCAGAACGCCCGCGGTTATCGACGAAGTCGCCAGGAACCTGCCCCGCGGTTTTCCGCAGCAGCTGCTGGATCGAGTGCTTGAGGGGATGCGCAAATCCGCGCAGCGTCTCGCGGCGTCGTAAGGTCAGGCCAGCTTTTTCTGTTCGACCGCCGCTGCCGGTAATCGCAGGACGAATCGGGCGCCCTGACCCGGACCGTCGCTAAAGGCCGCAAGGTTTCCTGCCAGTTCCTTCGCAAGGATCGCACTCGTGTGCAACCCGAAGCCGTGGCCATCCTTCTTGGTCGTGAAACCGAATTCGAACAGGCGACCGAGCACGTCCTGTTGAACGCCGACGCCCGAATCCTGCACGTCGATCGCGACCATCTCATCGCTGTGCCTGCGGACGCGCACCGTGAGCAGGCGCGGGCTGTCCTTGCGGTCTTTCAACGCGTGGCGCGCATTGCTCAACAGGTTGCCGAGAATCTGGATCAGCTTGTGACGATCGAGCGTGAGCGGCGCGAGCGGCTCGTATTCGCGCCGGATCGACACATCGGTCATTTCGGCGAAATGGATGGCGATGGCGCTGTCGAGGATTTCTGCGAGGTCGATGGCCTCCGTCACTCCGCCGCGCCGCGCGTAGGTTTGCTGTGCGGCGACGATCGTGCGGATGTGCCCGACGTGCGACACGATGGCCGCCGCCTCGGTCTGCAGGCGTTCGTTCTCCGTTCGCAGATTTTCGCCGAGCTGCGCCAGGTAGCCTGGCATCTGCTTGCCGCGCTCGTCGGAGTCGATGAACTTGCCCACTTGATCGCCTTGGGAGGTAAGCATCGACGCCATTCGCTGCACGTTCCCGACGCGCGAATCCCGCAGCTGCGTCTGCAGCAGCGACGCGGAAATACCGAGACTGTTGAGCACGTTGCCGACGCTGTGCAGCACACCCGTCGCAACTTCCGCCATGCCCGCATCGCGCGATGCATCGCGCAACTGCGACTGCAGCTCGCGCTTGCGTTCCTCCTGCAATACCTGGCTCGTCACGTCCCAGGACACGCCGAGGATGCGCAAGGGCTTGCCCTCGAAGTCGCAGAATATTCGCGCGTGCGCTTCCAGGTGAACCGCAGCGCCCTTGGGCGGCACGACACGAAAGCGAAAGTCGCACACGTCGCGCTTCTCGGACATCGCCGCGCTGATCGCGTCGAACATGACCGATCGGTCGTCCGGATGGGTCAGTTCCACGATCGCGTCGGGCTGACGCTGCGTATCCACACCCGCCTCGCGCAACGCTTCGATCTCGTTTTCCGTCCACAGTGTCTTGCGCGTGGTGATGTCCAGTTCCCAGGAAGAAATGCCGGCCGCGCGCGTCGCGAGCGCCAGGAGATTCTTGCCGTGCGTCAATGCGACGTTGACTTGTTCGAGCCGCAGCGCGTCCTGGCGCGTTTGCGAGAGCAGATGGGAGTCGTACACCGCGGTGATCAGCGTGAGCGCGAGAACGCCGAGTGCCACCAAGCCGATCGTGCCGGCCAGCCAGTTGTTGTCGAAGGAAGCGCCACCTATGCAATACGCGCCGACGGCGAGCTTCGAGGCCGCCATCGCGGTGTAGTGCATTCCGCTGATCGCGAGACCCATGATGACCGCCGCGCCACCGCGCGCGAGCGCGATGTACGTGGATTGGCCGGTGCGTAGTTTGAAGGCCAGCCACAATGCAGCGAAGGACGCGCCGACCGCGATACCGATCGAGGCGAGCACCAGCATCGGCTGATACGTGATGATGGGCACGATCTGGATCGCGGCCATGCCGGAGTAGTGCATCGCGCAGATGCCGGCGCCCATGACGATGGCGCCGAGGCTCAGGCGCGTCAGGCTCAACTGCGGCCGGCTTGCGATCGCAAGCGCGAATCCGGAGGTGATCACCGCGATCAGCAGTGAGAGCAGTGTCTTGAAGATGCCATATTGCAGCGGGATCTCGACCGAGAACGCGAGCATGCCGATGAAGTGCATTGACCAGATGCCCATGCCCATCGCGGCGGCTCCGCCGAGCAACCAACCGCGTCCGGCGGCCGGACCGCTTTCCGCGACGCGCGCCGCGAGCTTGAGCGCCGTATAGGCCACGACCATCGCCACGACGATTGATAGGCCGACGAGCCAGAAGTTGTAGGTAGCCTGCATACGATATCCGACCCCGATCTGCTATGGGCTTAACAGTAGCGTTTCAGGGAACCCGCTAGTGTTACCCGGCTATCAATTTCAGCAGTCCAAATGGCGTCGGACATCACGTTCGACATAATTCCGGCGACGGGGCGGTCTATTAAATGAGTGGCAAAGCCGAGGCCGTGAACGGCCGTATTCTGATCATCGACGACAACCCGTCGATCCATCAGGACTTCGAGAAGATTCTCGTGGGCGAGCCAGCCGTCGACGCCGGCATGTCGAACGTGGAGAAAATCCTGTTCGGCGACAGCGCCTCCTCGGTCGTGCAGCCGACGTTCGAACTGCATTTCGCCCAGCAGGGTAGTCAAGGCGTGGGTCTCGTGAAGCAGGCCGCGCACAAGGGGCAGCCGTTTGCCCTCGCCTTCGTCGACATGCGCATGCCGCCCGGTTGGGACGGTCTCGAGACCATCGAACACCTTTGGAAAGCCGATCCGGACGTACAGGTCGTGGTGTGCTCCGCGCATTCGGACTACGACTGGTCCGACTTCTTCGAGCGGCTCGGTCATTCGGACAAACTGCTGGTTCTCAAGAAGCCCTTTGAACCCATCGAGGTTCTGCAGTGCGCCAGCGCGCTCACGCGCAAGTGGCAGGATCAGCAGGTCCTGCGGCGTCAGCTTCTGTCGCTCGAGCACATGGTGACCGTGCGCACCAAGGGGCTCGAGGCTGCCAACAATCAATTGCGTCACCTCGCCACCCACGACGCGCTGACCGGGCTGCCCAACCGCGTGTTGCTCGACGACCGTCTCGCGCAGGCAATCGTGCACGCCGAACGCAATCGGCAGCACTTCGCCGTGCTGGTGCTCGACCTCGATCGATTCAAGTTCATCAACGATTCACTGGGTCATCACGCCGGCGATGAGTTGTTGAATCGTGTCGCGATGCGCCTGCGTGGCGTCGTCAGCGAGATCGACACGGTCGCGCGCATTGGCGGCGACGAGTTCGTGCTCATGCTCAACCCCAGCACGACGAAGCCGGATGCCGCAGCCGTCGCGCAGCGCGCGATCGATGCGCTGCGATCCCCCGTCAAGATTGCGGGTGTCACGCTGCATGTTTCCACCAGCGTCGGCATTGCGTTTTATCCGACGGACAGCCTGACGGCCGACACGCTGATCGCCAACGCGGACGCCGCCATGTACTGCGCCAAGCAACGTGGTCGCAATAACGTCCAATGCTTCGAGAGCGGAATGGACACGCCGACGCGCGACCGCGTCAGGCTCGAGAGCGACCTGCACGGCGCCTTGGCCCTCAATCAGTTCGAGCTCTACTATCAGCCAAAGGTCGAGACGGCGACCGACGATTTCCACAGCGCCGAGGCGCTCATTCGCTGGCGCCATCCCGAGCGCGGCATCGTCATGCCGGAAGACTTCATACCGCTCGCCGAGGAATGCGGCCTCATCAGCGGCATCGGCGAGTGGGTGCTGCGCGAAGTGTGCCGGCAATGCAAGGCGTGGCAGCGCGACGGCTTGCCGCGCATGCGCGTCGCCGTCAACGTTTCGGCCTCGCAGTTCCGCCAGGGCAATCTACTCGACGTCGTCCGACGGGCGACCGAAGAAGCCGGACTCGATCCGCGCTGCCTCGAGCTCGAACTCACCGAAAGCGCCGTCATGACGAACCCCGAAGAATCCGCCGGCATCCTGCAGGAGCTGAGCGCCATGGGCGTGCTCGTGTCCGTCGACGATTTCGGCACCGGCTATTCCAGCATGAGTTATCTGCGGCGGTTTCCGATCGACAATCTCAAGATCGACCGCGGCTTCGTGAAGGATCTGATGACGCGTGCTGATGACGCGTCGATCGTGCAGGCGATCATCTCGCTTGCGCACAGTTTGCGTCTCAAGGTGGTCGCCGAGGGCGTCGAGACGGTTGAGCAGCTGGCTTCGCTCAAGTCGATGGGGTGCGATCAGTATCAGGGCTTTCATTTCAGCCCGCCGTTGCCGGCAACGGAATTCGCGGCGTTGATGCGTGAGTGCCAGGAACAGGAATCTGACGACCGACAGCGCACCGGCTAAGAGGTCGGTTTTCCCGACGTAAGTAGCTGATCAGCAAGGATTGCTTGACGTGCGCGAGGGAACCCAAGAGAATGCGCGCCCGCTTGGTTCTCGGTTCCCTGGTAGCTCAGTCGGTAGAGCGTCGGACTGTTAATCCGTTGGTCGTTGGTTCGAGTCCAACCCAGGGAGCCATCTATCCCTCCCGCATTCCTGCGTGTACTGCGCCGCTGTGGCCAGTGCGTCCATCAAGACGTGGCGGGCAATGGTAATGCTCCTCGACCTATGCGGTGGTGTGGTCAATGACCGCAATCGCATCGACCTCGATCAGGTAGCCGGGGGACATCATTGCTATCCCGACCACTACGTTGGCTGGTTTGTGATCTCCGAACAGCGCTATCTGGGCCGCTTCGATGACCGGCACGTGTTCGTCGCGTTTGTAATCGACGACATAGATTGTGATCTTGCAGACTTGCTCAGGCTTGGCACCGGCAGCAGCAAGCGCACGCCCGAGATTGCCAAACGACAGGCGCGCCTGAACCGCAAAATCACCGTGGCCGACGAGCTTGCCGTTTATGTCTTCGGGCTGCTGGCCCGAGACGAATACCAACTTGCTTCCCGTCGCGACGACGACCTGGGTATACATTTCCGGAATCGGCAGATCATCGGGATTGATGCATTCGAGCGGCATTGAACGGGTCTCCTGCCATGGGCGACAAGTAGTTTTGCGTAAACCATTGATGACTCGAGATTCATGAAGTGAGCAACCCGACCACGTGAGCCTCCGCGGCGCTCAACTCCCCTTCGAGCAAATGATCCGCGATCGTTGTCCTGGATTCCCCCCGATGATTCAGCCAACTCATCGGCGACATCCCCAGGAAATGCCTGAACTCGCGATTGAAGTGCGACTCATCGTAGTAAGGCTCTAGATAGGTTCGCGCCCTGCCCGACTGCTGCGTGCCCAGCCGGTGATAGCTGTGCTTGAAGCGCTCGATTCGCGCGAATTGTTTGGGCGCCATTCCCATCTGAGCAACGAAGTGGCGCTCGAGTGTTCGCGGATCGACGCGATGCTCGCGCGCCCACTGCAGAATCGATTGCGAACCTCGCGTCGCACGAATCCGTTCGAGCAGGTGCGAGGCTGTATTCGTTTCCTCCACCTCTTCCGTCATTCTTCGCAGGAAGAACTGATCGAACACGCTCGCGAGCTGATCGACGATGCGCAGACTCGCGATCCTCTCCTCGACTTCCGAAAGCGCCCTCACCCCGAGATCCGCGCACGCTACTGTGGTGTCCCTCAACTCACCCAGCGGCATCCCGATCAACGCCCGCAACGCGCGCGGATCCAGCTTGACGCCGGCCAGCCTCAGTCCTCCAGTGCTTTGCGTGAACACCGACTTCGATCGCCCGCCGATCACATAGCTCGCAGCCATCTGCGCACGCTTGTCAGGCTCATCGATGCTCCAGCGCGTAAAGCTCCCCGCAAGCCGAAACACGATCTCCGAATGTCCATCCGGAATCAGCAGCTGTAGTTTGTCGGGGTCGGTCGCCGATGTGGATTGTGAGATCGCGGTCTCTGGATCCGGCTCGACCATCCAGTAGCACAGGATCCACGGCCGCAGGCGTGCGTCGGGCTTGAGCCGCCAGTAGCGCATACCCTCACGGGCCATGGTGGGTTCGATAGTTCGTAACAAGAGCTCGCCGCTCCGCGTGCCGATTTTTTACAAGACGAGTCCGGCGCCACACCGGATACTCGTTCGCCGCATGAAAGCCGAGCTCAGTATCAACGGGGAAGCGCGTTCCGTCGAGGCGGACGCGGACACTCCTCTTCTATGGGTACTGCGCGACTACCTGGGAATGACGGGCACGAAGTTCGGCTGCGGCATCGGCCAGTGCGGCGCCTGCACGGTGCACTTCGACGGCACGGCGACGCGCTCGTGCCTGTTGCCGCTCGAGTCCGCGGTGGGGGCGAAGATCACGACGATCGAGGGACTGTCCCCGGATTCGGGCCATCCGCTGCAGCGCGCCTGGCTGGAAATCAATGTGGCGCAGTGTGGCTACTGCCAGGCGGGCATGCTGATGGCGGCGGCGGCGCTGTTGCGCGAACACCCGCAGCCCACGAACGAGCAGATCGATGCGGCGATGACGAACATTTGCCGCTGCGGCACTTACCATCGCGTACGCGCCGCCATCCATCGCGCGGTCGCATGCGTGGCGAAGCCGGCATGACCTCGGCCCTTCCGATCACGCGGCGGGAGTTTCTCGTCGCGACCAGTGTCATCGGCGGCGGCATGGCGCTCGCCATCCTTCCAGGTACTTCGCACGCCGCGCCCGGCGCCAGCACCGCGTCGGAACTGACGCCGTGGTTGACGATCTCGCCGGACGACATCGTCACGGTGCGCGCGCCTGGCCCGGAATCGGGCACGGGCAACACCACGCAGTCGGCTATTTACGTGGCCGAGGAACTGCAGTGCGACTGGGCGAAGGTGCGCGTCGAGCCGATCTCTTTCAACCGCAACGTGCGCGAGGGAGACCTGTACCTCGGCGCCACGGGTATCTGGTCGACGTTCGCTGGCGCGGGCGCCTCGGGCGAGTTGATGAAGACTTTGATGCAGGCCGGCGCGAGCGCGCGCGAACGGCTGCGGGCCGCGGCGGCGGCGCATTGGAAAGTGCTGGTCAGGGAGATCGAGGCACACGCCGGCGTGCTGACGCATGCGCGCTCGAAGCGCCAGGCGAGCTACGGCGAGCTCGCGGCACGCGCCGCGACCATCAAACTACCACGCGAGCCGGATCTCAAGCCGCGCGCGCTATGGACGCTGCTGACGAAGCAGACGCTGCCGATGTTGCATGCACGCGCCGTGGTCAACGGCAGCTCGGTCTACGGCATGGACGTGCGC
>DATHJZ010000117.1:0-11349 GCA_035286365.1 Steroidobacteraceae bacterium | reverse complement strand
GAGCTCAATCCGTTCACGAGCTCCGCGATCTTCACCGAACCACCCGAGATGAAGCTCTTGTTGGCCGACGCGCCGATGAGGCAGGAATACAGGCCGCTGCGCTCATCCGCCGCGCGCTTGTATTTGTCCGGCTCGGCGGTACCGAACACCTCGGTCAGCATCACGTTGTCGCCGCCGCCATGGCCACCGGCGCCGGTCCACGGCTCGATGTCCTGCGGCTTGCCGCGCATGGGTATGATACGCGTGGTCACGCGGTCGCCGCCTTCGCCCTGGTAGTTAGTGGCGCCGGCCGAAACCGCACCGCCCTCGACGATCGAATGCTCGAGCCGGCCCTTCGTGCCGTTGAACGCGATCATGTAGCCTTCCCAGGCGTTGAACGCGTTCAGCGAATACGACAGCGTCGCGCCCGTCTTGTACTTCACGATCACGTTCATCGTGTCTTCGATGCTGATATCCGGCCTGAACACGCAACGGTCACGGAAGTACCCGTCGTGTTTCTCGTTGTCGAGATACAGCTCCTTGAAATTCTTGTCGGTCGCGATGTCCAGGTAGAACGTGCACTTCGCCTTCTCCGGGCAGGTGAGACAGCGCTCGTGGTGGCTCGCAAGGCCGAAGCGCTTCGCCATCGCCGGCGTGTAGAACTCGCGCTTGCCGTAGGCCTGCACGATCTCGGGCTCGCTGCCTAACCACCAGTTCACCAGGTCGAAGTGATGCGTGGCCTTGTGGATCATCAGGCCGCCGGAGATCTGTTTGTTGCTGTGCCAGCGCCGGAAATAATCCGCGCCGTGCAAAGTGTTCAGCAACCAGTGGAAATCCACCGACATGATGTCGCCGATCGCATTGCCCATCAGCAGGTCTTTCACCTGCGTGCGCGGTGGCGAGTAGCGGTAGTTGAACAGCACGCGCACGTGGCGGTTGTTGCGCTTGCAGGCATCGACGATGCGCTGGGCTTTCTCCGCATTGATGGTCAGCGGCTTCTCGGTGATGCAGTCGCAACCCGCATCCAGCGCGCGCACGATGTATTCGTCGTGGAAACCATCGGGGCAGGTGACGATCACGCAGTCCGGCTTGGTCTCCTTGATCATCTTGTCGAAGTCGGCGGCGAGATATTTTTTCGGCTTGCCGCCATTCGGGGCGACGAACCTCTCGGCGGTGTCGAGCCGGCCCGGGTTCACGTCGCAGACCGCGACGAGCTCGTTGTTGGCCGCGAAGGTCTTGGTGATCGCGGTGAGGTACATGCGCGACCGGGAGCCCACGCCCACGTTCACGTACTTGCGGCGGGTGCCCGCGGCTTGCGCGATGGCGGAAAATCCCACGGCGGCGGCTCCGGCCGACTTCAGCAACGCGCGCCGGTCAATCGTCGACTCACTCATCTATATATCCCCCAACTTGGTCGTGACGTACGATCTGCCCGAACAATACCTCAAATTCGGTCAACAGCGGTCAATCACGCGCAGACGTAATGTTTGGCTCATACTTCGGCGCCATGCCGTCACGAGGGATCCGCTGCTTCATCGCCGCGCTGGGCGCCGCAATTGCGTTGTTGCTCGCCGGGCCGACGTTCGCCGCGATCCAGGGCACGCCCATCGACCGGCACGCGCTGGTCACGCGCCACAATCCGTCCATCACCGTCATCGATAAATCCGCGCCCTTCATGGTCGGGAACGGCAGCCTCGCGTTCACCGCCGACATCACGGGGCTGCAGACCTTTCAGGAGCAGTACTCGCCGCTGGTGCCGCTGATGACCCAGGCGCAGTGGGCGTGGCACAGCTTTCCGAACCCGAAGCATTTCGAACTGGCGAGCGCGCTGACGCCCATCGAAGTGCGCGGCAAGAAGCGGCTGTACCCGTACCTGCGCAACTGGGATGAAGCGAAGCGCGAGGACATCCAGTGGTTGCGCGAGAACCCACACCGGTTTTCGTTAGGACGGCTCGGGTTGAGGTTATTAGGTGCTGACGGCAAGGAAGCGTCCTTCGCGAATTTGAGCGCGACGAAGCAGACGCTCGACATGTGGACCGGCCGGCTCACGAGCACGTTCAAGTTCGACGGCCAGCCGGTGGAAGTCGAAACTTCCGTGCATCCCAGCCGCGACATTCTGATCGTGCGGCTCGAGTCGCCGCTGCTCGCGAAAGGACGGCTCGGCGTCACCCTCAAGTTTCCCGGCGTGTCGCACACACTCAATCCCGATCCCGCGGACTGGACGCATCCCGACACGCATTCGACGCAGGAAATCTCGCGCGGCGCCAGCGGGTTGAATCTCGCGCGCACGCTCGACGAGACGCACTATTCCGTGCAGGTGTCATCCGATCGCGAGCTCGATATCGATTCGCCCGCGACTCACGAGTTTCGTATCGCCGCCCCCGGCGCGACCGCAGTCACCTTGTTAGTCGAGTTTTCTCCCCGGGCACCAAGTCCGATGCCCAACGCCCAAATTGCGCGCGATAGCGTGTCGCAGTGGTGGGAGGGCTACTGGACGCAGGGCGGCGTCATCGACTTCACCGGTAGCCGCGATCCGCGCGCGAACGAGCTCGAGCGGCGGATTGTGCTTTCACAGTACCTGACCGCCATCAACTGCGCAGGCGAGGTGCCGCCGCAGGAAGAGGGGCTCTTCTCGAACAGCTGGAACGGCAAATTCCATCTCGAAATGCATGTGTGGCATTCCGCGCATTTCGCCGTGTGGGGAAGGCCGGAACTGCTCCAGCGCAGCATGCAGTGGTATCTCGATCAGTTGGACGCCGCCAAGGTGCGCGCCAAGGCGAACGGCGTGCGCGGCGCATGGTGGCCCAAGATGGTCGGGCCCGAGGGGCGCGAATCGCCCAGCACCGTGAATCCTTTCATCATGTGGCAGCAGCCACATCCTATCTACCTGTCCGAGGTGCTGTACAAGGCCAAGCCGACGCGCGAGACGCTGGAGAAGTACAAGAACCTGGTGTTCGAGACCGCGGAGTTGCTCGCGAGCTGGCCGTACTACGACAAGAAGGCCGAGCGGTTCATCCTCGGGCCGCCCGTGATTCCGGCGCAGGAGAATTTCCCGCCGCTGACGACTTACAACCCGACCTTCGAGCTCGCGTACTTCCGGTTTGGCCTCGCGACCGCGCAGGATTGGCGCGTGCGGCTCGGAATGCCGAAGGATCCCAAGTGGGACAACGTGCTGTTCCGGCTGTCGAAGCTGCCGGTCAAGGATGGCCTCTATCTAGCCGCGGAGTCGCAGCCGGATTTGTGGGAGCGCGCGCGTTCGCCTGAATGCTCCGGCGGCAAGAACGGGGCGGAGTGCCCGAACCGCGATAATCCCTCGCTCGTGGCCGCGTATGGGTTGCTGCCTGGCTGGGGCGCCGATCGCGAGACCATGCGCCGCACGCTGAAGGCGGTGGTCAAGGACTGGGATCTGCGCCAGACCTGGGGCTGGGACTGGCCCATGCTCGCGATGACCGCGACGCGGCTCGATGAACCCGAGATGGCGATCGATTTCCTGACAGGCGACGCGAAGAATTTCCAGTTCGGGACGTCCGGCATGACCCCGCGCGTGCATGTGATTGATGACGCGGCACCGCATGCGGCGGGCGCCAGTGTCGACGGACCGGGCTATCGCCGCGCGGCGGAGACGTATTTCCCGTCGAATGGATCATTGCTCCTGGCCGTGGCATTGATGGCACAGGGCGGGAGCGAAGTCGTCGAACTGAACCCCGGCTTCCCGCCGAACGGGAAGTGGATCGTCCGCAGCGAGGGGATTCTGTCGCTGCCGTAACCGAGGCCCCCTGAGAGGGTCCAGTCGATCGTCTGGCAGAGAAGCCCGACGGCAGCGTCGATCAGTACCGGGAATCGACCAGCTACGACTACGGGAAGAAGGGCCAGCGCTGAAGCGGGCTGCGGCGCAGCCGCCAGCCGCTCGCGACGATCAGGCAGAAACTGAGCGCGGCCAGCAGCCACGGATCCATCGATCCGCCGCCACCACCACCACCACCGCCCGGCGGCGGCGCGACATCGTCATTGGTGATCGTGCCCGCGCCACTCGCCTTCGCAATGGTGGCGCCGCCCGGTGCACTCAAGCCAACCGCAAACGTTTCGGCCGGTTCAACGGTCGTGTCGCCATTCACATTGATCGTCACTGTCTTCGTCGTATCGCCCGGCGCGAAGGTCAACGTCCCGGTGGCGGCTGCGTAGTCGCTGCCCGCAGTCGCGGTTCCATCGGCAGTCGCATAGTTGACGGTGACGGCGCTGGCCGCAGCGGCGGACAGAGTCACGGTGAACGTGGCCGTTCCCGTGCCCGCATTCCCCTCGGTGACGGAGGCATCGTCGATGCTCAGCGTCGGCAGCGGCGGCGCAACGTCGTCATTGGTGATCGTTCCTGTTCCCTGCGCATCCGCGATCGTCGCGGCGGTCACGCCGCTGAGATTCACCACCAGGGTTTCATTCGGCTCGACCGTGAGGTCGCCGTTGATGGTGACCGCCACGGTTTTCGTGACCTGCCCGGCGGTGAAAGTGAGCGTGCCACTGGATGCGACGTAGTCTGTGCCGGCCGTGGCGGTGCCATCCGCAGTCGCGTAGTTCACGATGACGGGGCCGGCGGCCGCGGCGGAGAGCGTGACGGTGAACGTAACCGTCGTCGTGCCCGCATTGCCTTCGCTCGCGCTCACGTCATCGATGCCGAGCGTCGGCAACGGCGCGCCGCCGGTGACGGTGACGCACGGCGAATACTCCGAGACCTCGATCGCGGACGCCAGCGGGAACACGCCTTCCGCGAAGCGCCGCGCCTGCGCCACGACCACCGGAAATACGCTGGCGTCCAGCGTGAAGCCAAGGTGCTTGTCGAAGGTGGCGTTGCCGCCCGCATCAGTAGTCAGTCCAATGACGGAATCGAGAAACCGCTCTCCCTCGCCATATCCGGACGGGTTGCATGCGGGGTTCATGTACAAATGCACTTCGATCTGTGAGTTCGGCCGCGAATTGATCGTGCCCTGGATACGAGTCCCGGCGACAGCCGCTCCCGTCTCGGCCGAGGTGATGACCGGAAAGTTCAGCCCCTCGTTGGGCCCGGTATCCGCATCGCCGACATCGTTGGCAGTGGGACCCGCGGCTCCGATGTCGACGCCGAGCCCGACGTTTCTGTAGACCGGCCCGCTGACGTCGGCAACCGCGGTGTCGGCAATGCGCACTCCCGCGCCGGCATTGTGAGCTACGCCCGGGCCTGCCACGCCGATCACTCCATACGAAGCATTGATCGCGCCGATGCTCGCGCCGTGAAAATACACGCCATTGCCCTGGTTGCCGAGCGCGCGGTCGTCGATGCCGGAGCCGATGGTGTTGTTGATTCCCTGGGTGCCGATGCCCTGCGTGTCGATGCCGTCGCCGCCATTCGCCGCGATCAGATTGTTGTGTAGATAGATGAAGCTGCCGAAGCCCAGGCTGCCGACCGCGGCTTCCGCCGCGATCGCGATGCCATCGCCGCCATTGCCAACCGCGGCGAGGCCCGTTGCGTCCGTGCCGATGTACGCATTGCGCACGGTGCCGACGGCGGGGTTCATTGAATCGCTGGAGTCGAACGCCACGCCAGCGCCGACGTTGCCCGAAATCACGTTGCGCCAGGCCGGCCACGGCGTCGTGTTGCCGCCGAAGTCCGGTGTGAATTCTCCGATCACACCCTGGCCGTCGTTGCCGAACACGATGCCGGCGCCATTGCCGCGCGCCTGCGTGCCACTCGCATCGGTGCCGATGTAACAACCCTGCACGATGGCGTAACCGGGAAATCCCCCGCCGCCCGGGCCGGTGACGCGAATGCCCGCGCCGCCGAAGCGATTGATGACCAGGCCGCGCACGGTGACCGTCGGAATGCCGGCGCCGGGCACCGTGCCCTGGTTGACGAGCCCGTCGGCGCTCAAGCCTGCGTTGATGCCGTCGATTTCTACGGTGAGCACTGCGTCGCTGCCCTTCGCCAGGGTGTTCGCCCGCGAGCCGGGCTGCGTGTAACCGTCGATCAGAAGATCCTTGATCGGCGGCAGCGCAGAAGCAGGGCGGATGGTGTGCACGCCCGTGCCCGGGATGTTGAACGCGATCACCGTGTCGTGGGCCGCATTGCCTACGGTCGCGGCGACGCCGTCGGTGATCGCCTGGCGCAGCGATCCTGCGCCCGAGTCGTTGGTGTTGGTGACCGTGAACGTGGCGGCGTGCGTTTTGGCGGCAAAGAGCAGCGCGCCAATCAACGCGCACGAAAAGGTCTTGTTCACGGCGACTCCCTGAATGGGCTGCCGAACGCGGCGGCCTCATTCAGGAATACGAAGATCGACCTTCGCTCCGGACAGCGATATGTCCGAAATGCGCGCTGATTTCGTATCTATCGACAGCCGCCTCATTTTCATCCGGAGACGCTCCATGCATTCCCGACTCAATCGTGCCTTGATCGTCGCGCTGGCCTGCTGCTGCGGGCTTGCCGCCTGCTCGAAAGAGAACGCGCTGGCCGCGGATGCGCCAATGCCTGCGAACGCTGAAACGGCCGGACCGACGAACGAGCCGTGCGCGCTCGTCACCGACAAGGAAGTGCGCAAAGCCTTCGCTGGCGCCAAGGCAGCGAAACGCGACCACAGTCTCGACAAGTACGACATCGCCACCTGCACCTGGGACACGCCCACGAACACATTCGTGGCGCAGATCTTCAAGGCCAAGGGCTCGGCCGGCGACGAGGCGCGCAGCCGCACGTCCGGCTCCGTCGATCCGGTCAATCCGGGCGCGGGCAAGAACGTTCGCTATGAATCCGTCGCGGGTGTCGGCGATGCGGCAACGGTCGTCGTCGAGCGGGGCGATGCCGCGCAGAGAATCCTCAGCGACGTCGCGGTGATCGCCGTTCGCAAAGGCGATCGCATGGCAGTGCTGTTCAGCCGGTCGCTGATCGATGACGATCGCGACGCAACGGTCAAAACGTTGGAGGCGCTGGCTCGCAGCGCAGCCGGCCGGCTCTAGTTAGCCGCCATACCGGTGGCTGCAGCGGCGAGCCGTGCGCGTACCTTCGCAAGCGGCTGCGCGAAATAGGGCGTCGGCACAGCGCTCTTGACACCTTCGGCTTGCGCCAACGCGGCGCGGGCCTGGGTGAGATCGCGGGTCTGCACGAAATACTCCGCCATCATCCCCTGCAGTTGCGCCACCCAAGGGCTCGCGGGGTCGTCATGCGCCTTGCGCAGCGCCACTGCCCGATCCAGATCCTTGCGCGCGGCGGCGAGATCGCCGCTCGCCTGCTCGAGCCGGCCGAGCGCGGTGTGCAATAGAATCGCTTCATCGGCACTGAGCGCGCCACCGCTGCGCACGGTCTTGATGAGCGGCAGCGGCTCGAGCCGCGCGAGCGTCTTGCGCGCCAGGTCCGCCGACGGCAGGGTCTGTGTGTACGAGAACAAGGTTTCCGGCAGCGCGTCGCTGGCGTTCTCTCCCAGTTCGAGCACGAGGTCCATCGCCTGGTTCAGCGCACGCGTTGCGCCGTCGCCGTCGCCGCGCGCGAATGCCAGCTCCGCCGCGCGCAGTGAGAGCCGCGCCGCCCGGGTCGAGCCTTCATCCGGCGTCCCTTTGAAGCCCGCGGCCGCAAGATCCAGGTAACCCGCCGCCTCATCGAGCCGGTTCAACAGGATGAGCAGCTGCGCCTGTTCGACGCCGGTGATCAGGATCTGGCGGCGATTCGCGGGGTCCTGCGCATACGGCGAGCTCAGCGTGGCGTCATGCAGGGCGCGCGCCGTTTCGAACTGGCCCATCGCAAGATTGGCGCGCGCGCGATGCAGCCGGAAGTACGAGACCGTCCGGTCGTCCGCGCCGCGGCTGGCGGTCAGGCTCGTGATGGCGGTGCTCATCCGCTGATCCGCTTCGGCCCGCTTGCCTTCGGCCGCGAGGATCAGCCCCAGGTTGATATTGGTCATCGCGACGTTGGCGTGCTGCGGTCCATACAATGCCTGGTACGTCGTGGCCGCGGCACGCACGTATTTCTCGCCTTCGGCGTAGCGGTGCAGGTGACGCAGCATGTCGCCAAAGTTGTCGTAGCCGAACGCGGCGATGTAGCTGCCGGAACCGAAGTTCTGCTCGGCCGCGTGGATGGCATCGACGTAGTAGGGCTCGGCGCGGGCGTAGTTACCGGCGCTTTCCCACGTGCGCGCGAGGTAGTAGCCCGCGCGCGCCAGGTCTTCACTGCGCACATCCGCGTCTTTCAGGACCTTGAGCGCGAGCTCGAGATGTTCGCGCGGCACGCTGCTCTCGGGAGCATCGATCTGGTTGTGCACGTTGCCTAACAAGATGTGGGTGCGCGCGAACACCGCCGCATTTTCCGAGTTCGCGGACCCAAGCGCCTGCAGCACCTGGCTGGCGGCTTCCGTCGCCGGGCCGAAGTCGCCTTTGCGTACCAGCACCTCGGCTTTCGCCTCGAGTGCTTCCGCGTAGCGCAAGTCGTGTTCGCCGTAGAGCCGCCGGGCGACGGCGACCGCCTCGTCGGTGGACTTCAAGGCGGTGTCGAGCAGATCGAGTGAATCGTTGAGCGATCCCAGCAGCACCAGCAGGTCGAGCCGTACCTGCGAATCCGCGCTGTGCTGCGCGAACAGCTGACGGGTGCCGATATCCAGCATCTGCTTCGCGGTGGCATCCGCCGGCGAGAGTCCATTCGGAGTGTTGTCGGCGACCGACTTGAACAAGCCGATGACGAACTCCTTGCTGGCCTTCTGATTCGCGCTTTCCAGTTGCGCGATGCGCCGCTGCCACAGGGCGGTGCCGAGCCCCACGGTGAGCGCGAGAGTGACGGCTATGCCTGATGCCACCACGAGCTTGTGGCGCAGCACGAAGCGTCGCGCACCCTCCCACCAGGTCTCGGGCCGCGCGTTGATGGCGCGCCCGTCGAGGTATTGCTGGATGTCGACGGTCAACGCGTCCGCGGTGCGATAGCGCTCGGTCAGCGTAACCCGCATGGCCGTCAACACGATGGTGTCGAGATCGCCACGCAGGTGGCGGGCAAGCTTGTGAGGCGAGGCGGCGCGAGCCTCGGCCTTGGGTGCATCGCCCACCGCCTGGCTCGGACGCCGCACGTCGGCGGCCAGGATGGCTTCCTCCAGCGCGGCGGCGGAACCACGCGCCAGCTTGTATGGGCGCTCGCCGGTCAGCAGCTCATAGAGGATGACGCCGAGCGAATACACATCGGACGCGGTCGTGAGCGGCGCACCCGCGATCTGCTCGGGCGACGCGTAGTCGGGAGTCAGTGCGCGGCCACCGAACTGCGTCAACGCGCTATCGGCGGTGGTGCCTTCGACTGTGAGCTTCGCAATGCCGAAATCGAGCACCACCGCGTTGCCCGCGGCCGTCACGAGAATGTTGGCGGGCTTCAGGTCGCGGTGGATGACCAGGTGGCTGTGCGCGTACTGGATCGCCTGCAGCACCTGGATGAAGAGGCGCACGCGCTCGCGCACGCCCAGCTGCTGCTCATCGCAGTACACATTGATCGGCACGCCTTCGATGTACTCGAGCGCGAGATACGGCTGGCCGTTCGGCGTGACGCCCGCATCGTAGAGTCGCGCGATGTTCGGATGCGCGAGGCTTTCTAGGATGTCGCGCTCGCGGCCCATGCGGGCGGCGAACTCGGCATGCAGCATGCCCGGGTGCGGTAGTTTGAGCGCCACTTCGCGGCGCGTCAGGCCTTCGGTGCGGCGCGCCAGCCACACGGCGCCCATGCCGCCGCGGCCGAGTTCGCGGATGAGCTCATACGGACCGACGCGTGCGCCGGCTTTGAGCTCGACGGATTCGCTCACACTCACGGCGCCTTGCAGCGCGTCCTGCACTCGGCGGTTCACATCGCCGAGCGTGAACGCGCTGTTGGCGGCGGCGCCCGCCAGCAGTTTGCGCAGCGCCGGTTTCAGGGGCTCGTGAGCCGGGCCCAGCTGATCGATCCAGGTCGAGCGCGCCTCGGGCGGCAATTCGAGCGCGGCATCGATGAGCTTCGAGAGCTCGGCGATCTCCGCCGCGTCACGCCTCATTGCAATGCGTCGAGCAGCAGCAGCCGTGCCTTTTCGAGATCGCGCCGCACGGTGCGGTCGGTCACTCCCAGCACTTCGGCGATCTGGTCGTTGTCGAGGCTCGCGAAATAACGCATCTCGATCACGCTCACCAGGCGCTGATCGACCTGCGCGAGCTCTTCGAGGAATTCGTGCATGCGCAGGATCTCATCCGCCGGCGAGGCGACGGCATCGAGCACTTCGGAATTGAGCGTGACGTGCAGCTCGGCGCCGCCGGCGCGTTCGGTGCGGCTGTGGCGCACGAAGTCGACCACCACCGAGCGCATGACGTGCGCGGCGTAGGCGAGGAAGTGCTTGCGATTCTCGACGTTGATGCGGCCGGCCTTCACCAGCCGCAGATAGGATTCGTGCACCAGCGACGTGGTGTCGAGCATCTGCACGTTGTTGAGACTGCGCACGCGCTGGTGCGCAAGGCTGCGCAGCTCCGGGTACAGCATTCCATAGAGTTGTCCGATGGCGGCGCGATCTCCCTGGCCAGCTGCTTCGAGCATGCCGGTCACGCTGCCTGACTCATCCGCCGTCATCACGCCGAGGCTCCCCATGACGTTCTTCTCTCTTGTAGCGCCAGTATGAGCGCCGGTGAACGATACGGGCGGGATTTTGAATGGCCCCTGAACCGAAACGCGACAAAGGCCCGTTGTCCGAACCGGGGTCGCGGCCACGTATGCATATATAAGAGTCCCCCCGCTTGCGCGGGCGGGGCCCATTCACAGTGATTGGGAGCATTTCCGATGAGCAAGACTCGTGCTGGCATTTGCCTGGCGTTGCCCGGCCTCATGTGCGCGCCGTTCGCGGCCGGCGGCCCGGCGGATGGCGTGGTGCGCGGAGGTGCGGCAACGATCGCCCAGTCCGGCACCACCACCACGATCACGCAGACCACGGATCGTGCCGTCATCGACTGGCGCTCGTTCAACATCGCCGCCAATGAAACGGTGACGTTTGCGCAGCCCGGTGTGGCATCGGCCGTGCTCAATCGCGTCACCGGCGGGCAGTTCTCTTCGCTGCAGGGCGCGCTGAATGCGAACGGCCAGGTGTTCCTCGTGAATCCCAATGGCGTGATGATCGGCAATGGCGCCACGATCAACGTGGGCTCGTTCGTCGCGAGCACGGCTAACATCTCGAATACTGCGTTCATGCGCGACACCACGGCCGCGGGCGGCAAGTATGCGTTCGACGAACTCGCAAGCGGTGCGGCCACGGCCAGCATCGTCAACGCGGGCACGATTACCGTGGCCGAGGGCGGCATGGTGGCGCTGGTCGCGCCGGGGGTGCGCAATTCCGGCGTCATCACCGCGCGGCTCGGCACCATCGAGCTCGCCTCGGCGACGCA